>DAIQBJ010000088.1:0-10427 GCA_036781225.1 Gemmatimonadales bacterium | reverse complement strand
TCAACGCGAACCGCGGCGCCGGGGGATCATATCGCCCTCGCCGTCCGCGCCGATTCGCGCCTGGACGAGCCGCTGCAGGGCGTCCAGGCCTACCTCCGGTTCGATGCGTCGCGCCTGGCGTACGTCGGCCAGTCGACGACCGACCGGGGTCTCGTGCTGGTCAACGCAGCGCGCGCCGACCGTGGCGAGCTGCGCCTGATCGCCGTCGATGCGGCCGGGCTCTCGCCGCGCATCGCAACGCTCATGTTCCAGGCGCGCGGCTCAGGCGACGTCGGCTCGAGCCTCAAGCTGCAATTCGAGGGCGCCGCCTCGGAGCATGCCGAGCTCATGCGCGCGGGCGCACTCGGTGTGACGGTCGCACCCGACTTGGTGGTAGGTGAAGTAGCGCGGTTCAGCGCAGCGGACTGGATGAGCCGGCTCGCGCCGAAGGACTTTGCGGCGTTCCAGCAACGGCCCCAGCTCACGCCGGGCCAGTATGCGCCGAACCTCAAGTACGGCGACGCGACACTCGACGGCAACATCAATGTGCTCGACGTCGTGTACGTGGCGAACGTCTCCGTCGGCGTGTCGCCGCTCATGGACAACGCGTCGAACCGCGATGGGGTGATCGCCGGCAACGTGCGCCCCGTCAACGGCGGCTCGGGCGGCAGCCCGCGGCCGGGAGTCGAGCCCGGCGGCGCCTCCCCCGACGGCCAGATCAACGTGCTGGACGTCGTGGCGATCGCCAATAAGAGCGTCGGCAACGCGGTTGCGGTCGTGGGTGATGCGATTCCGGGCCGCGGCCCCGTCGCCGTTGCGCCCGACCGGGTCGTGATTACCGCCAACATCACGAGCGATCGCTTGTTCAAGAAGGACACGGTCTATCAGATCGGTGACGCCTCGATCGCGAACATTTACGTCACCAACGGCGCGACGCTGACGATCCAGCCCGGCACCCGCATCGAGGGCTGGTACGGGACGGGCGTGTTCGGATCGGGCGGTGTGGGCCAGGGTCAGGGCGCGCTGATCGTGCAGCGCGACGGACGCATCGTGGCCGACGGCAACGCGCTGGAGCCGATCGTCTTTACCTGCGCGCTCCCACCGTTCGCCGGTCCGCGCGGTGAACCACCCAATTCCCGTTGGCCGGGCTGCTGGGGTGGTCTCATCGTTAACGGCAACGCGACGATCAACAGCGATTCGCCGACGTCCAGTACCAATCCGGCTTCGCCGCGTTCGACGGCCGGCTGCATCCAGGAACAGGATGAATCGGATGCCGCCACGGTCTACGGCGGCTGTAACGACGCCGACTCGAGCGGCGTGCTGCGCTATGTCCGGTCGGAGTACGCCGGCGCGCGCTTCACGACGACCAAAGAGCGTAACGGCATCACGTTCAACGGCGTGGGCAGCCACACCGTGGTGGACTTCGTGCAGGTCCACGCCTCGCTCGATGACGGCACCGAATACTTCGGCGGGACGGTCAACGTGAAGCACCTGCTCTTGACCGCCAACGAAGATGACAACATCGACTGGGTGCTCGGCTGGAGGGGCAGCGCGCAGTTCATCATCGTCCAGGCCGATTCCGTGGACGGCGATCGTTGCATGGAAGCGGACAACAACGGGATCGATGGCGGACAGCCGACCGCGACACCGCGGTCTGCGCCGACGATCTACAATATCACCTGCGTGGGTAAGGCGCAGCCGTTCCGGTATACAGCGGTGACGAACCTGCCGCCGACCTGTCATACCCAGCTCAATTCGGTAGGCGCGGCCGGCGCGAACTGCGTCAACCAGGCATTCCTGTTCCGACAGAGCACGAGTGGGACGGTCCGGAATGCGATTGCCTACCGCTACGGCGTCGGCCTGGATTTCGATCAGCCTTCGGGCGCTGCCGGCGGTGGTCCAGTGTTGTCGCCCACCGGTCTGTGCGATGCCGTCGCGGCGGGACTGCTCCGCAATGCAGTGCTGAGCCTCGGGCCCACGGCCCCGGTACCACCGGGCGCGAGCGGCGGGTTGTCGGTCGCGGGGGATCAGGACGGCACGGATCCTGGTGTCGCTGGTGGCGTTGCAGGCGCGTGCGGGCCGTATGCCCCACCCGCGTTCACGGGCTCGAACCTCGAGGCGCTCTACGAGGCTGATGCCGCGAACAACATCACCGTGTTCAACAATGACGACGTGAACGGTGACTATCTCGTGAACCCGCTCGAAGTCCTGGCGCCGGACTTCCGGCCCAAGGCCGGTTCCGCACCGGCGACGTTAGCCGTGGCGCCGAACCCGGGCACGGTGAACGGCTTTGCGTTCGATAACGCGCCGTATCTGGGCGCGGTCGCACCGGTGAGCGGGGTCAACATTCCCTGGTACGCCGGATGGACACGCGGTTGGACGACCTCCACCACGAAGTAGGACGCTGCGCCCGATTTGTTGCCTTGATCGGCGGGATTCTGATGGTCGCGGGGTCGGCAGCCTGTCATGAGGCTGCCGCCCCGCAGCTTTCGTATCTGGCGATTCTTCCGACGATCATTGCGCCGCAGCCGGCGGTCGCGGGCACGGTGTACAAGTACCGCGTCCGGGAGCTGTCGGGCGAAATCCCGGTTGATACCGTCATCTCCGTCGCTCCCACCGACACGGTGATTCTGCCGCTGCAACCCGCCACGTACATCGTCGATCTCGACGGCGTGCCGTCGCAATGCCGCATCAAGGACGGCCACGAGCGCTACGTCCTCATCGCCGAGCGGACCAATACGACCGCGCTGCGCTACGTCGTGATGTGCCAGTCGCAGCTGGTCATATCGATTGCCACCGATGGATTCGATGCCCATCAGGTGTACGTGTACCACGTCGCGACCGCCGACGGGAACGAGCGGCTCGGCCTGCTGCACGCCAACGATACACTCGAGATCGAGGGGCTCGCGGTTGGCACCGCGGTCGTGGATCTCGGCAACGTGGCGTCACACTGCATCGTCACCAGCGATGGTGGGACGGAGCGGCGGGTTGAGATCGACTCAACCGGTGGCGTAGCCGTCGATTTTCTCGTGCGCTGCGCCGACCCGCTGCACCGGCCACACATCCAGCTGCTGCGAGCGAGCTACCACGACGGCGTTGCCGGAATGGTCTTCAAGGCGAACGACTCCGATAGGGATCTCGAGCGGTACGTTTGGGATCTCACCGACTGCCGGCGCACATCGGTGCTGCCGCTGGGCGCGAGCACCCGCGGCGGGCTCGGCGGCGGTCGGACGGCGAACTTCGATACCATGACCGTCCTGGCAACGTTTGATGTGGGGATTCCGGACTCGGTGATGCGCTCCGGGGCAAAGTGCGCGGCGCTCTGGCTGGCCGACTCACAGGGGAATCCATCCGAAGTCGTCGAGGTGCCGCTCGGCGGCAGCGGCCATGCGCCCAGCGCCACGATTTTCAACGCGCATTTGCTCAGTACCGAGCTGTTGCGCACCGAACTGGCGGCCGACGATGCGGACGGCGATTTCGTGGGTGTGTTTGTGCAGGTGCGGCTGCGGGACGGCACCCTCGGCCAGCCCGACGGCAATCCCGACATGGCCTACTTCAATACGGTGGGCTACCTCGGCAGCGCAGTGCCCGACGTGCCGCTGGGCAACGGACGGCTTACCTACGACGCGCTATACGCGGTGATCGTCTACCTCCTCGATGCACAGGGGAACTTTACTCGACTCGAGGACGCCGATCTGTTTCATTGACCGACGACAGAGCCCGAGGAGCTACTCCGCCAACACCTGATGCACCGTCGCGACGGCGATCGAGCCCTCGCCCACGGCCGACGCGACCCGCTTGGTGCTCCCGCTTCGCACGTCACCCACCGCGAGCACGCCAGGGAGGCTGGTCTCCAGCAGATAGGGAGCGCGACGCAGTGGCCATTTCGCGGCCGCCAGATCGTCCACAGTCAGCGCTGCACCGGTCTTCACAAAGCCTTTCGCGTCGAGGGCAAGGCATCCCGCGAGCCAATGCGTGCTCGGCTCCGCTCCCGTCATCGTAAAGACGTGACGAATGGGCTTCGTTTCCACACGGCCGGTCTCAGCGTGGCGCCAGGAAATGTGCTCAAGATGGCCGTTGCCTTCGAGTTGCACGATTTCCGTGCGGGCGTGCAGCTCGATGCGGGGATGCGCCTCGATTCGACTGATCAGATACCGAGACATCGTCTGCGACAAGCCGTCACCGCGGATCAACATGTGCACGCGCGTGCACTTGTCGGCGAGAAAGACTGCAGCCTGACCGGCCGAGTTCGCACCACCGACCACGGCGATTTCCTCATCCACGCACAGGCGCCGCTCCATCTGCGTCGCGGCGTAGTAGACGCCCGCGTTCTCGAACCGCGCCAGATTCTCGATGGCGAGCTTCCTGTATTCGACCCCCGAGCCGATGATGATCGCGCGGGTGAGCAGCGGGTCGGCCTGCGCGTCGTCGAGGAACACGCGGTACGGCTTCTGGTCGCAGTTGATCCGCACGACGTGTTTGGCCACCAGCATGTGGGCGCCAAACTTATGGGCCTGATCGTACGCGCGCCCCGCGAGCTCCTGACCGGAAATGCCGAGCGGAAAGCCGAGGTAATTCTCGATTTTGGAGCTGGTGCCCGCCTGTCCGCCCGGTGCGTTGGCCTCGATGATCACGACATTGAGGCCTTCCGAGGCCGCGTAGACGGCCGCGCCGAGTCCGGCCGGACCAGCGCCGATGATGACCACGTCCCAGATCTGCGCGCGATCGATGGTCGGGTTCAACCCGAGGCAATCGGCGAGCTCTGGAATCGTCGGGTTCTTGAGGATCGTCGAGCGGCACAACACGACGGGCACATCCTTCGGGGTGAGCTGGAACCGGTCGATCAGCTCCTGGCTCTCCGGATCCTTGTCGAGGTCGCGCACGACATAGGGATGGCCATTGCGCATGAGGAACTCGAGAATGTGCAGCAACCCGGAGCAGTGATACGACCCCAGGATGACGACATCGCTGAATCCCCGCTCGATCAGCTGCAAACGGCGGAGAATGAACGCGCGCAGGAGAATGTCACTCAACTCGGTGTCCGTCTGGATCAGCTTGAGCAGCTCGTCGCGCTCGATCGCGATCACTTCAGTCGGCTCGATGGCGGCAATGCGACCGAGAAACCGTCCGCCGGCAAGAACCGAGCGCTCGCCGGTAAACATCCCCGCTGTGAACCTGATCGTGAACCCCGGCGAACCGGGCAAGACGTGCCCGGTGGTCCCATTCAGCTCGCCGGAAATGACGACGAAAATGTGGGTGACGGGCTGCCCCGGCTCACCGACGGCCTCCCCGGTCGCGAGGTGGCGGCGGCGACCATGCGGCTCGATCCGCGCGATTTGCTCGGGCGTGAGTTGGGGAAACGCCTCGCTCGGCTGAGAAACCGCCGGAGCGTCCTGTGCAATGGGACTCGTCGAGGTTGCCATCGGATTACGTACCGTCGGAATCTAGCTAGCTTGAAGCAGACAACCATGCCCCCACAGTGCAAGCATCTCAGTCAGGTACGCGCTGTCGAGCCGAAGACGCCCGACGGCTGCGAGGAATGTCTCCAGACCGGCGACGAATGGGTCCATCTGCGGCTGTGTCTCGAGTGCGGCCACGTCGGTTGTTGCGACGATTCGCCCAATCGTCATGCCACGAAGCACTTCCACAAGACCAAGCATCCCATCATGAAGAGCTTCGAGCCGGGTGAGGACTGGGGATTCTGCTTCGTGGACCAGATCATGTTCGAGCCAGCGCCGACGGCATCACGGTAGCGTCGCCGCGAGCCACTCGGCGGCGACCGCGGCGATGTCACGATGTTCCACGTCCGCCTGAGTATTGAGGCGCCGCATTTCGTCGTCTGAGATCTTGCCGCCGAGCTCCGCCAAGGCGCGGGCGACCGCCGGCCGCTGCTCCAGCAACGCATCCCGGACCACCGGCGCCGCCTGGTAGGGCGGGAAGTAGCCCCGGTCGTCGCTCAGCGGTTGCAGATCGAGCGCGGCGATCTGCCCGTCGGTCGAGTTGCCCGCGATCACATCGACCTTTCCATCCGCGAGGGCGCGATAGGTCAGTCCCAGGTCCATGGACGTCGGCGGACCCGCGAAGCGAATGCCGTACCGCTGCGCCAGTCCGGGAAAGCCGTCCGCGCGCTCGAGGAACTCGTAGCCGAACCCCGCCTTCATGCTCGGCGCGACACGCGCCAGATCCGAGATCGTGCGCAAGCCGAGCTGGGTCGCGGCGCGGCGCCGCACCAGAATCGCGAAGGTGTTGTTGAAGCCGAACGGCTGGGTCCAGTGCAGCTGGAAGCGGCGGCCGTACTCGGCGGCGACAAACCGATAGACGCTGTCGGCGTCGGCGATGGGCGGCCGCTTGAGAATCGCGGTAAACGCTGTGCCCGTGTACTCGACGTAGATGTCGATCGCGCCGGACGTAATCGCCTGATGGCACACGAACGTGCCGCCCAGGTGCAGGCGCCGCTCCACTGGGAGCCCCGTGCGCCGCTCGATCTGCTGCGCGACAATCTCGGCCAGCAGATCGGATTCGGTGAAGTTCTTCGCGCCGACGACGATGCGCTGGGGACGGCTGCAGCTCAGCACTCCGCCCGCCGCGACCGCGGCGAGCACCACCCGGTTCAGCGCGGTCGCCACACGAGGTTCCGTTCAGCGAGGCCGAGCAGGCCGTCGGCCAGCAGTGCGAGCAGCGCAGCGGGGAGCGCGCCGGCGAGGATCAACGTGTCGTCCACCGTTGCGACACCGCGAAAGATGTACACGCCGAGCCCACCGGCCCCGATCGCGGCAGCGATCGTCGCGATGCCGACGCTGACGACCGTTGCGACGCGCACACCGGCGAGAATGACGCGCGCGGCCAGCGGCAGCTCGACGAGCCTGAGCAGCTCGCTATCGCTCATCCCCATCCCGCGCCCCGCTTCTCGTATGGCCGGGTCGACGCCGGTGATCCCGGCGTACGTATTTCGCACGATCGGCAGCAGCGCGTACATCACGAGCGCGGCGCTCGCCGTCCACGTGCCGATCCCAAAGACGGGAATGAGCAGTCCGAAGAGTGCGAGGCTCGGAATTGTCTGCAGGACGTTTGCGATGCCCAGCACCGGCCGCCGCCACCGGGCATGCCGGGCGACGAGCACGCCCAGCGGCAAACCGACAAGCACGGCGATCCCAGTCGAGATCCCAACCAACGCCACATGCTGCAGGACGAGCCACCACACCTCGCTTGCGTGGCGGGCGTAGAACTGCCACACGCTCATACCGCTGCTTCCACGAACTGGCGAACCGCTGGCAGGGGGCTGGCGCGGAACTCCTCCGCAGTGCCGAGAAAGACGAGGCGCCCGTTGTCCATGAGCGCGACTCGCGTAGCGAGCAGCAGACCCTCACGGACGTCATGCGTGACGAACACGATGGCTTTCTGGAGCCGGTTCTCGAGTGCGCGAAATTCGCGCTGCAATTCGACTCGCGTGATGGGATCGAGAGCGCCAAACGGCTCATCGAGCAGCAACAGCGGTGGATCGAGGGCCAGCGCCCGCGCCACACCGACGCGCTGCCGCTGGCCGCCGGACAACTGGTGCGGAAACCGCGCGGCGTAACCCGCGGGGTCGAGTCCGACCAGCGTGAGCAGCTCGCTGACGCGCTGCGCAATCCGGTCCGCGGGCCAGCGCTCGAGGCGAGGCAAAAGCCCGATGTTTCCCGCCACCGTCAAATGCGGGAACAGCCCCACCTCCTGAATGACGTAGCCGATGCGGCGCCGCAGGCGCGTAACGTCCTGACGTTCGCTTGCCTCACCCGCGACCACGACCTCGCCCGCCGTCGGCTCGAGCAGGCGATTCACGAGACGCAGGGTCGTCGTTTTGCCAGCGCCGCTTCGCCCTAGCAGCGCGAGGGTTTCCCCGGCGGCCACCGCAAACGAGAGGCCGTCCACCAGCCGGGCGCCACTGGGCAACTGGTAGCGCAATCCGCGGACGTCGAGGACCACATTCACGGCCTCGCGGCGCTCTGGAGCGCTTGCCTCGCTCTCTGGTCGCGATCGCCGACCGCAGGTGTCAGCGTCATTTATTCGACCCGATCGCTCGCGCCCCCGGGATGCTCGCCGAGAAACTCGACCCAGGCACGTTTCGCACAGGGATAGCGCTTGGCGGCCTCCGCGAGATCCATGAACCCGACGCACGTCTCCTCGAAGCGCTGCTTGAGCTGTGGGTTCGCGATCCCACCGCCCCCATCGAACGCCTGATGGGCCTGGGCGAGCGAGAACATGTCGGGGTAGATACGGGCGCTCAAATGCTCGAGCGGCACGCGCAGTGCCCACAGGCCGCGGTTTCCACCGGCCATCGAGGGGGACGCGGAGAGCAGCAATCCGTGCCGCGTGTGAAACGGTTGTGGTCGAAAGCGTGACACCCAATCGATGGCGTTCTTGAGCGATCCGGGGAAAGAGCCGTTGTATTCCGGGGCTGCGATCACGAATGCGTCGTTCGCTTCGAGCCGCCGTTTGAACTCGGCGGCGCCCGGTGGAAACCCTTTGGCCTGCAGATCCTGGCTGTAAGACGGGCAATCAAAATCCGCCATGGCTGCCCAATCGGCGGCACCGCCATGCTCCTGGATCACCTGCTGTCCGAGCCTGGCAAGGCGCGTGTTGAGTGAATCCGCGCGAAGGGATGCCGAGAGGACGAGGAAACGGACCGGCTTCTGTAGCGTCTCGGCGGGCATGAGGCGTTATTGAGCGCTCTCCACGAGCGCCAGGATGTTCCCCTCGGTGTCCTTGAACCAGGCGGCTCTGTTGCCCCCACTGGTCGCGATGCCGTCTTTGGTCTTCAGTCCCGGCATGTCGTATTCCTCAAAGCGGACGCCCCGAGCTTTCAGGTCCGAGACCTCGCGCTCGATGTTGTCGACTTGCCAGAAGGCTTGACTCGCTTTGGAGGTGCCGGCATTGGGCGTCGGATAGAGGAAACACCCCGTCCCGACGCCAAACTTGTACATGACGCCGCCGGCGACTTCCCGCGCGGGGTGAAGCCAAGCGTCTGTTCGTAGAATTGCCGGGCGCGGGCGACGTCCTTCGCCGGGATGTACGCGTACATGGGGGCATGTTGAAGCATCGTCTGCCTCCTCCCAGAACATGGAACAGCTGACCGCCCGCGGATAGATGGCCGCCAGCGCCCTCATCCCGACCGCGCTTCGGTGAGCGCGGGCTGACGTTCGAACAGACGCGCGGTGACCGCTCCGAAGATGAACCCGCCCACGTGGGCCGCATACGCGACGCCGCCGCCTGGTTGCGGGTGCTGCACGACGGCGCCGAGATTCACCAGCTGCGTCAAGAACCAGACGCCGATCAGCAGCGCTGCCGGGATGTACGCCATCCGCACGAAGATGAAGATGACGAGCAGCGAACGGATCCGGTCGCGTGGGTAGGTGACGATGAATCCGCCCATGACCGCCGCGATCGCGCCACTCGCACCGAGGTTGGGCACGGTGGACGTCGGATCGGCCGCAACCTGCGCCGCCGTCGCAGCGAGTCCGCCGAGCAGGTAGTACACGAGATACTTGCGGCCGCCCATCAAGTCTTCGAGCTCGGGCCCAAAGGCCCAGAAGAAGACCATGTTCCCGAGGATGTGAGAGACGCTGCCATGCATGAACATCGACGTGAGAATCGTGAGCAAGTGCTGACCGGCAACGATGTCCGCAGGAACAAGCGACCATTTGGTGACGAACGCATCCCCGCCAATGAGCTCGAGGAGGAAGACGGCGACATTCACGGCGATGATCGAGGCCGTCACCACTGGCATGCGGATTGGGCGTCGGGACGCGTCGCTGAGCGGAATGACCCCCATACTCACCTCGTGGAAGAAATGGTGGCGTGCTGCTCGTCACTCCACATCGATCACCGTTGCGTGGATGTGCGCGTTCAGGGTCCGATGCACGGGGCACTTCTCACCAATCTCGAGCAACCGTGCGCGCTGCTCGCCGCTCAACGGCCCCTCGACCCTGACCTCGGCGTCGATGCGGTCGAGCATGGTGTCCTTCGTCATGCACCGCTCGCAATCTTTGAGATGGTTGCGCGAATGACGCAACCGGATCTCCACGTTCTCGAGCGGCCATTGTTTCCGTCGCGCATACAGCGCGATGGTGATGGACATTCACGATCCGAGCGCGGCGAGGAGCAGCTCATAAGGTCCAGGCCCGCGATCCGTCCCGCCGGCGGATTCCGGTTCGTCGACGGTGAAGTGATGAGCACCCGCGGTGACCTGTTGCGCGTACCCCTGCGCACCGCCGCGAACGACCACAGTCGCGCCCGTCGATGGTTGCGTCTCTCGCGTCATGATCTCCCCGTAATGGGGTTGGCCGCTCAGCGATTGGAAGAAGAAAATGCGCGTGACGATTAGTGCGGGCGCTCCTCCCGCTCGTCATCCTCCAAGTCCACCGCCATCGGGAAAAACAGCGATCGGTGCACTTCTGGATACGGCGTGCCCC
>DAIQBJ010000087.1:0-10433 GCA_036781225.1 Gemmatimonadales bacterium | reverse complement strand
ATGGCTGCAGGGACATATCTCGACTTGCTTACCGGAGCCACGATCGTCGTCGACTCGACTGGCGGCGTTCACCTGACCCTTGCGGCGAGATCCGCACTTGCGATCGACACTGCAACACGCCCGTAGCGCGGCGCTCCTGCTGCTCGTCCTGGCACCCCCCTCCGGTGCCGCCCAGCGCCAGCGCTTCTCCATCGACTCGGCCTGGCGGTTCACGCTCGGCGACCCGAGCGGGGGGGGCGCCGAGCAACCGGCATTCGATGATCACAGGTGGCGCCAGCTCGATGTGCCCCACGACTGGAGTGTGGAAGGAGTGCCCCGTCAGGACGCCCCCGGCGCCGGCCGCGTCGGCTACTTCCCCACCGGTATCGGCTGGTATCGCCGCAGCTTTCCCCTACCCGCCCAAGCGCGCGGTCGCGAAGCATGGCTCGAATTCGACGGCATCTACATGAACAGCGACGTGTGGGTCAACGGCGTCCACGTGGGCAAAAGACCCTATGGGTACATCAGCTTTGCGTATGACGTCACGAAGCATCTGAAGCCCGGAGTCAACGTCATTGCGGTGCGAGTCGACAACTCAGAGCAACCCAATTCGCGCTGGTATTCGGGGAGCGGGATCTATCGCCACGTCTGGCTGACACTGGCCGACTCGCTGCACGTCGGCCACTGGGGAGTGTCCATCACCACGCCCACCGCGGATTCCGCCACCGCGAGCGTCGTGATCGGCACGCGACTCGAAAACCACCACGGGGCTCAGCGCCGCGGCGTATTGCGCTCGGTCATCCTCGATCCGGCTGGGCGAGAAGTTGGGCGGAAGGATTCCGCGTTCGCGCTTCCCGCCGGCCAACAACTCGAGGTAGAACAGCGCGCTGCGCTTCGCGCGCCGCAATTGTGGTCGGTGGTGGCGCCGAATCTCTACGTACTACGGTCCCTCATTATGGAGGGAAATCGCGTCACCGATTCCGTGAGAACGACATTCGGCGTTCGCACCATCGCGTTCGATAAGGATCGCGGCTTCCTGCTGAACGGCCGGCCGGTCAAGCTGCGTGGCGTCAATCTCCACCACGACGGCGGTGCGGTCGGTGCCGCGGTGCCGCTCCGGATCTGGGAAAGCCGGCTGCAGGCGCTCAAGGCGATGGGCGCCAACGCCATCCGCACGTCGCACAATCCCCCGGCGCCGGAGTTCCTCGATCTGTGCGATCGCCTGGGCTTTCTCGTCATGGCCGAGGCGTTCGATGAGTGGACATTCGGCAAGGTGCCCGCGGGCTATCATCGCTACTTCGCGGAGTGGGGCGAGCGCGACGTGACCGACTTCGTGCAGCGCGACCGCAATCATCCGTCGATCGTGCTGTGGAGCGCCGGCAACGAGATCGGCGAGCAAACGTCCGACTCGGGCGTGAAGGTCCTGCGGCGGCTCCTGGACGTCTTTCACCGCGAGGATCCCACGCGAGCCGTCACGACGGGCAACGATCAGATCTACGCCGACGGCCACCCAGCGCTGGAGGCATTTCTCTCGGCCGAAGACGTGGTCGGCTACAACTACGTCGACCGCTGGCATGAACGCCGCGAAATGTTTGCCGAGCAGGACCGGCACGATCATCCGGGCTGGAAGATGGTCGGCACCGAGAGCGGATCGATCTTTCAGAGCTTCGACGAGCGTTACTCGCTCGGAAGTGACTCCGCAGTGCCGCGGCCCAACTATGCGACCGGCATGCTGCAGGTCGAGCGGTTGTGGAAGTGGATCACCATGCGCGACTATTTCGCCGGCGACTTCATGTGGACGGGCGTCGACTATTTGGGCGAGAGCATGTGGCCCTTCAAGGGATTCGGTTCGGGCGTGCTCGACATCACCGGCCGCCCCAAGGATTCCTACTTCCTCTATCAGAGCCTGTGGACCGATCGCCCCGTGTTGCATCTCTTGCCGCACTGGAACTGGCCGGGTCGCGAAGGACAAACCATCCCGGTGCTGGCCTACACAAACTGCAGCGCGGTCGAGCTGTTCCTCAACGGCCGTTCGCTGGGTGAGAAACGCATCGAGTTTCCGGCCCAGGGGACCGCGGGTGGATGGAATACCTACGCGCTACCCCGGATTGCGGCGACGACCAACGATCTCCACATGAGTTGGGACGTCCCGTATCAGCCGGGCGTCCTCCGCGCCGTGGGGAAACGGCGCGATGGATCGAGCTGCCAGACGACCGAAGCGCGCACTGCCGGCCCGGCGGTCGCGGTGCGGCTGTGCACCGATAGCAACACGATCAAGGCGGCTTCACCCGATATCACGCTGATCCGCTTCTCGATCGTCGACTCGAGCGGCACGGTCGTGCCGGCCGCGGACAACGTGGTGCGCATCAGTGTCTCAGGCGGTAGAGTCATCGCGCTCGACAATGCAGACTTGCAGGACCACGACCCCTACCAATCCACCAGTCGCCACGCGTTCAACGGGCGCGGGCTCGCGATCCTCCGCCCTGCCGGGGGGGGCCGCGGGACGATGCGCGTGACCGCCGCCGCGGACGGCTTGAAAGAGGCGACCATGACCATCACGGTGCCATGACTTCACTCGTACTGCTGCTCGTTGCCCTCACCCAGCAGCCTTCCCCTCAGGATATTGCGCGCTGGGAGCGCCAGGCTCAGAACGTCACCATCATCCGCGATGACTGGGGCATCGCGCATGTGTACGGCAAGACCGACGCCGACGCCGTCTTCGGTATGGAGTACGCCCAGGCCGAAGACGACTTCAATCGGATCGAGACGAACTACCTGAACTCGCTGGGGCGTCTGGCTGAGGCGGAGGGCGAGGCGGTGGTGTTTCAGGATCTGCGGCAAAAGCTGTTCGTCGATCCCGATTCGTTGCGCGCGCAGTACGCCAAGAGTCCGGCCTGGTTGCGCCACCTCATGGATGCCTTTGCCGACGGCCTGAACTACTTCCTCTATAAGCACCCCGACGTGAAGCCGCGCGTCATCACGCATTTCGAGCCGTGGATGGCGCTGTCGTTCAGCGAAGGCAGCATCGGCGGGGATATCGAGCGTATCAACGTGCGAGACCTCGCCGCCCTGTACGGTGATTCAGCCGCGGCCGGTCCCAAGACTCAAGACGGAGACTTCGACCCGGATCCGTCCGGGTCGAACGGCATCGCCATCGCGCCGCGCCTAGCGGCCAATCACCATGCGCTGCTCTGGATCAATCCCCACACGTCGTTCTACTTCCGTTCCGAGCTGCAAATGGTGAGCGACGAAGGGCTCAATGCCTACGGCGCGGTGACGTGGGGACAGTTCTTCATCTATCAGGGATTCAACGCCACCGCCGGCTGGATGCACACCTCGAGCGGCGTGGACAACATCGACGAGTTTCTGGAGAACCAGCCCCAACGGTCCCGCAAGATCACGGTGCCGTACAAGACCGGCGGCGGCTTCGCGCGCAAGACGTTCACCGTCTACTACACGCAGCACGGGCCGGTCATCCGCAAGGAGGGCAATCGGCTGGTCAGCATCAGCCTGATGTGGCAGCCCGTGAACGCGCTGATTCAGTCGTACTCGCGCACCAAGGCCCGTGACCTGGCCGCGTTCCGCAAGATCATGGATCTGCACACGAATTCGTCGAACAACACCCTCTTTGCGGACGCCGAAGGCAACATCGCATACCTCCACTCCAATTACATCCCGCGGCGAGACACGAGCTTCGATTGGACCGAGCCCGTAGACGGCAGCAACCCGGCCACGGCCTATAAAGGCGTGCTCTCGTTCGACGAAACTCCGAACGCCGTGAACCCTGCGAGTGGGTGGGTCTACAACTCCAATAACTGGCCCTGGTCGGCTGCCGGAGAAGGATCGAGCCCAAAGCGCGAGAACTATCCGCGCTATGTCGAAACCGGCACTGAAGAGAGTCCGCGCGGTTACCACGCGCTGCGCGTCCTGGCCGGCAAGACCAATTGGACCATGAACACGCTGCGGGACGCGGCGTTCGACAGCTACCTGCCCGCCTTCGAGCGCATGATCCCGCCGCTCCTCTCGGCGTACGATCAGGCCGCGTCCGACAGCGCCAAGACGAAGCTCGCCGAGCCGATTGCGGCGCTGCGGGGGTGGGACTACCGCTGGGGCGCGGAATCGGTGCCGACGTCACTGGCGGTCTATTGGGGTGGGTTTGTCGGCCGCCGTGTGTTTCGCGATGCGCGCGCCGCCGGAGTGTCGGTGATGCAATACGTCGCGACTTCTCACGCCCGGCCCGCCGATCTGCTCGGCTCGCTGGCGGACGCCGTCGACACCTTGGCCGCGAATTTCGGCACGTGGCAGACGCCGTGGGGCGCGATCAATCGGTTCCAGCGAATCAATGACGACATCGCCCCGCACTTCGACGATGCGCACCCGAGTATTCCGGTAGCGTTTACGGCGGGCGGGTGGGGCTCGCTCGCCGCGTTCGGGGCACGCCCCTACCCCAATACCAGGAAGTGGTACGGGACGAGCGGCAACAGCTTCGTCGCCGTGGTGGAATTCGGCGACAGCGTGCGGGCGCGGGCGGTGACGGCCGGGGGAGAGAGTGGCTCGACCCGATCGCCGCATTTCAACGACCAGGCCGAACGCTACGCCGTAGGAAACCTGCGCGATATCTATTTCTATCGCTCCCAACTCATCGGTCATACTGAGCGGGAGTACCATCCCGGCCGCTAGCATGACTAAGCCAGAATCCGTACCTCGATTGATCGTGCTCTGCGTCGCGCTGGCGTTGTTCGGGCCGCGCGCCTATGCGCAGCGTGAGCTGATTTTTCTCGACTCGAGCGGCGTCATGCGCTGGCGGAATACGAAACAAGAGGTGGCGCTCTTTGGAGCGAATTACGTGCTGCCGACGGCGTCGGACTATCGCGCCGCCGGCTACGTCCACGGCGATCGCAAGCAAATGATCGATGAGGACATGGCGCAGTTCGCCCGCATGGGATGGGACGGGCTACGGCTGACGTTCTGGGGCGACTGGGAGTCGGCGGACAGCGCCGGCAACCTGATCGCGAACCGTCATCTGGATCTCTTGGACTACCTGATCGCTCGCGCTCGCGAGCGCGGCGTCTACATGCTCTTCAGTCCGATCCAGCTCTACGGCTCCAACTGGCCTGATGCTTTGCAGCAGTCGCCGCCCCCCCCCGGCTTCGGCCGGTACTACGGCAAGGGCCGCATGGGCACGGATTCGGGGGCGATTGCGGCGCAGGTGAACTACCTCCGCCAGATCCTGAACCATGTGAATCCGTACACGCACGTGGCGCTGAAAGACGAGCCGGCGATCCTCTTCATCGAGCTCGTGAATGAGCCATGGCACCACCCCGAGGATTTGCCGGGCTCGGTGCGGTACATCAATGCACTGACCGACGCGGTTCGCAGCACGGGCTGCACCAAACTGATCTTCTACAACGTCAGCCAGGATTTCCGCATCGGCGCGGCGATTCGCCAGTCGAAGGCGCAGGGCGTGACGTTCGGCTGGTATCCCACGGGACTGAATTCGGGGCACGAGCTGGTAGGCAACTACCTGCGCGGCGCCGATGCGTATCCCGACATGCAGCGGCCCGAGATCGCGCGCATGCCGCGTATCGTGTACGAGTTCGACAGCCCCGACCTCCGTACCGGTACCATGTATCCCGCCATGGCGCGCACGTTTCGCACAGTCGGAACGCAATTCGCCGCGATGTTCGCGTATGACATGCTCCGCACCGCCTCGCGCAACCTCGGCTGGCAGACGCATGCCCTCAACATGGTCTACACGGCGCGCAAAGCGATGAGCGCGATCATCGCCGCCGAGGCGATGCGGCGGTTGCCGCGCGGGCGGTCGTACGGCGGCTATCCGGAGAACACGCGCTTCGGCGACTTCCACATCTCCTACGACGGCGATCTCGGCGAGCTCGTCGCGCGCGACGCCTTCATGTACACGAGCAACACCACAGCCAAGCCACCGGAGCCGGCCGCGTTGCGTCGCGTGTACGGCCATGGCTCTTCGTCCACAGTGACGTATGGCGGGACAGGGATCTACTTCCTCGACAAGGTTCGCTCCGGAGTCTGGCGGCTCGAGGTATATCCCGATGCCGTGCCGATACGCGATCCCTTCGAGCTGCCGCGGGCGGACAAGATTGTGACGCGGGCCATTAGCAGATCCTGGCCGATGACCGTGACGCTGCCCGACCTCGGCGCTTCGTTCACGGTGCAACCGGTGACACGGTCCCAGGATGCGGGAGAGGGTCAGGGGGTGAGGTCGGCCACGGATGGCCGTTTCACCGTGACCCCCGGGGTGTACGTGTTGAGCGAGAGCGGCGCGGTGGATTTGGCGAAGATGCCTGCGAAGGTCGGGCAGATCGGCTTCACGGAGTATCACCCGCCGCCGCTCGATACAGTCCCGCTCACGGTGATTTCCTGGGCGGCCCCCCAGTACCTCGCCGGGCGCGATGCGGACATTAGAGCCAGAATCGTCGACCGGACGCCACCCGACTCGGTCGTACTCTTTTACCGCCGCTCGGCAGGGGCCGGCGCCCCGTCATTTCAAGAATTCTTGAAATGTCCCGTCGCCGGGTATGAGTGCGTCGCCACAATCCCTGCCGCCGCAATGCGTGACGGGCCCTATCAATTTGTCTTGACAGTATTTCGGGGCGATGCCGTCACGACATTTCCCGCCAGCTCGCGCGGCAAGCCAACGGATTGGAATTACAATGATTCAGCGTCGTGGAAATTTGATGTCATCAATCCAGGCACGGCACTGCGTTTATTTGATCCGGGCAGCGACGCCGCCCGCCTGACGTTCACCCGCATCGGCGATGCCGGACGACGCGGGCTCTTCCGTGTCCGGTTGTCCCAGGTGACTGGCCAGCCTGTCTTCCATCTCGAGCTTCCCGTCGACACGAGCGGCTGGAGTCCAGCCGACTACACCGCATCGCTGGTGATCAGAGATCGTGTCCGAGCCAGGCAGGAGACCATCGCCGCAGCCAGGGAACTGCGCTTGCGCCTGCGCGGCCTGAGTGCGAAGCAGACGCTGCACGTCACGCTCATGGAAGACGACGGCACGAGCTGGACGGCGCCCGTCGTCAGCGACACCACATGGAGTGAAAAGACCATCCCCCTCTCGGCATTCACCGCCGGCCGCGGTGTGCTGCTGCCTGAAGGCTTCCCTGGCGAATGGAACTACTGGGTTGACCCCGCGACTGGTCGGGGCAGCGCGGGCGACCGGCCTCGCCTCGATCACATCGAACGATTGCAGCTCTCCCTGCGCCGTGACGAGGGCAAGGGCGTCGAAGTCGAGTCGGTGATCTTGGGGTTCTAGCCCGGTGAGCTCGGGCCCGCCGTTCTTCTACGCCGGACTGCAAACCACAGCATCAGCACCCCAAACACGAGCAACACCAGCCCCCACCACAGATTCACATTGATGCCGAGCGATCGCGCGTAGATCGCCCGGTCCGACACAAATCCGTACACCACGAGAATCGCGCCAAATAGCGAAAACATCAGTCCAATCGGGAGCCTCAGATCGAGTCTCATCGCACGCTCACCAGAAGATGATGTTGAGAATTGCCGACGCGACCAGAATAATCACCGCGAGCGTCACCGGTCGCTTGTACCACGGCATCGCCTCATCCGATTGCCTGGGCGTCAATGAATAAACCAGCCCGCGCAGCTCATCATCGGTCTTGGTGCGTTGCGTGAACAGCGAGATCACGAGCGTCGTCACGAAACAGGAGGACCACGCGATAATTGCCGTCCAGAAGTTCAGCGCCATCTCGCTGGGATAGACGTGGAGCACGGCGCCGAGAAAGCCGCCTTTGATGCCGGGGACCGCGCCGTGCGACAGCGTCAGGCCGTAATGCATCGCCGCGGCGAATGTGCCGGTGAGCAGGCCGTAAAACGCCGCATGTCCGGTCGTGCGCTTCCAGAACATGCCCAGCAGGAACGTCGCGAACAGCGGCCCGTTCACGAACGAAAACACGAGCTGCAGAATGTCGTTGATGTTGTTGAAGCGCGTGGCCGCGTAGGCGGCCACTACGCTGGCCAGGATACCGAACACCGTGGCCGCATGCCCCATGCGCAGGTAGTGCGAATCGCTTTGGCCCGGCTTGATGAACGTCTGATAGATGTCGTACGTCCAGACCGTGTTGAAGGCGGTGACGTTCCCCGCCATGCCCGACATGAACGATGCCATCAACGCCGTGAGCCCGAGTCCCAGGAGGCCCGTCGGCAGATAGTGCGCGAGCAGCATCGGGATGGCCAGGTTGTAATTCGGCTGCCCGTCGCTGCCGGTTGGAAGGAATCCGCCACGCGTGGCGTGCATGCCGATCGCCAGCATCCCCGGCAGGATCACCAGGAAAGGCATCAGCATCTTGGGAAAGGCCGCGATCAATGGTGTACGGCGTGCCGCGCTCATCGACCCCGCCGCCATCGCGCGCTGCACGACGAGGAAGTCGGTACACCAGTAGCCGAACGACATCGCGAACCCCAATCCCATGATCAATCCAAACCACTCGATCCCCATGGGGTTGTGCGTCGCCGCATCGGTGTACTTCCAGGAGTGCGACCACGCGCCGGGCTCAAAGCCGGCATTCGTCGCCACGACGGCGAGCTTACTGGTCAGGCCATGCCATCCGCCGATGTCTTTGAGGCCGAGCAGCACGAGCGGCAGGAAGCCAAGCACGATCAGGAAGAACTGGAGCACTTCGTTGTAGATCGCTGAGGTCAATCCACCGAGAAATATGTAAGTGAGGACGATGACACCGGTCAGGATAATGCTTGCGTGGAAGCTCCATCCCAGCACCAGCTCCAGCAGCTTGGCCAGCGCGTACATCGAAATGCCTGAAGAGAACACGGTCATGACGGCGAACGTGATCGCGTTCAACCCCCGCGTCTTCTCATCGAAGCGCAGCTTCAGGTACTCGGGGACCGAGCGCGCCCGTGAGCCGTAGTAGAACGGCATCATGAACAGGCCGACGAATACCATCGCGGGCATCGCGCCGACCCAGTAAAAGTGGCTCGTCATGATGCCATACTTGGCACCCGACGCCCCCATGCCGATCACCTCCTGCGCCCCGAGGTTCGCGGAGATGAACGCGAGGCCCGCGATCCACGCGGGAATGGACCGGCCCGACAAGAAGAAGTCCTCGCTGCTCCTCACGAAGCGCCGCAGTGCCCAGCCGATGCCGAGCACGAACACGAAATAGATCGCGAGCAGCGTGTAATCGAGTGCGCCGAGGTGGATGCGCTCCATCAGCGGACCATCTCGAAGACGTAGGCCTGCTGTGGCGAGATCGCCGGCAGCGGGAGGTAGCCCGTGACGCGGCCGTCGTTCCCGACCACGAGCGTCTGTGCCGATGGACCGCCGAGCAGATTCCGTAACGCGTAGCGACCGGGCTCCACCGCCTGGTCCGTCGAGTTGAGCGTCACATTCTCGGCGGGTTCATGTCCCAGATTCGCCAGCACGAGTGCCATGTGTGAGGAATCCTTTCGCACGTAGGCTATAACCGCGTCGTTGTCGGTCTCGAGCGGCACGAGCACGCCGTTGCGCAGCGCCTCCCCCCCCTCCCCGTTCGCTTCGCGCAGATGAATCAGCCGGCGGTACAGGTTGAGCAGCGACGTCGTGTCGCGATCCTCCACGGCCACGTTCGCCGTGAACGAATCGGGCTGCAGCGCTTCCCACGGCTTGCCACGGGTGAAACCGGCGGCGGGAGCGAGCGCCCACTGCATCGGCGTGCGCAGCCGCTCGTCGGGTTTGTCGCCGGTCATGCCGATCTCTTCGCCGTAATAGACGAACGGTAATCCGGGGAGCGTCAGCAGGAGCGTGGCCGAAAGCTTCGCGGCAGCGACATCGTTGCCGAGGGCCGTCATCGTGCGCGTCTGATCGTGATTGCGCTGAAACGGCGCCCAGCGCCACGCCGGCCGCACGCTCTGAAACCGCACCACAGTCGCCAGCAGGTCGCCGGCTTTGCCGGATCGCACCGCTCGCATCAACGCTTCGGAAATCGGGAACGCGAAGTAGGCATCGAGCTGATCGGGATAGTACGACAGAATTGCGCCCGTGCTGTCCCACACCTCACCGATCGTGTAGGACTTGGACGCGATGCGCCGGACGTAGCCGCCAAAGTCCCGCAGCACGGCGTGCGTACCCGGCGTATTCGAGACCTGATCGCCTTCCTCTATCAGGTGTCGCACCGCGTCGAGCCGGAAGCCGTCGACGCCCATGTCCTTGAGCCAGAACTGCGCCACCTGCTTCATCTCCGCGAGGACCATCGGATTGTTGTAGTTCAGATCCGGCATCCCGCTCCAGAACAGCCCGTAGTAGTACTCGTCGCGCACCGGCGACTTGTGCCAGTTGGGGGCTGGCGTCTTGGACCACAGATACCAGCTGCGGTGTGGCGCCGCCGTGTCGCGCAACGCCTCCTGGAACCAGGGGTGCTCGTTGGAGGTGTGATTGAGCACCAGATCGACGAGCA
>DAIQBJ010000086.1:7590-10603 GCA_036781225.1 Gemmatimonadales bacterium | reverse complement strand
GCGGGGCGTCGTCGCCGTGCCAGGTGAAGTAGCCGAGCAGCCGCTCCGACTTGTTGCTGGTGCCCAGCGGGAGGGCCTGGTGCTTGGCGGAGAGATCGAACAACACGATCATCCGCTGGCGCGCCATGATATTGCCCAGGCGGTGCGGGTCGTGGTCACCGACCTGTTTCAGCAGGCCATCGACGGCGTCCGAGATGTCGACCGTGCGCGACGGGATGCCGAGCTTGTCGATGACGCGCTGCGCGTGCTCGAGACTGTCGGGACTCGACGTGCGATACGGCATGCGCACACCGATGACGTTGTCCGTGCCGAGCGCCTCGGCCGCGAGGAACGCGGTCAGGGCGGAGTCCACACCGCCCGAGAGACCGACCAGCCCTTTTTTGAACCCCCGCCGGCGCACGACCTCGTCTTTCAGGAAACTGACCAGCCACTTCCGCGTCAACTCGGGGTCGATGGCCAGGGGATCATCTTCTGACGGCTGCCTGGCTACGACATCGACGTGCGTGGTGCGTGGTGCGTGGTGCGTCGGCTTGCCGTTAGCGGCGGAATCGAATTTGACTTTCTGCGATTGCTTGTCCCCGCTCAAGCTCTTTGTCAATACCGGCAAGGCGCTCTGTAAATCGGCGAGGAGAGGCGAATCAGAGCGTGCGGTCGTGAGCGAGTCCAAGTCGATGTCGGCGGTGAGCAAGGCTTCCTCGAACAACGGACCGCGCGCGATGATCTTGCCAGTCGGATCGATCACCGCGGAAGCGCCGGGGAATCCCTTGCCCCCTTCGAACCCGACGAGGTTGGCGAGCGCAACGAACACCCCGTGCTCTTCCGCAATGCCGCGCACGATCCGCTCCCAGCGTACGACTGACGCCGGAAGCGTCACGCCTTCACAGTCCTCGTCTTCACCGAGGCCCCTCGCCGGCGACGCACTCGGCACGATGATCAGCTGCGCACCTTCGAGCGCGGCGACCGTCGCGGCGAGCGAGTGCCAGGCATCTTCGCAGATGAGGATCGCGGCTTTGCCACCCCAGCCCGTCTCGAACGAGCGCACCCCGTCCTGGCCGCGATCGACGAAGCGCTCTTCGTCGAACACGCCGTAGGTGGGCAGGAAAACCTTGCGATGGACGTGTCGGACGTCCGGTGTCTTGTTGCCGAGTGTCAAGTACAGCGCGGAATTGTAAATGTGATTTTGAAACCGCTCGTAGAACCCGACGACGACATCGATCGGCGCGCCCTTGTAGGCGGCCGCGAGATCGCGCGCGAGCGAGCCTGCCGTGACGGCGAGCTCCTTCACCCCGCCTTCCACGAAGTAGCCCGACGTCGCTGTTTCGGGGAACACCACGAGATCGGGTTTGGGATCGAGCTGTGCGGCCTGGCTTACGACGGCGCCGATACGGGCGACGTTTTCCGTATACTCGCCTTTGGTGGGCCGGAATTGTGACAGCGCAATGCGGACGTGCGACATGGTAGGAAAGATACGGCGGTAAGGGGCGATAGGGGGCGGTACACGCTGCTACCGCCCCTTAAGCGCGCCTGCTCCCACCTCGTTCCGCCTCTTTTAGCGGGTCACCTTCGTCGGCGAAGCAATTGCTTCGTTGTCCGCGGGCAACGCATCCCGGCCGCTCTGAATCACGGCCACCGCCCTGAACGTCACCTTGCCGACCGCCGCGTCGTCCGACGTGAACGTGTAGTTGAAATCGAAATTTGTCGTCCGGTTCGAACTGCGGATCGGCACCGACTGCTGCAGGGCACCGACCTGCTGATACCCGCCGAAGCCGGGGACACTCTTGTACAACAACACGGTCACCGTTTCGGGAGCCCGGTTGCTGACCAGGCCGACGCTGATGTTGCGCGTTTGCCCCGAGCTCGCGGCGTTGGGCACCGTGAATCTCGTGATCGCGACATCGTGCGTCCTGACCTGCAGCACGCGCGAGATCGATCCGCTGCGCCCGTCGAACGTCGTAACAGTGAGCTGCACCTGATAGTCCCCATCGGTTGCGTACCGATGGGTCGGGGATTGTAGGTTGCTCGTCCCTCCGTCACCAAAGCTCCACTGCCACCTCTGAATGCCGACTCCGCCGGGGTCGAACGACGCATCGAAGAACTGTACGAGGTCGAACGTAGAGGGATCGAACGGTTGGGTGAAGAAGTTTGCCTGTGGGGGCGGCGGCGGGTTTACGAAGAAGATCGCCCGTTCGTCGAAGTCCCCGCCGACCTGGATAAAGTACGTGACGCCGGCGACCGCAGTGAAGCCGAAGGAGCCGGCGCTGCACGTCTGGAATTGCAGATTGCCCAGTGAGGTGCCGGTGTAGACGCTGATGCCATGGAAGAACCCCGACTGCACACCAATCGAGACCGCGCGCGTCGTGGGCGACGTGAACGCGTACCATAGGGTTCGCGATTGGAAGAAGCAGGTGATCGGCTCGACCGGCTCGCGCGACGCGCCCGTGAAGTCCGCGGTGTCGCTGAACGGCACGCTCGGAACAAGCCGTGCATCGGCAAAGTTGTCGTTGGCCGGTGGTGGCGGCGGCGGTACGATGGTGTCCTGGCGCAGGTTGAAGACCGTCGGACCAGCCGCGCCGGCAGAATCCGAGACTTGGAAGAAGAACGCCGTCCCGGAATCGGCGTTGAACGTGACCGGTCCGAAGTTCGAATTGCATCCCACAGGCAGCAGAAAGAGGCCGGCACTGTCGCGGTACGCGGTGACGATCCCAGGAGCTGGGCCGAGCAGCTGAGTGGTGAGCTGCACCGTTCCTGGGACATTCGAGACGTAGACATACCAGACGGTCCGCGTCGGCAGTGCGATGGAGTCATGGCAGGCTCCCGTGGGTTCGCCCGGCTCGACGGTGGCGTTCGTAACGTCTGTGCTGTCGAAGTACGGCAGGGACGACACGAATCGGGCGCTGTCCCGGTTGTCGTTGGACGGCGCTCCGCCGCTGCCCTGCGCGATGACGTCAGCGCGCGGCGCCTGCACCGGCGTATCGCGCGTGCAGGACCACAGCGCGAGCATCACTGCTGTGCC
>DAIQBJ010000086.1:0-7490 GCA_036781225.1 Gemmatimonadales bacterium | reverse complement strand
CCTGCACCGGCGTATCGCGCGTGCAGGACCACAGCGCGAGCATCACTGCTGTGCCCAGGGTGAGATAGCGGGAAAATCGGGCGAGCATGGTGGGCCTCCTTTAGACAGGAGTTTCCGGTCAGCGAACGTCCCTTCGTAGCGTCGGTGCGGAGGCGTTGCGGACGAGGCGAATCATCGCCAGCCGATGTTCTGGCTCTGGCGCGCCGATACTAGTAGAACGGGCGCAAGTGAGCGTCAAGCCTCCGCTGACAGCCCTTTAGCAGTATGTTTGCTCCTGGCGATGGAGTTCGCCTTTAACCGCCCCCCCCCCGGGCTGATGACTCCTACCTGAACCACTCACGGCAGGAGTTTTCTTTTGACCGTCCTCTATATCGCGCTCGGGTGGCATCGCCGGCACGTTGTCGCGCTACGGGCTCGAGGGCTGGATCCAGAGCCGGACGGCGAGCGCACCCTGATGCGCGTCTTCATCGGCGAGAGCGACAAATACCGCGGCAAACCGCTCTACGAGGCCCTGCGCGAGCGCTTTCGCAGCAAGCGTCTGGCGGGTGCGACGGTGTTGCGGGGCGTGGCGGGGTTCGGCGCGTCGAGCAAGCTGCACACCGATAAGGTGCTGCGTCTCTCGATCGATCTGCCCATCATCATCGAAGTGGTCGAGGCCGACGAGGTGATTCAAGGCATTCTGCCAGACCTGAGCGAAATGATCGGAGGCGGTCTGATCACTCTGGAGAAGGCGCACGTGATCTTGTACCGGCCAGGACCCAGCTGAGGGATGCCGCAAAAGCGGAACTCATTGCGGAGCTTGGGTATGTAGAATCGCATGCGTCTCTCACTGCGGTTCGTTGTGCCGCTGCTGCTCGCGCTCGCCTTGCTCGGCTGGGCCGTCGTCCCGCTGGTCGACAAGCTGACGCTGCAGTGGTTCGTGCGCGATCTCGACGTCCGCGCCACCCTGGTCGCGAACACGCTGCAGGAGCCGCTCGAGGACCTGTTGCGCGCCGGCAACCGCGCTCGGCTCGAGCAGTTCTTCGCACGGATCACGCAGGACGAGCGTCTGTTCGCGATCGGATTCTGTCCCGCGGAGGGAGAGCGCGTCGCGACGCCGTCGCTGCCCGCCGTAGTTACTTGCGACTCACTCGACCAGTTCACCGAAACGTCGGCAGGGAGCGCAGGGAGCGCAGGGAGCGTTGGGGGCGGGGTGAACGGCGGAGCGCATGTCCTCAGTACGGGCGCCGCACCGATTCTCGTCTCGGTGCGACCGATCACCATGGCCGGCCGTCCGGTCGGCAGCCTCGTGCTGGTACACGATTTGAGCTTTGTGGCACGGCGCAGCGCCGAGACGCGAAAGTACCTGTTTCTGTTCTTCGTTGGGCTGGGCCTGACCATCGCGCTGATCACGGTCGTCATCGCGCAACTGTCCTGGCGCGGCTGGGTGCAGGGGATGCGCGCCCTGCTCCGCGGCGAAGGCCTGCTGCGGCCGTCCGGCAAAGCGCACGTCCCCGAGCTGCGGCCCATCGCGCGCGACCTGCGGGCGCTGATCCGCGACCTCGAGTCGGCCCCGCGACGCCCCGATGAGGATCACGTCGCCTGGACGCCCGATACGTTGCGCACCCTGCTGCGCGGGGAGCTGCGCGGGCAAGAGGTGATCGTCGTCTCGAACCGCGAGCCCTATATCCACATGCGTCGCAACGGGGGGGCGGCGATCACGGTGTGGCGGCCCGCGAGCGGCCTCGTCACGGCGCTCGAGCCGATCATGCGCGCCTGTTCGGGCACGTGGATCGCGCACGGCGGCGGGTCGGCGGACCGCGACGTGGTGGATTCACACGACCGCATCGCCGTTCCGCCGCCGCCGGCACCGCCCGCCTATCAACTGCGCCGCGTCTGGCTGACCGAGCAGCAGGAGACGGGCTACTACTACGGCTTCGCCAATGAAGGGCTGTGGCCGTTGTGTCACATCGCCCACGTGCGACCGACGTTCCGCACGTCCGACTGGGAGCAGTATGCCGCGGCCAACCGCCTGTTCGCGCGCGCGGTGGCCGAAGAGGCTCGGTCGGACGATCCGATTGTGCTGGTGCACGACTATCACTTCGCGCTGCTGCCGCGCCTGATCCGCGAGTCGCTGCCCGAAGCCACCATCATCACGTTCTGGCACATTCCCTGGCCCAACCCGGAGGCGTTCGGGATCTGCCCGTGGCGCGAGGAGGTGCTCGACGGCCTGCTGGGCAGCAGCATTCTCGGATTCCACACACAGTTTCACTGCAACAATTTTCTCGACACGATCGAGCGCCTCATCGAGGCGCGCGTCGACCGCGAGATGTTCACCGTCTCCTACCGCGGCGAGCTCACGGCGGTCAAGCGCTACCCGATCTCCATCGATTGGCCGCCCTCGCGTGCCGCCACAGCGGTGCCACTCGAGCAGTGCCGGGCTGCTGTGCGGCAGCGCCATGGATTGCCCGAGGGGCATGCCGTGGGCATCGGGGTGGACCGGCTCGACTACACGAAAGGCGTGGAGGAGCGGCTGCGCGCTGTCGAGCGACTGTTCGAGCTGCAGCCCGAATGGCTCGGCAAGTTCACGTTCGTCCAGCTCGCGGCTCCGACGCGAACGCGTATCGAGCAGTACCAGCAATACCAGGCGCGGGTCGAGGCGCTGGCGGCGCGCATCAACGAGCGGTTCAAGCATGCGGCGCATCCGCCCATCGTCCTCAAGGTCGAGCACCACGAGCCCGAATCTGTCTACGAGTACTACCGCGGCGCCGACGTGTGCGTCGTGACGAGCCTGCACGACGGGATGAACCTGGTCGCGAAAGAGTTTGTCGCCGCCCGAGACGATAACGGCGGGGTGCTCGTCCTGAGCCAGTTCACCGGCGCGTCCCGCGAGCTGCCCGAGGCGGTGATTGTGAACCCGTACGACACCGATCAGTGCGCCGCCGCGCTGCAGCTCGCGCTCACGATGCCCCGAGAGGAGCAGCGCGCCCGGATGCGCCTGATGCGCGGGCTGATCAAGGAGTTCAACGTGTACCGCTGGGCGGGGCGGATGCTGCGCGACGCGGCCGGCATGCGGCGCCGGGGACGGCTCTCGCACCGCGCCGTCGCAGCGAGCCGGGCCGTCCTGTGATGCGGGATGGACCCCCCCCCGCCCCCCCTGCACCGCGCGACGAATGGGCCTACTTCTTTGATCTCGACGGGACACTGCTCGACTTCACCGATGCCCCCGGGAAGGAGCGCATCGACGACGCCTTGCGCGCCCAGATCGGCACACTGTACGACAAAACGGGAGGGGCCGTGGCATTGATCAGCGGCCGCGCGCTCGCCGACATCGACCGGCTGCTCGACGGCATCCGTCTCCCCGCCGCGGGCCAGCACGGCACGGAACGGCGCGACGCGCGTGGCCGGATCACGCATCACGAGTTTGCGGTCGACCGTCTCGCATGGGCGCACGCTCGCCTGGTCGAGGCGACCGCCGGCCGGTCAGGCCTGCTGGTCGAGCACAAGGGGCTGTCGCTGGCCTTGCACTACCGCCGTGCGCCGCGCCTCGCCAGCTACGTCCATCGCCTGGTGCGATCTCTGGCGCCCAGGCTCGGTGCGCAGTTCCGCATCCAACCCGGCAAGCGCATCGTGGAAGTGAAACCCGCCGGCAAGGACAAGGGCGTCGCCCTGGTCGAGTTCATGGCCGAGGAACCCTTTCGCGGGCGCACGCCGGTGTTCGTTGGGGACGACCTCACCGATGAGTACGCCTTCAGGGCTGTGAACGACCTGGGCGGTTACTCGATCAAAGTGGGCGCCGGCCGTACGACGGCGGGCTGGCGGCTCCCGAACGTCCGCGCCGTCCGGCACTGGCTGGCGTCGTGAGTTCGCTCGATCTCGCCCTGATCGGCAACGGTACGATCGGCGCGTTCATCGATCCGCACGCCGAAATCACGTGGGCCTGCTTTCCGCGCTTCGACGGCGATCCGATGTTCTGCTCACTCCTCAAGGCGGGCACTGGAGCGCCCGACGACGCCGGCTTCTTTGCAATCGAGCTGCCGGACCGCGTCCGCGCGGAGCAGAAGTACCTGCACAATACGCCGGTGGTCGTCACGCGTCTGACCGATTCGGCGGGAGGGGCCATCGAGATCACCGACTTCGCGCCGCGGTTCCGGCAGCGCGGCCGGCTGTTTTGTCCCATGATGATCGTCCGCCGCATCCAGCGGTTGGCCGGCCATCCCCGCATTCGCGTGCGCGCCCGCCCGGCGCAGAACTGCGGCCAGCCGCTCACGGCCCTGACCTACGGCTCGAACCACATTCGCTACGTCGGCAGCGCGCTCGTGCTGCGCCTGACGACCGACGTGCCCGTCACGGCGATTCTCGAGGAGAACGCATTTTCCCTCGACGACGCCGTAACCCTCGTCCTCGGTCCCGACGAAACGCTGCAGGAAGGCGCGAACGAAGTCGGCCAGCATTTCCTCGCCGAAACGACGGCGTACTGGCGCGAATGGGTGCGCGAGCTGGCGATTCCGTTCGAGTGGCAGGACGCCGTGATTCGCGCCGCGATCACCCTGAAGCTCAACGTGTTCGAGGACACCGGCGCCATCATCGCCGCGCTGACGACGTCGATCCCCGAAGCCGCCGATTCGAGTCGCAACTGGGACTACCGCCACTGCTGGCTGCGCGACGCGTACTTCGTCGTGAACGCGCTGAACCGGCTCGGCGCCACGCACACGATGGAACGCTACCTCAGCTTCATTCTCAACATCGTCGCGGAGTCTGCAGACCGGCCCCTCGATCCCGTGTACACCATCACGGGCCATCGCCTGCCGCCCGAGAGGATCGTGGAGTCACTGCCGGGCTACCGGGGCATCGGACCGGTCCGCGTCGGCAACCAGGCCTCTCAGCAGGCGCAACACGACGTGTACGGCTCGTCCATCATGGCCGCCACGCACGTGTTCTACGACCGGCGACTCGTGCGCCAGGGCGACGAGTCGCTGTTCCGGCGCCTCGAGCCGCTGGGTGAGCGCTGCGTCAAACTGTTCGATCAGCCCGACGCCGGTCTGTGGGAGCTGCGCGGCCGCACGCACGTCCACACGTTCTCGGCGGTGATGTGCTGGGTCGGATGCGAGCGGCTGAGCCGCATCGCGAAACAACTCGGCCTCGCCGACCGGGCGGCGTACTGGTGCAATCACGCGCGCCAGATGCACGACGTGATCTCCAAGCGCGCCTGGAACGCAAGCCTGGGGACCTTCGTCGCGACGTTCGACGGCGACACGCTGGACGCGAGCCTGCTCAGGCTCAACGAGCTGTTCTTCGTGACGGACGACGATCCCCGCTTCGCCGCAACGGTGCGAGCCATCGGGAAGCACCTGAAACGGGGCGAGTTCGTGTTTCGCTACACGACCCCTGACGATTTCGGCACGCCCTCGAACGCGTTTCTGGTGTGCACCTTCTGGTACATCAACGCGCTCGCGGCGATCGGCGAGCGCGACGAGGCCCGGCGGATGTTTGAGTACGTCCTGGCGTGTCGCAACCGCCACGGCCTGCTCGCCGAACATATCGATCCGCAGACCAAGGAGCAGTGGGGGAATTTTGTGCAGACCTACAGCATGGTGGGGCTGATCAGCTCGGCGATTCGCTTGTCACAACGGTGGGACCAGGCGTTCTAGGGACGGGCGGGACGCGCTGACGGGCTGGCGGGCAGCGCGTCCGGGGTGAACAACGGTCGGCCGAAACGGCTCGTTCCAAACTTGCCAATGAATTCCTGGGCTTCGGGAGAGACAAAGAAGTCGGCCAGCGCGCGAGCCTCCGGCCCCGCGCGCGGCACCTCCATGACGTGGTAGACGTTGTAGAGCAGCGTATCCCCTTCCACCAGCGGGACGAGCTCCAGCTTGGGCCGCCAGACCAGAAACGTCGACCGATCGGTGATCGTGTACGCGCGCTTCTGGTCGGCCATCTGGAGAGTCGCACCCATGCCCTGCCCCGCCTCGATGTACCAGCTCCCGGGAGCCGGCGGCGTTTCGCCGAGCAGGCGCCACAGCTTCAGCTCGAGCAGGTGCGTTCCCGAGCGGTCGCCGCGCGACACGAACGGCGCGCGCGCGCGCGAGATCGCTCGCATGGCAGCGACGGCATCGTGCCCACCGCGAATTGTCGCAGGATCGTTCTCCGGTCCCACCACCAGGAAGTCATTGTGCATCACCAGCCGCCGGCGCACGAAGAAACCCGAGTCGACCATCGCCTGCTCGAGCTCGGGCGCATGCACCAGCACGACTTCCGCATCGCCGCGCCGGGCCATCTCGATCGCCTGGCCCGTGCCGACCGCGATCACCTTCACTTTGTAACCGGACTTCGCCTCGAAGAGGGGAAGCAGCGAATCGAGCAGGCCGGCATCGCGCGTCGATGTAGTGGTAGCAAGTACGATATCCCGCTGCTGCGGAAGACAGAACGCCGCAATGCAGAGGCTGAGTGCGCCTAGTTTTTGCAGATTTGCGACTGTGCCGGTTGTGCGCATAACGCCAATGTAACCCCGTTCGTCCAGCCGAAGCCGTCCTGCGTGGGATACTCTCCTCCGCCGGCTTTCTTGTTGAGATTGACCACGTCATACTTCTCCATCATACGTCCGGTCGCCTTGTAGGTGCGCTGGATGAGCGTAAGCCACCGGGTGGCGGCCTTGTCCGAAAGATCGGCCCGGCCATAGCGGCGCACCCCTTCTATAGTAAGCCACTCGAGCGGCGGCCATCCATTGGGCCCATCCCACTGCTGGCCGGACACGAAGTTCGTCGTGACAAACCCGCCAGGCTTGAGAAAGTCGCGCTCGAGGCGAGCGGCCACGCTGCGGCCCTGCTCCGCCGTCGCGATCCCGAAATACAGCGGCGCCGCGGCCGCAAGCGTGGGTCGATCGGTCACCAGCTCACCGGTGCGCCAGCGCCGGTCGAAAAAGTATTGCTGTTTTGGATCGTACATCGCCAGGATCGCGTCGCGGCGAGCATCCGCCCGCTGGTTGAATCGCTGCGCGACCGCGGAATCTCCCGCGCCATGCCGGAACGCTCGCAGCGCCGCAATCGTGCGCTCGGCGTTGTACAAGAGACTGTTGAGGTCCACGGGAATCAGGTCGATCGTCTCGAGCGTGCGCAGGTCCTTGGGATTGCGCATCCAGCGGCTCGAGAAGTCCCAGCCGCTCTCCGCCGTCGCGCGCGCGTTGCGATAGAACCCGGCCCGGAGCGACTCGGGGAGCGTCTGCCCGATCTCGACATCGGGGCGGTAGGACTCGGGCCTGGGCTCGTTCGAGTCGTCCCAATAACGATTCAACACCACACCCCCGGGAAGTCGGACCACGCGCCGATACGCATGTCCGATCGACAGCGTATCGGCCCCATCCATCCAAAAGGCGTGTTCCTTCTCCATCGCGTCGAGGTAGACGAGCGCCCGCGCGGTGTCCGTAGCGCGGGCGTACAACCCGACCATCGCGGCGAAATACGGCGGCTGGCTGCGCGTCAGGTAGTAGGTGCGATTGCCGTTCGGGATGTGCC
>DAIQBJ010000085.1:0-10611 GCA_036781225.1 Gemmatimonadales bacterium | reverse complement strand
CGTACGCGGCGTTCAAGCAGATCGGTGATCACGCGATGGTCATGGGCGACCTCGTCCTCCTTGACCAAGAGGTGCCGGCGGTGATGTCTGGGCTCTTTGCCGGTGGTCTCGAGGTGACGGCCGTCCACAATCACCTCAACGAGATGTCGCCTCACGTGATGTACATGCACTACGGCGGTCACGGCGATGCGGTCCAGCTGGCGCGAGCACTCCGTCAGGCGCTCTCGGCCAGCGGCACGCCACTCGGCGGCGCGCCGGCAGCGGCCGCGGCGCCGACGGGCCCCACGCTGGATACGAAGGCAATCGAGCAGGCGCTCGGGCGCTCAGGACGGGACGTGGGCAGCGGAGTGTTTCAGGTCACCGTCCCGCGAGCCGAAGCGATCACAGAAATGGGCCAGGCGCTCCTGCCAGGCATGGGTGTCGTGACCGTGATGAACTTCCAGCCGACGGCTGACGGCCAGGCGGCCATCACCGGTGACTTCGTGCTCATCGACAAGGAAGTAAATGCCGTCGCCAAGACACTCCGACAACATGGAGTCGACGTCACGGCAATCCACAATCACGCGCTCATGGACACGCCACGGCTGTTCTATATGCACTTCTGGGCCAACGACGACCCGACGAAGCTGGCTCAGGCGCTCAAGGCGGCGCTCGACCAGACGAACAGCCGCAAGTAAGGAGGCGGTCGACATATGAAGTGGGTGACCCGCGAGAGGGCGCGCGTGGATCGCATCGCGTGCCCCTGGTTGATCAGCCGCTTCATCGACAAGGAGCCGACGTTTTTGTTCGTCCCGAGCAACCAGGTGCGGCAAGTCGCGGAGCGCGAGGGCGCGATCCCCTACGACATTCCGGAAGTGGAGCTCGGCCATCATGGGCCGCGCTGCTCGTTCGACGCGTTTCTCGACAAGTACAAGCTGACCGATCCAGCGTTGCACGCCCTCGCCGAGATCGTACGGGGTGCCGACACCGACGCGCGACAGCTCACGCCAGAGTCCGCCGGGCTCTACGCCGTCGCCACCGGCTTCCAGGCGATCGCGAAGAATGACCACGACAACATGGCGAAGCAGTTTCCGGCGTACGACGCTCTCTAAGCGTTCTGTCAGACTCGTGCGCCCGCCTCGAAAACCGCGGGATCTTGAAGATCGAACGGAGGAGTGTGAACGGTGTTAGAGGTAGGCCGCTGTGCGAGCAGCGACGACGCCGCAGCAATGATCGTCCCAATGACCGTCGCTACGACGATGCTTCGCATGACAGATCCTCCGCGCGACACATGGTGCTGTCCGAGTTTTTCATCGGAGTGTAACGCTTGACGTGACATGTATCTAGCGTTACGGTCCGAACGGCATGCGGGTTTCGAGTGCTCTGAAGCGCAGCCTATGCCTGCTTCGCACGACTCTACGCCTCAACAGCTTTCCGACGCCCTCCCAAACGCTGTATCGAGACCGCCGGACCCTACTGAAGGCAGTGCTGGGACTCGGTCTCATCGTCCAAAGGGTCTCGGTCGCGGCAGCTGACGATCCAAAAATTGCTCGTCCGCAGAGCGGTGATCGATTCGTGTTCCCGTTCGGCGACAGAGCGGGACAAATCATCAAGCCCGAGGATCTTCCTCTCGGCGGCCCACAGCAGTTGGCGTACCCGATGGATCCGGAAAGCAAAGTGATCAGGGACGGATCGCTTCTCAATCAGGTAGTCCTGGTTCGGCTCGACCCCGCACAGCTCAGCGCGGACACCCAGGAATACGCGGCCGACGGTGTTGTGGCTTACTCGGCGATCTGCACACACCAAGGGTGTCCCGTGTCGATGTGGAAGGCCGACGCCAAAGCGCTCTTCTGCTCGTGTCACGCGGCCCAGTTCGATCCGAAGGAGCGCGCACGAGTTATCAATGGACCTGCGCCTCGGCGGCTGCCGATGCTGCCTGTGCGCATCGTGGATGGGACGCTGACTGCCGCCGGGGGATTTGTCGGTACGGTCGGCGGCCAGACGCATTAGGTCGGTCACTGCCTCTTTGTCGCAGACTCTAGACGAATCGCGTGAAATGTCTGACCGCCGGGCGCCATCGTCCCGATGGCCGCAATGCGCTGACCCTGAGCGATTGCCGCTGTCACGCCGCCAAGCGAGGACACGTCCACGACGATTTGTCGGCCGTCGCTGCTGAGCACGAAGTCGTTGCGATGAACCGCGGTAATAAGCCCTTCGATCCGTTGACTATCCTCCGCGGCCGTGGCCGAGCTGGTTACGACGAGAAGGAGCGCGGCGAGCAACGTGTGCCGTCTCATACGACGACAGGCCCGAGCAAGGCGCACGCCCGTGTCCAATGACCACGCAGGCAGCCTGGTGAATCGGCCCCTGCGTCGAAGGGGCGCCTGAAGGGAACGTCATGAACCGTTGGCTCACGCGGATTGTCATCGCCGGTGTCCTGGTTCCCTTCATCGGGTGCTCGCCCGCTTCGCAGTACGGCTCATGGGTTCCGCCGACAACCGGTGCGCAGGCGGACTGTGAGCGGAGCGGCGGCGTTTGGCGAGCGGCTTTAAACTTCTGCGAGCATAATCGGGCGGCGGTGCCTGGCGCCGTCGTTGCGGTACCACAGCCTCAACGCTGAGGAGCCTGTGAGCTGCTCGCGACCGTTCAGTCCCAGTACGCCGGAAACAGGAAGAGCAGCCAGCCGATGAGAATTGCCAGCACGACGATCACCGCGGCCGTCAGCGTTTTCTTTGCGCGGCGGTCAGCGGCAAGCCTCGGTAGGAGGGCAAGACCGCGACATGGGGCTCGGTGTGATCGTGTCCGTGGCTTGTCATCGTTTCACTCCGGTCTGGCGCGATCCGGAACCAATCACCAATCGCGACGTTAGCACGAGTGGATGAGCTTACTTCTTCCGGAGGCATCACGATGTTGAAGCGTGTGGCGTTGGCTATTTGGGTGCTAGGCGCGCTGGGCGGATGGGTTTGGACAGGCGCTGTCACGGCTGCCGAAGCGCCCAAGGCCTATGTCGGGCTGTTCAAGGACGATGCTGTGGCCGTCATCGATACGGTTCAGAACAAGGTCCTCACCACGATTCCGGTACCGAAGGGGCCGCACGGCCTTGTGATGACGCCGGACGGCCGCAAGGTCTACGTCAGCAGTGACGGCGCCGCCACGGTGAGTGTCATCGACGCCGCCTCGGATCGCGTCGTCACCAGCATCGACGTGGGTACGAATCCTCACGGCCTCGCGATCTCGGGAGGCGGCAGCCGGGTGCTCGTCTCGGGCTGGGGCTCGAACCAGGCGCAGGTCATCAACACGGCGACTGACCGCGTGATCGGCACCGTCCCAGTTGCCCAGCCGCACAACGGCACATTGAGCCGGGATGGGCGCATCGGGTGGGTGGCCTCCCAAAAGCAAGGCGCCACGGCGCTCGTGCGACTCGACCTGACCTCGTGGAAGGAAGTGGCGCGAGTCCCCCTGGACAAGACGCCGCGCGGCCTCGAGTTGAGCCCCGACGGCCGCCGGATCTTCTTTACGCTGGCCGGTGTCGATGCGATTCAGGTGCTGGACACGGCCAGCAATCAGATCGTCGCGCAGATCCCCGTGGGCGCCTCGCCGCACTACGCGCCCTTCACGCCTGACGGCCGGTGGGCGCTGGCCGTGGTCCAGGGGCCCGGCGAGCTCGGTATCCTGAACACTGCGAACAACACGCTCGCCGGCACGGTCGCGGTGGGCAAGACTCCGCACTGGAGCGCATCCAGCTCCGACGGCCGCACGGCCTTTGTGACCGACGAAGGCTCCAACGACGTCTCGGTGGTGGACTTGGCGAACCGCACAGTGACGGCGACCATCGCCGTGGGCAATGCTCCGCGCAAGATCGCCGTGCAGCCCGTCTCGGGCACGGCAGCCACGACGCCGGCGACCGAGCGAACCAACACCGCGCGCTCGGAGAAGGGCAAGTCTCTGACTATCGCCGGCGTGAGCTACGCCGACCATGGAACCAAGGACGTGCGGAACCTGTCGAGGCTCGAGCTCGAGGCCGACGACTATTACTTCTCGCCGACCTTCCTGCGCGGGAAGCCGGGGCAGAAGCTGACGCTGGTAGTGGAGAGCGAGGCGAGCACGCTGCACAACATCAGTATTTCTTCTCTCGGCATCGATAAAGACATCCCTCCGAAAGGGAAGGTGCAATTCGAGGTCACCTTTCCGGCCTCGGGTGTTCTCGCGTTCACTTGCAAATTCCACGGCCCGCTCGGTATGAACGGTCAGTTGCTGACCGGCGAGAGCGCGCCCATTGGCGCCCGCTAGTGGCTACCGGATCGTATCTCGAGCGAAGTGCGGCCGCTCGGCCTCACAGTCGCGGAGCAGGCGGATCTCGTCGAGTTTTTGAACGCTCCGACTAGCGAAATTGATCCGGATGTCGGTCGGCCTCCTGTGCTGCGGGATTAGAGCCCCACAAACCTCGCGCGCCTCCTGACGACGACGTCAGGAACTTGTCAGTGGGAAACGACCAAGCCCGCCTGTACCGTGCCCGCTAGCTGCATCGGGCGCGCAACGTATATCAATCGCGCTTGCAAAAGGTTTGGACTCTGAGGAGGCCGTTGATGCTTCGTTTCCTTATCGCGGTTGCTGTAGCGATGTTGGTCGCCCACGGCGCTCGGGTGGCCGCCGAAACACCGAAGCCGATCAGCCAGGCCACGCTCGAGGAGCCGGACCAGAAGACGCCGGAGGTGAGCACAGAAGACCTCCGCCGCGTCCTAGCGGACGGAAGTGCCGTCGTGTTCGATGCCCGTCCGCCGAAGGAGTATGCGATCAGCCACATTCCGGGCGCGCTGAACGTCAGCGGGAAACCCGGTCTCCCGATGTCACAGTACGTGCCCGACGCTGGCGAGATCGAGCGTGCGCTGGGCGGCGAAAAGGAATCGCCAATCGTTCTGTACTGTAGCGGCCCCTTCTGCGGTCGCAGCAAACGGCTAAGCGAGGAGCTGTTGGCGGCTGGCTTTACGAACGTCCGACGTTACCAGCTCGGCATTCCAGTGTGGCGCGCTCTCGGCGGCACGACCCAAATTGAGCTCGACGCGGTCGCGTATGTCCACGAGGTGGATCGCTCCGCGGTGTTCATCGACGCGCGTGATCCCGAGGACTTTCGGGCTGGAACGCTGCCGCGAGCAGTGAGCGTGTCCGTGCGCGGGCTGGAGCGAGGCAAGGACGTCGGCGAAGTGCGACGGGCCAAGGACGACGGACGTCTGCCGATGGAAGACCACAACACCCGGGTGATTGTTTTCGGTCGCGACGGCACGCAGGCGCGCGCGGTCGCCGAAGCGATCACCGGGGAAGCCTTCCATAATGTTGCTTTCTACGGTGGCACGTTCGAGTCGCTGCGCCAGCGAGTCAGGTAGGGAGCTTTGGGACACGCTTGGAGGACACGACGATGTGTGTTCTAGATCTACTAGAAGCCGCGCCGGCGCGCATCTCGCGTCGCGGATTTCTCGAAGGCGGCCTCAGCGTCGGAATGGCGACCGCTCTCGTCGAGATACGGGACGTGATGCTGACGCCGGGCGTGGCTGAGGGCGCTGAGACGGCACCAGCGAGTGGTGGGCCTGGAACCTCGGGCGTCAATTTCAGATGGCTCGGCACGAACGGTTGGGAGATCCGCTTCGGCAATCGGACGGTCCTCGTCGACCCGTGGCTCAGTCGGACCGAAGCGGGGTTCTTCAGTGGCAAGCCCAATCCAGACGCACTGCTGACGCTCGAGGCCGGCTTGATCGATCAGCACGTCACCAGGGCCGACCACATCCTCATCGGGCATGGTCACTTCGACCACATCGCGGACGTTCCGTACATCGCGAAGAAGACCTCGGCAATGGTCATCGGCTCGGAGTCACACATGAACATGCTCCGCGCTTACGGCATACCCGAAGACCGCCTGGTGGCCTGTCGAGGCGGAGAGCTGATGCAATTCGACGGCTATGCGATCGAGGTCATCCCGAGTTTGCATGCGCTCGCGCCGAACAAGAAGGTACCGTTCCCTGGCAGATTGACGTCGGTGCCTGGCGTTCCTCAGACGATCAAGGACATGCCTGACGGCGATACGTTCATCTATTTGCTGACGATCGATCGGAAGTTTCAGGTCTTTCTCATGAGTAGCGGAAACTTCTCCGAGAGGGCGATTAGTGGGCTGAAACCAGATGTCGCTCTCGTGGCGCCATTCGGACGGAGCCAGATCCACGACTTCACGCCACGGTTGCTGAAGGCTCTGAACTTTCCCCGAATTGTGCTGCCCACGCACTGGGATAACTGGGAACGGCCAGTGACACAACCGCCGGAAGACGGACGAGCTCGTTTGGGCAACGACGGCAACCTCGACATCTTCGTCAAGGAACTGAAAGGCGCGTCGCCGAAGAGTCGCGTTGTCGTGCTTAAATACTTCGAGTCCTTCGCGCCTTAAATCCAGACGCCCCACGACATATGTCTCGAAACGCGTCGTGCTCGGCGCACCTTGATTGAGCCTCACATTCGGAAGCCTGCGTACCGTGCTCGACACCATTTCTTCTTTCAGCGCTCGAATAATCCAACGACGATGATGTCTCTGCGCTCGTCGCGGGGATCAAACGCCGAAACTCGACGGCGGAGCGGTCTCTGCCGGCCCGTCTCGTAAGTTACGACGAAACAATAGTTTCACGCTGGTGCAGGTCGATAAGTGGTCGCGCCGTTTTGCAGCCGGACAAACCCGACCGATGACCCTTGACTCGCGCTGAAACGCATGTTCCACTGCATATTGCCTCATGGAACATATGTTACCAGACGACACGATAAGCCGCGCGAGCGCCCTGCAGCATGCGATCTGGCGCTTGGGCGCGACCAGCAAGGAGTGGAGAGGATGAGCACGAAGAGGCCCGACGAGCTCACTCTGGACGAGACCATCGATGACTTGAATCGCCGAGGCTTCGCGGGGCACTTCGGCGTTACTGCGGACGGCTTACGCGAATTCGGCACCGGCGTGACGTTCCGAGCCACTGAGGTACGGATCTGCGAGTGCTTCCGGTTCGAGCACGACTCGGATCCCGGCGAGATGGCGATCGTGTATGCGATCGAGACCGAGACGGGGGTCCGCGGGACGCTGATCGACGCCTTGGGCGTCTACTCCGACCCGGCGATCAGTGAGTTCATGACGCGCGTGGCGAACGGACAAACCGCCGAATCTCGCGGTCATGTCCGGGCGGCTTGAAGATGACGACTCGGCCAGACAGGCAACTCTTGTCGCGGCGGTCGACGTGTCGCGCCGATCATCGCGCGTCACGCCCAGCGCTTCTGGACTGGCCGCACGTCCTTTATTACATGGCGGAGAGCCGAGCGGTCTTCGCGACGGCGAGAACCCTTGCACTACGCGTTCACGCGACCCCGGCTCCCCGCCTACACCGACGAAATCAGGCGGTCGTACACGGTCGGGCGCTCTCCGAAGGGCGCTATGCCGGATCTGCCGCAAGGAGTGAACCCATGGACGCGGAGTGCTATTTCGCCGAGTGCATGATGCGCGAGCGGCTCGCCGACGTTCAGGCGAGCGCAGAGCTTGCCAGGCTCCTTCGTCAATCGAACGAACACTCGCGACGCCACGGCGCCGGAGGTCGGTTCATTCTTGGTCTAACAACCATCCGTAACGCAGTCAACTCGTTATGGCATCACGCGGCCATTGGCGAATGAAGGAGAACGACTCATGCTGCCTTCCTTGCTACATCGTTGCGTTCGGTGCGTGACAGGGGCGGCACTCGCTGTCGCCATCGCGGGCTGCGGGCCCTCGGAAACAATTGATCATCCGACAGTGACGGGCCAACGCGTCCAAGCCACTGACGTCGTCGCAAACGCTGCGCCGCTTCGTCTGCGCGCGTACGAGCTGATATTCGCGGACGCGTCGGATGCCGATGTCCAGGCGCGGCGTGCTGCGCTCCTTGTCGAGTTCGCGGGTGGCGACGGGCAGGCGCGCGGCTTCGTGGAGTGGGGCAAGCCCGGTGAGGCTCCGTCGACGTACCTTGCTGACGGTTGGGTGCGACAGCGACAGCCCATCGCGGCGCCGGTCACGGTGTTCGATCTTGCCCTGCACTACATCGATGTCCCCGGCGCTCAAGGCGCCATCTCCATACGTGCGCATCCGACTCCGCTCGCAGTCCGAGTTGTCGTGGACGAGACGACGGGCCACGCAACACTGACGAGACGACAGTAAGCGAAGCGGCGACGCTCGTGGCGTCTCACGTGCGGCCGTGCGGACGCCACAGACGCGCCGTTCAAGACGCGCTCGGTAGGAGAGCGGCCACGTCTACGCCGTCCACACGGCCTCGACGCCTGGGCCGAGGTGAGCTCGTCACTTCACCCGGGCGCTTCCGCCGGTGCCGCGAGGTGGTAAGAAGTCGCAACGAGACTATCGCTAGCATTGGGTTCGGAGCAGCGGGCCGCCCAAGGCAAGTACCGCGCGGGCCACGAGGCACGCAGTGCGACCGAAGACCGCCGACCTGAGGCGGCGCACGCTGACGGTGCGTTGGTTCACGAAGCGGCGCGATCCTGCGCCGTGGCTACAGCCGGGCTCGCTAAGTGATCGGCAGGCTCACGACACGCTGTTCAACATGAGTGCTCCGAAATGCTATTCGGGTGCTTCAGACCCAGTCTGGCGACAATAGCTCTCAAGCGCCATCCTCGTACACTGCAGCGCGGTGGGTTGCCGGCATGAACGCGCAGACGATATTTCGTGTCGCGTCGAATGAGAGCGTATGCGCACCGGCTTCGGTTGGAACCGTCTCGCGCCGAGCCAACACATCTGTTTCGAACACCTCGATGACGCCAGGGTCACCGATCGCGACGTACAGATGGCCTAGAGCGGCGTTGAAGAACACGACATCCGGAACTCCGGAGATCGGGTGCGACTCCACGAGCTCTCCACTATTGGCGTCCACCGAGACGAGGACGCCGGCGTCGCACGCGCAGAACAATCGACGACGCTCGACGTCGATATCGAGGCCGTGCGGCCCCGCGTGCGGGATGGCGACGACTCGACGGATGCGCACTGGATCGCCCGACTCGACGACGATGATCTGCGGTGGATCGGCGATGTTCACATGCAAAGCGTCGCCGACCGGATCGTAGATTGCCCAGCGCGTGCGCCCGGCAACGGCGACGTCCGCGATGCGTTTACGAGCGCGGACGTCAATGACTGACACGGTGAACGAGCCGGCGACGCCTGGATCGCCGACGTGCGCGACAAGAAGTCGTGCACGCCGGGGATCGTAAGCCAAGCCATTCGGGCGAATTCCGACTCCGATTTTCTCTACACGCGAAACATCGGCGGTGAACAGGCCGACGGTGTTCTCCCCGCGGTTCGACGTGAAGACAAGATCGGGCTCCGCGACGAGCGCGCCGGCGACAGCACGTAGGTCGGGAATGGACCGCAGGTATCGCTGAGTCGTGATGTCGATCACGTCGACAGCATCGTTTGCGGTGTGGGCGACGTAGATCCGACCCGTTGGCTCGTGCACCGCCGCATGATCGAATCCACCATCTTTGAGGTGCGGCGGGAGGTCGATGAAGCCGAGATGCCGGAGTGCCACGTTAGCGCCCGCCCGCCAGTTCGGCCACGAGGCGCTCCACATTCGACACGATGCGGTTGCGCGCGGCCTCATAGCCCTCGCTGACTGGCGGAACGTCCCACTGTTCCACCCGCTGACCCTTTCGCGGGCTGACGTCGCAGCCAAAGCTTACGATCCGCGCGGCGCTGTCGAGGTCGTAGAGTGTCACCGGCCGGGGACGCGAGGGCGAGGGCTGGAGTCCGTCTCTAGCGAGCCCTTTCACTGCGCCGGGCGCAAGCTGCGGATCGGGCTCCGTCCCGGCCGCGACGGCGCCGACCGAGATCCCGCGCTGTTCGGCAAGGCGTCGGAAGTGTGCTGCCCCGACCACGCTCTTCGCAGCACCGTGTTGACACACGAACAGAACGCGCGGCTGCGGCGCTGTCTTCACGTGCTGTTGGCAGTACGTATAGAAGGCGTCGTACATCGGGAACTGCTTGGCCATGTTGTCGAAGTCATCGTGGCTGTTCGCTTGGAATCCTGTCGCTGCCGCGTACAGGCCCGCCGATTCTGGAGTGACGCCGCGATCGTCAGTGTCCGCACCGCGCACGATCACCGCCAGCGCACGCAGCGCCGGATCGGAGAGCTCGTAGCGATCGACGAAGGCGTCGAACGAGCACTCCGGACCGTGGTGTCCGAGCTCGACATCAGGGATGTCGTACGGAATAGCGTCTCGACGCTTCGCTTCCGCGAGCACATCGCGGGCGGGCACGAAAATAAACTCGGGCGCCGAATCGATGAACCGCGAGATCATCCACGGGCAAGCGATGCGATCGACACGCGCGCGTTCGCGAGTAATCCATTTCATGAGTTCATCTCCTTGAAGAGTCCGTCAGATTCAGAAGAAGTTCGTGAGGATGTCACGCATCGAGCTTTACCTCTGTTCCGCGCCCGGTGGCGCGCGCCTTCTCGTAGACCGCGATGGCGGCGGCGACGTCCTGGAGGGCTGTTCCGCTGCTGTCGAAGATGGTGATTTCGTCGCGCCGGGTCCGACCCGGCCGGCGGCCGGCTACGACGTCGCCGAGCTCCGCGTGCACGCGTT
>DAIQBJ010000084.1:0-10664 GCA_036781225.1 Gemmatimonadales bacterium | reverse complement strand
AGGTGAAATCACTCCGCGAGCCGGCCTGGCTGTAGGTGCCGGTTACGCGGATCGAGACGCCATCGAAGTTTGGATTTGCCGCGATGAACGCCGCATCGTCCGACGACTCGGGCTTGTGGATCTTGAACTCGAGTTTGTCGTACATGCCGGCCGGAGCGTTCACGCTCACGACGGCTTCCGTAGCGGTCGAGCCAAGTGGCAGCGACACGAGCGTCGTGCCCGTTTCGAACTCCTCGCAGTCGCCGTTGCTCGCGATCGAGTCGCACTCGGCCGCTTCAACACGCTTCAGCTCTACCTCACGCAGCACGAGTTGAGCACTGCGAAGGATGATCGTGTCGTTGCCGAGTGTGATCACGGTGCTATCGCCCGCGGTGATGACGGCCGGCGAAGCCATACCGCCCAGAAGAGTGCCGCTCGCAATCGGAGCGGCCGGACGAACCGACGACAGCGCAAGGGTGAGACGCCCGCCAGTGCTATCAGAGCAAGCGGCGAACAACGCCGCAATGAGTGGCGCGCTGATAAGACCAATCCTGCCGTTCATGATTCCTCCCGTGATGGGTTTTCTACGAACAGCGCCTGCGCCCACTCGGAAGGGCAATCGGCGTACCATCTGTAAGTGATTGATTCTGAACTTGTTGGACATTCATCATTTCAAGCGACTGCCTCGGGATGGGCGCGGCTGGCTCGAAACGAGTCAACTCACAGTTCGGGGAGCCGGCTGGCCGCGTGAGCGGCACCGATGCGCTGATACAGTGCCGCTGCGCGCTCACGCGCCGCGCGCGCGCCGACGACGTCACCGCTGGCAGCGAGCGCCGCGCTGAGATCGCGCTCGATATCGGCAAGGGTATCCGTGCTGCCGAATTCCGTCGCCAGGCCCGCGGCCCGCCGCAGCAGAAAGACGGCCTGAGAGAGGTCGTGCGTCGCGCGCGCGACAGCGGCCTGGACACGCCAGACTTCGGGCAGTCCCGCGCGAAACCCGATTCGATTGTACCGCTCCTCCGCGCGCTGCAGCTCGGCGCGCGCGAAGGCCGGGTCACCAACCAGGACGTGCAGCTCGGCCCGGCCGGTCGACGCCAACGCGATCAGCTGTTCGTCACCGACCTGCGTCGCGAGGCGCACCGCCTCCTCCGCAGCTCCGAGGGCGGCCTGCGCGTTCCCCTGGTCGCGGAGGCTGATGCCGATGTTGTGATTCGTCTCCGCCATCCCGCGCACATGGCCGACGTGCTGGTAGGCGACCAGAGCGAGGCGGTAGTTGGCGAGCGCCGTCTCGGGGTCACCGCGAATGTTGGCCAGAATGCCAAGATTGTTGAAGCCTCGCGCTTCTGCGGTGTGGTCCTGGAGCGCGCGCGCCATCTCGATGCCGGCTTCAAAGTGCCCCTCGGCTTCAGCCACATCGCCGTGCCGCAGCGCAATGGCGCCGCGATAGTTCCGCGCGCGCAAAGCGGCGTGCGCCTCACCGCGGGTGCGCGCGAGCGTGGTGGCGACGTCCGCCCAGCGCGCGGCCTCGGCGTAATTGCCCAGCCGGCCGTTCGCCTCCGCCGCGAGCAGCGCGCTGCGGGTGCGCCCTTCGCGCACCTCCACCGGTAACCGCTCCAGGGCGTCGAGCACATCACGGTGCCGTCCCGCGGCAGACCATCCTTCGACCTGCCGAAAGAACGCCCATTCGCCGGCCCACGAGCCGCCTGTATCAATCGTCACGTTCCGCTCACCAGGCGATAGCGTATTCGCTGAACGAAAGGATATTCGCGTCGATTTCGTCGAGCTCTTCAAACTTGACGGATCCGATGCGGAACCAGACCGTGGCCCCGCTCTCCCGCCGCCAGAGATCGAGCGTGTGCTCGATCGTACTGTCGGCGGCGTTGATGACGCCGTTGCCATCGAAGTCGTGGTCCGCGTGCAAATAGTGGAACTTCAATCGAGCCGGTTGATTGGCGTTGAACTGCAGTCCTGCCGGCTCGAACCGCACCAAGAACCGGATCGGATCGACGACGGTCAGCGTGATCTGAATCGAATCGCCTTGTTGAAATGCGGTCCCATCCGGCTTGCGGAGGAGGGCGTCCCCGGGCACTTCAAAGCGGACGAAATCCTCGCCGCTGTCGGCGGGGGGCTGGTATCCGATGCGAACCTCCCTGCCGTCACCGACCTTGGCCCAAAAGCGCGCGACGGTAGAATCGAGCGCCGGAGCGGTCGTGTCTTGTGTGATGATATGCAGCTGCGCGTCGGGCACGCTGGAGGGTGCGGACGGATCACTGCAGCTCAGCAGCGCCGCGGCGCTGCAGATCAACAAAAGTCCACGGATCACGGGAGTCCCCGAAGTGGAGGTTCGCCGGTCCTCATGTGCATTCGACAGACCAGGGCGATCCATATGGAGTTACGATGGTTACGCAAGGCGGCCTGATGCGTCTCGTATCAACTGACTCACTCTGAGTCACCCTGCTCCTCCCCGGCCTCACTGCCCTCCAGCAAGCGTTGGAGTCGCGAGCGCGAAATGCCGAGCCGGCGAGCCGCCTCCGAGCGATTGCCTCCGGTCGCCTCCAGCATCGCCCGGGCCGCTGCCTGGATGATGTCGGCGAGTGGAGCGGGAAACGGCAACCCGCTTGTGGAGGTGACGGTGGAGCGGGCGGGCGCGAGCTCACCAAGATCCAGATCTCCCGGTGTAGAAAGCAGCAGCGCGCGCTCGATCGCGTTGCGCAGCTCTCGCACGTTCCCCGGCCAGGTATGCGCGAGCAGGACCCGCCGGACCTCAGGGGTGAACGATGGTTCGGGCAGGCCGTACTGCGCGCTGAACTTCTTGAGAAAAGCCTCGGCGAGGAGGAGGACATCGTCGTCCCGCTCCCGCAGGGCCGGGAGATGGAGGCTGATCACGTTCAGGCGATAGAACAGGTCTTCGCGGAAGGCCCCGGCGCGGACTTCGGCCGCCAGGTCGGCGTTCGTGGCAGCGATGATGCGTACATCCACCTTGCGGCTCGAGGTCGAGCCGAGGCGTCGAGTCGTTTTCTCCTCCAACGCGCGCAGCAGCTTGGATTGCAGCTCCGGTGCGAGCCGATTGATCTCGTCCAGCAATAGCGTCCCACCGTCCGCCGCCTCGAACAGTCCCGGCTTGGCCGTCTTGGCGTCTGTGAAGGCTCCGCGCTCGTGCCCGAACAGCTCGCTTTCGAGCAGCTGGGCGGGGATTGCCGCACAGTTCAGCTCGACGAACGGAGCGGCGGCGCGGGGACCCCCATAGTGCAGCGCCCGCGCCAGCAGCTCCTTGCCGGTTCCTGTCTCGCCGGTGATCAGTACGGTGGCATCGGCGTGGGGGAGGACACGCGCCGCGCGCTCGAGGGTGCCGCGCAGGGCCGAACTCGCGCCGACGATTTCGCGGAACGCGTGCGCCTGCGCCTCGAACCGCGCCCGGCTGGCGCGGGCGAGTGCCGCCCGCCGGCGCGTCAGTGCGGCGGCAGCGAAATCGCGTAGCGCCTCCCGATCTTCGGGCAGTGCGAAATAATCGGCGGCGCCCGCCGCGACGGCCTGCGCCGCCACACGGTGACTCGCCGCGGCGCCGACGGCGCCAATGGGGATATCGGAGGGGACCGTGAGCTGAGTCAGGAACGAGGGGAGGTCCGGCTCGCTGCCGCCCGCGGCAATGAGAATGAGCGCAGCGCCCGGGGGAGGTGGCTCGCCCTCCGCCGGGCGCCATTCGCTGAGCGGGACGTCCAGCTCCGTGGCCAGCAGCGGCCAGAAGTCGCTGAACGAGTCCGTCAGCCGAACGATCAGCAGCGAGGTATCAGGTGCCGGCACAATGGATAGTGAATGATCAATGGGGTCGTATGAAGCGATGATGAAGGCCGATGTGGCCTAACATGAGCCGGCCGGGGATCGAACCCGGGACCTACGGATTAAAAGTCCGTTGCTCTACCAACTGAGCTACCGGCTCTGGTGGCCGAAATCTAGTGTCACGCGTTACGTTTTGCCCCGCATGAGCGCCCCCCATTCCAATCCAATCTCCAGCGTCTCCGACACCGCCCGCTGGGTCGCGATGTACCGGGCCATGGAAAGCGAACGCCCCGACGCCCTGTTCCACGACTCCTACGCACGCCGCCTCGCGGGGCCAACCGGCGAGCAGATCCTGGCCGCGATGCCGCAAGGCAGGAGATGGGCATGGCCGATGATCGTCCGTACCGCGGTAATGGACGAGATCGTCATGCGGCTGATCAAAGACGACGGCGTCGACACCGTGCTGAACCTCGCGGCCGGCCTCGACGTACGTCCCTATCGGTTGGACTTCGCGCCCGCATTGCGCTGGGTCGATGTCGACCTCGCGGGCATCCTCTCCTATAAAGAGGAAGCGCTCGCCGGGGAGACGCCGCGATGTCGGGTGGAATTCGTGCGCGCGGACCTCACCAATCCAGCCGAGCGTCGAGCCGTGTTCCAGCGCGTCGGCTCGACGGCTCGCCAGGCGCTCGTCATCGCCGAAGGTCTGCTGGTCTACCTGACGCCCGAAGATGTGATGGCGCTCGCCCGGGATCTCGCGGCGCAACCCTCCTTTCGCTGGTGGCTGATCGACCTCGGCTCGCCCGCCTTGCTCGAATGGCTGAAGCGGAGCTGGGGCAATCAACTGCGCGCCGGCAACGCCCCGATGCGCTTCGCCCCCGAATCCGGGACAGCGTTCTTTGCCCCCGCCGGTTGGACCGAGGCGGAGTATCGGCCGATTCTCGACGAGGCGACGCGGCTCAAGCGCGCACCCCGGATGGCGTGGCTCTGGAAGGCGTTGGGACTTTTCGCCTCTAAGAAACGAAGGGAGCAATTCAAGCGATTCTCCGGCGTCGTGCTGCTACACCACCAATCCTAGGAGACCAACTTCGTGAACCTCTCGCGCTTTCGAGCCGCACCGCTGCTGGCGCTCTGGGTCGCGTGCTCAGGGAAAAAGCCCGCTGCCGCGCCCGCACTCAACGTCGTCACGATTGCGGCGACTGATTACGCGTTCGTTGCGCCCGACACGATTCCGGCGGGCCTCACGACGTTTCGATTATTGAATCAGGGCAAAGAGATGCACCAAGCGGTGATCTTTGGAGCGAGCGGGAAGACGTTCGAAGAGCTGGAGGCCGCGGCCGTACCGAAGGGGCCCGCACCCGAATGGTGGCAGGCCTTCCTTCGGCTGCAACCAACATTTCCGGGTGGTCCGGGCGTCATAACGAGCGCCGATAGCTCGATCGTCACGCTCAATCTGGCGCCGGGCCATTACCTGATTGCGTGTTTCATCGCGAGCCCGGACGGCAAGTGGCACGTGCAGAAGGGAATGGTTCGCCGACTGGACGTGACCCCCGCGCCGGCCGGCACCACGACCGCTGCCGAACCAAAGTCGGACATCACGGTGACCCTATCCGACTACACGTTCGCAATGTCGAGCCCGCTGACGGCGGGGACGCACACGATTCGCATAGAGAACAGCGGGCCACAGGTTCATGAGCTGACGATCGAGCGACTTGCGCCGGGTAAGACCCTGGACGACTTCCAGAAGTGGCTGGCGGGGGGCATGCGTGGCGCACCCGTATCGGCGCCGGTCGGCGGTTTCACGGGGCCCGACAAAGGAAAGGTCGGCTGGTTGACCGTGACGCTGACGCCCGGGACCTATCTGCTCACGTGTTATGTACCCGATACGAAAGACGGTGCGCCACATCTGCTGCATGGCATGGTGCAGCAGGTGACGATCAGCTAAACCAAGGCCCAAGCAAAAGCGACGCGTATCGCTAAAAGACCCAGTGCACTCCGAGCTGCGTTTGCTGTGGATCACCGAATCCACCGCGGAACGTGCCGTCGAAGTTGAACAGCGGACTCCCCGTTGTGGGATCGCGGAAATTGTCGGAGCCGGTCACGTTGAACATCTGGGCGATCAACTCGAGGCGACCGTTCTTACCCAAGCTGAACGGCCAGGTCAGACCGACGTCCCACGAGAAGTACTGGTTGTCCTTGCGCAGCGTGTTGCGCTTCAAGATGTCGCCATTCGGGCAGATCCGGTCCTGCGGACTCGCAGCTCGCTGACCGGTCCCCTGGTTGTTGGCGCCGCATTTCTCGGACACCGGCTGCGCCGAGTAGAGGCTCAGGCGGCTGTTCAGGAACAGTCCGCCACCGATATGCTTGACCACCCAGCCGTTGAAGCGATGACGCTGATCGCGGTCGCTCCAGTTGTATTCCGGCCCGAGATTGTCGGCCTTCGCGTACCGGAATGTGAAGGGATCCCGCTCATTGTCGTCATCCGACTTGTCCCACGACAATGTGTAATTCACCTGGAACTGGAAGTTGGGATCGAGCACGCGTTTGAACCCGATCGTAATGCCATTGTACGTGGATCTGGCGCTGCTCTCGACCGTGGTCAGCCCGGTGACGCCGTTGGAATCGGCAGGCCCGGTCAGCTTGCTATGCCACGGACTGCCGAATACCGGGTCATTCCGGTTGATGAAGCGCGTGTTGTGATCGGTTTTCGCGTGCATGTAGTTGATCAAGAAGCCCAGGTCGCTCCCGACCTGCCACTCATATCCGATCGAAGCACTGAGCGTGCGTGGGTTCTGGAAATTCTTGTCGAAAACAAAGATGTCGGGGCGGAACACCGCGCTGGGCGCGACGTTATCCGGCAGCTGGCTGCCGAGCCCGGGCACCACGGGAACGCTGAAGTTCGAGTACGACAGGCCGATCGAGCCGTTGGTGCTGCGGCTCGACGCCAGGTTCAGGCCGGGGATGCGAGCGTAATACACTCCCACGTTGCCGCGCACCACGCGCCGGCCGTCGCCGCGGGTGTCATACGTGAATCCAAACCGCGGCTGCCACATCTTCTTGTCCGACGGGATCGTGCCGTCAGATGGGAATACGCTGGTCACGCTCCCGACGGTCCGCGTCTGGCCGATGAATGGCGCGAAGAAGACCTGGGACGGCGGCGTGATGGGATCGGCTTCGATCTGGGCTTCCCAACGCAACCCGTAATTGAACATCCACCGCGGATTGGGTTTCCACGTGTCCTGCAGGAACAGCGCGTACTCGGTCTGCGGGATGTTCTGGGTCCCGGCCTCCTGCACCGAGCGGCCGATTCCGGCCTGCTGGAGGAACAGAAGCAGTCCGCCGGTCTGCGTCGAGTCGGCGGCGAATGCGAGAAACGCCGGCACCGATGCAAAAATGTACCGAGAGTTCGCGAACCCGATGAATGTCTGGATCGAATGCAGCTTGTTGTACTCGAAGCCCGCCTTGAAGAAATGGTCCCCCTTGGCGAGAGACACGTTGTCCAGCAACTGGACTCTCGTGTCGTAGTACGAGATCGGTAGGAAGAACGGCAGGCCGAGTCGATAGCCGTACGCGAAGTCCATCGCGATGTCGGGGAACGGCCGCGTTCCTCCGTCGACACGGTTGGCGCCGAGCTGCGCACTCCGTGGCCCATCGTACGGCCGGGGACGATCCTCGCGGGAGTACTGGAAGCGAAACTCGTTGGCCAGGTTCGGCTTGAGGTACGACGTCAAACTGCCGTTGATCGCGTTGGAGTGATCCTGCTCGAGTCCGTTCGAGCTCCGGGCCCAGTGATCGTAGTCGAACGTGCCGTTCGCCTGCTCGGACCAGCTGTAGTTGTACTTCAGCGAGGCGTGGTGGCGATCCGAAAGGTTGAAATCGAGCTTGGCGAGCAGCACCCGCGCGTCGTTGGTGCGCGAAATCGGGCCGTAGTCGCCCCGCAGCGCGCCGCCGTATGCCGTGTCCATCCACGCGCGCAAGGCGGGATCGATCCGGTTGATATCCGTCTGCTTCGTTTCATCGTAGATCTGCTGATCATAGGCCACAAAGAAGAACGCCTTATCACGTTTGATAGGGCCACCGAGCGTGAACCCGAACTGGTGCTGCGTGAAATCCGGCTGCGGGAGAGTCGAGTCACCGTGGCTTGGGTTGCCCGAAAGTGCACCGTCCTTGCCGTAGTAATGCAGCGAGCCGTGGAGCTGGTTCGTCCCCGACTTGGTCACCACGTTCACGAAGCCGCCGGAAGACCGGCCGAACTCGGGCAGGGCTCCGGAGGACGTCACGACGATTTCCTGCACGGCGTCGAGGTTGAACGTGAAGGGCGGGCGCTGGCCACCGCGCTGCTCGCCGAAGAACGGATTGTTGAAATCGGCCCCGTCGACCGACACGTTGTTGTGGATTCCCTTCTGGCCGCCGATCGAGAGCTCGTCACCGTCGGGCCCCTGCACAATCGCGACGCTCGGCGTCAGCAGCGTGAGATTCAGATAGTTGCGCCCGTTGTTGGGAAGGCGCGACACAGCTTCGTCGGGTATGCGCGTCGAGTTCTCTACCTTCCCCACCTCGATCACCGGTTGCGTCGCTTCGACAACGACCGCCTGCAGCGTGACTGCCGCGACTTGCAGGTTCAGGTTCACCACCTCACCGACCCCGATCCGAACGCCGGTGCGGCGCGTCTCGCTGAACCCCACGGCACGCGCGGTCACGTCGTACGTGCCGAGCGGCAGCAGTGAAGCAACGTAGACGCCGCGCTCGTTGCTCACGACCTGGCGTTGAAAGCCGGTCTGCGTCTCACGCAGGACGACGGTGGCGCCCTGCACAGGCGTCCCCGCCGGGTCGGTCACCGTCCCGCGGATGATGCCGGTCGTGGCCTGCGACTGCGCGGCGATGACGGCGGGGAACACCAGAGCCAAGAACACCGGTCCCAGAAGCTTGCGCAGCATGCGTCGGCCTCCGACGGGATGGGTAGTGTGTTTCGGAGTGGCTAGCGTATCACGTGAAATGCGAGATGGCAAGAAGGACTATTACCATCGATTCTTGTGTTTATGCAGAACGCTGACATAGCCCGGTTGCTCGGGGAAGTCGCCGATCTCCTCGAGATCTCCGCCGGCAATCCATTCAAGGTCCGCGCCTACCGCAATGCCGCGCGGACGGTAGCCGATCACCCCGACCCGATCGCCGAGCTGGTCAAGGGCGGTGAATTCGACCTGACGGATCTAGCGGGCATCGGCGCCGGCATCGCGAAGGAGATCACCGCGCTCGTCGAGACGGGAACGCTGCCCCAGCACCAACAGCTCATCGGCCAGATCCCTCCAGGACTGCTCGATCTGCTCCGCATCCCGGGCCTCGGCCCGAAACGGGTGAGGCTGTTTCATGACGCGCTGAAGGTGAACAGCGTCGCGGACCTCAAGAACGCGCTGGAGCAAGGCAGGATCGCAAAGCTGGGCGGATTCGGTCCGAAGCTGCTCGAGAAGATTCGCGAGGGTGTCGCGGGAGCCGGCGCCGCAGCCGGTCAAAAGCGGATTGTCCTGCACGAAGCCGAACAATACGCGCGGGCGATCGTCGAGTACTTGAAGGCCGGCGGCGGGATCAACGAGATCGACGTGGCCGGCAGCTTCCGGCGTCGCAAGGAAACCATCGGAGACTTGGACATCGTGGTCAGCTGTGCCAACGCGCCGGCCGTCATCCAACGATTCGGCAAATTCGAAGACGTCAGGGAAGTCGCTTCTCAGGGAGACACGCGCTCCACCGTACGACTCTCCGGCGGGCTGCAGGTCGACTTGCGTGTCGTGGAGCCCGACTGTTTCGGGGCCGCGATGCAGTACTTCACCGGTTCTCAGGCCCACAACATCGAGCTGCGCAAGATCGCCCAGGGCAAGAAGCTCAAGCTGAACGAGTACGGCGTGTTTCGGGGAACGAAGTGCATCTCGGGCCGAACCGAGCAGGACGTGTATGCCGCGTTGGGGCTCGATTGGATCCCGCCCGAGATGCGCGAGAATCGCGGCGAAATCGCGCTGGCCAAAGAGCACAAGCTCCCGGCGCTCGTGACGCTGGAGGATGTCCGCGGCGACCTGCAGATGCACACCGACGCGAGCGACGGCAAGGCGACGCTGGCGGAGATGATCGAGGCCGCGCGGGCCCTCGGCTACGCGTACATCGCGATCACCGATCACTCACCCCGGACGTCGATGGCCGGTCAAAGTCCGGCCGAGCTCCGCGCGCAATGGAAGGAAATCGACCGCCTGAATCAGGGAATGCGCGGCTTCCGCGTCCTGAAGAGCGTGGAGATGGACATTCTCGAAAGCGGCAAGCTCGATCTGCCCGACGACGTGCTGGCGGAGGCGGATTACGTGGTGGCCACGATCCATTACGGATTGAAACAGTCCGAGCGCCAGCTGACCGACCGGCTGCTCGCCGCCATCGGGAACCGTTGGGTGGACGCGATCGGCCATCCGACTGGCCGGATCCTCCCCAACCGTCCCTCCTATCCGCTCGATTTCGATGTCGTGGCGAAGGCGGCGGCGAACGCGAAGTGTCTGCTGGAACTGAACGGCAGCGAGCGACTCGATCTCCCCGACACGCTGGCAGCTTCGGCGAAGTCCCATGGCGTGCGGTTCGTGCTGTCCACGGACGCGCACAATACGCGCGAGCTCGGGTTCATGCGGTTCGCGGTCGGGAATGCGCGGCGCGCGTGGCTGACCGCAGCCGACATCCTCAATACCCGGCCGCTGCCCGACTTCCTGAAGGGGCTACGGCGCGCGCGAAACCGTTAGCAGCTCGATCTGCGCCACGGGCTCGAAGCTGTAGCGGTGATGGCGGGTGGGGCCGAGGCGCTGGATGGCCTCGAGGTGCTCCGGCGTCGCGTAGCCCTTGTTGGTTTCCCAGCAATAGCCCGGATGGCGGGCGGCGAGCCGGTC
>DAIQBJ010000083.1:0-10986 GCA_036781225.1 Gemmatimonadales bacterium | reverse complement strand
TACCGAGCGTCTGGTTCGGCCACGAGGCGGAGGGTAACAAAACGGACGAGGATTGGTGGGTCGATCCGACGGCGCGCGCGACGGGCAAGACGATTTTGCTCGGACTCGTCAATCTCCGCGATCCTCGCGGGTGTCGCGACAGGTGATCGAATAGTGGACCGCCGTGAGTCGCTTCCAGTGAGTCGCTTCCATTTCTTCTTCCTTGGCTACGCCTCGCGCTTTTTGATCCGCCGCATCCTGAGTAGCCAGTGGGACGAGGCGACGTGGCCGATCGCGAAGCACGAGCTCACCAAGGCGTTGAAGCTGCGGGCGTTGCTTGATCGGGCGGGCTGGTGGAATTAGAGGTGCGTGCTACGACGCCTGAAACTGCGCATTAGGCACGGATTTGGTCTTCAGGACGTGAGCCGCAATCAAGTCATTCTCTAATTCAAGCCGATGGTGGGCGCGCCACTCTTCTGACACGACCCACGAACACTGCAGCGGAGCCGCAGCCGCGATAGCTTTGCCGTACGCTCCTTCGTCTTCGTCGATAAGATCCTCAAGGGCGCGAAACCCGCTGACCTGCCCGTCGAGCAGCCGACCAAGTTCGAGCTAGTCATCAACATGAAGACCGCGAAGGCGCTCAACCTCACGATCCCGCCGTCGCTGCTGCTCCGGGCGGATCAAGTCATAGAGTAGAGCACGCGCTCACGGTCACCGGAGCCGCACGGAAGAGTGCGTCGAGATCGGTGATCGCGGCGGTGTTCTCGCTGGACGCCGGGTCCGGGAAAGAGAGGTGCGCGCATGAGCACGTTGTCAACCGAACGGTGTGTCGCCTGCCGCAGCGACTCGCCCCGAGTGACCGAGGCGGAGATCGCGGAACTCCGGCGCGAGATCTCAGGCTGGCAACTGGTGGTGCGCGACGGCATCGCCCAGCTCGAGCGGGTCTTTCGCTTCCCGAGCTTCGCCGATGCGTTGGCCTTCACCAACCGGGTCGGCGCCCTCGCCGAGGCGGAGGGTCACCATCCCGCCCTTCTCACCGAGTGGGGGCGGGTCACGGTGACCTGGTGGACTCACAAGATCCGCGGCCTCCATCGGAACGACTTCATCATGGCCGCAAAGACCGACGGGCTGGCCGCTCAGAGCGGACACCATGTCTGACTCAGGTGCGTCGCCGCTCGCGAACCGAAAGCCATAGCGCCACGTGGAAAGGCAATCGCTCTGCCCCTCGTGCACGGCCGGCCCGGAGGTAGAACGAACTTTGCCCTCCGACTCGGCGAGCGCTAGCATCCCGCCAGCCGGAGGTCCGAGCGATGGATTGGCATGCGTTCTTCACTGTTTGGATGCAACGGAGGACAACACAATGGCATGCCGTGTCCTAGTAGCCCTTTGTCTCGTCCCATGTCTGTTCGTCGGCAGTGTGTTGCCGACTGCGCGCGGGTGGGCTGAGACGATGGTTCAGCAGAACGTCGACACCAGGGTGGTGCTCGCGTTCCGTGTGAACCCTGCGGCGCTGCAAAAGTGGTTACCGACGCCGTGGCAGATCGCGCCGATCGCCGCCGGGCCCTCGAAGGATGCCAATCTCACCATCAGCTTCATCGATCGCCTCGTCAACCACGACCGCGAGGGGAAGCTCATCGCGACGGGTACGACGCGTCTCGCTGCGCTGGTTGTCCCTGCGAAGCAAGCGGAGAGCGGGGGAACCGCGCTCATGGACATTCGGGAGTTTTACGTCTCGGCTGAGGTGCCGGGCCCATATAAGACCGGCTTACCGGTCACCATTCGGCGCGAAGCGTCCGCGCAGGCGATGGATCGTGAGCCCGGGACTGCGATAGAGCGATGGGAACTCCAGGACAGCAGTGGCGGCGTGATCGAATGTCGTATCGAATACCAGCGCGGCGTTCCGTCTCGCGCGAGGGCGGAGGTGCGGCTCCATTCCGCCGCGGACCCAAGCTTCTTCCGCATCTATCGACCCGACATCGGCACCGATGTGGTGAAGAGCGTGCCGGCGGGCATTGATCGCCTCCGCTCGTATAAATTCCGCGTGACGATGTCGGAGCTCCAGCCGCTATTTGATGGGACCGAGCAGCTCGTGAGCGTCGCCGTGCTGCCGTGGTACGTGCGCGAGGTGTTCCTGCCATAGCGGAGTTCAATATCGACCGCGCTGCTCGGTACGGTCGCCGCTTCCGCAACGCCTGGCCGGGATGCCGCGGCTCGTGAAGTTGACGGCCACGGAGATCATGTGCGCCACGATCCCGCCGTCGCTGCTGCTGCGTGACAATTTCCTTTACGGAATGCACTACCCAGGCGAGCAAAAGAATCAAAGCCATGTCAATGACCCGGTTGTTACCGATCTCCTGGTGCGTCAGCGCCGAATTTTCGATGCGCCCAAACGCCGCGAAATCATCGCGGACATCCAACGCTACCTCGCGGTGCAGCAGTACTACGTCCAGTTGCCCTCGGCGGTGTATATCGCCGTCTGGGATGGGGCGCTGAAGAACTATGGGCCGAATCTGGGCTACGACTACGGAGGGAGGTTGATGGCTGCCTGGCTCGACCGCTGATCCGCCGTCGCTGCTCGTGCCGACTCACGTCATAGAACCTTTCTCGTCACCGTCGCGCGGCTACGCTTAAGATCGGCGTCGAGACAGAAGCCCAAAGCATAGGAGACGCAACCTACGTGTGGACCAAGTCGAGCGCCGGTGAGCTGAACGGACCGAACCGAATGCCGACCTCCTATCGCTGGATCGTGCTCGCGGTCGCCGTGTTCGCCTTCATGCAGACACACCTGCACCGTATGGCGTTCACCCCCCTCATTCCTCGATTCGTCGTGGATCTCGGGCTCACGTACGCGGCGGCCGGCGCGATCCAGACGTCATATCTCTGGAGCTATGCCATCGCCCAGATTCCCGTCGGCATCGTCGCCGATCGCTGGGGAACTCGTCCTGTGATGATCGTCAGCACGACGCTTCTGGCTCTGGGTGCCCTGACGTTTGCGGCCAGCTCCGGTTTCGCGGAAACGGTCCTTGCCCGGATGGTCGTGGGGCTTGGCGCGGCCGCTATCTGGGTGCCCGCGATGCGCCTCATCCGAGACTGGTTCCCGTCCGGTGAACTGGCCCGCGCCATCGGGCTGCTCTCGGGAGGCGGGGCGATCGGGGGAACCGCCGCCCTGCTGGTCATTCCTGCCCTCGCCTCACGATGGGACTGGCGTGTCGCCTACGGTTCGACGGCGCTTCCGGCCCTCGTGACGATCGGCCTGATCGCACTCTTCGCGAAACCCAGGCAGAGCGCGAGCGTGACCGCCCGAGGCCCGAAGCAGCACCTCCGGTCTCTGCTCGGCTCGCGGGATCTCTGGCCCCTCAATGTGGCGATGTTTTGCTCATACGGCGCATACTTCAGTGTCTTGACGTATCTGCCGGCCGTTCTCGTTCGTCAATTCGGTGCGAGCGAGCCGCAGGCGGGTGCCGTCACTGCGCTGATCACGTTCGGAAGTATCCTGTCGTGGCCGATCGCCGGCTTCCTCAGCGATCACTTGAGGCAACGAAGGCCCCTCTTTCTCGTCAGCGAGGGTGTGAACATCGCGGTGTGTCTGCTCTTCGCGTTGGCCGGACCACGCCTCGGCTTGCCGGGGGCGGCGTTCGTCATTGCGATGATGGGGCTCCTTCTCGGCGGCACCATCCTACCGTCGGTCATCGTTGTCGAGGTCTTTCCCGCCGAGCTTGCCCTCCCGGCCCTGGGCATCTCCAATGTCGCCTGCTTCGTAGGCGGCGTGGCGTTCACCATGCTGCTCGGCTACCTCGTGGACGTGACCGGCGGCTTCGCGGCGATGTTTGTCGCGGCCGCGGAGATCCATTTCGCGGCCTTCGCCGTTGGTATCTTCCTCCGCGAGACCGGGACGGAGAGCGCCACGCTGGCTCCGCCTCGACAATTTCGCGCTTGACGCCTCCGTCGTCCTACCCTACGGTCCCCGCGTGAACCGGGTGTTCACCAGGGCGTCGCTCATCTTCGTGGGCGTCGGGCTGACTCTGATGGCCTCGACCGCGGGGGCGCAACCGAGCAAGAAGACGTATCGGGTTGGGTGGCTCGACTCGGGCAGGATCTCGGCGCCCAATGAAACGGCCCTGAGACAAGCCCTCGTCGGGTATCACCAGGACATCACCTTCGAATACCGCTCCGCCGACGGACACGCGGAGAGGCTCGGCGAGCTCGCGGCCGAGCTTGCCCGCCTCAAAGTGGACCTCATATTCGCCGTGGGAAACGACGCGACCCGGGCCGCGAAGCAGGCGACTGAGACGATCCCGATCGTCATGCTCAGTGCGGACGCGGTGGCCACGGGCGCCGTCAGTCGGCTTCAGGATCCGGGTGGCAACATTACGGGCGTCACCTACTCGTCGGCACAACTGACTCTCGCGTGGCTGAAGTTACTGAAGGAGCTTCAGCCCGCGCTCTCGCGTGTGGCCATTCTTTACAACGCGGATCTGATGAGTCGCACGGAGTTGGCGAACTTCGAGCTCGCCGCGGCCACAGAGGGCGCGAAGATCCTTCCGCGTATCGTTCCAGATGGGGACGCGCTCGGAGCGTTCTTCGCGGGGGCGCCGGCAGAGCGCGCCGAGGCGCTGATGGTTCCCGGCGGCCCGTTCACCCTGCTCCATCATCAGCAGATCCTCGATCTCGTGCGCCGAGCGAGGGTTCCGGCAATCTACGGCTACAGTGAATTCGTGGACGCGGGCGGGCTCATCGCCTACGGGCCGAGCCTTCCCGCCATGTTCCGCCGCGCGGGCGCCTACATCGGCCGAATTCTGAACAACGCAAAACCGCGCGACTTGCCCGTCGAGGAACCTTCTCACTTCGAGCTCGTCATCAATCTGAAGGCGGCCAAGGAACTCGGAGTGAAATTACCGGAGTCGCTCGTCCGTCGAGCCGATCGCACGGTCTGGTGAGACGGGTGCGAGGATGCGCCTCAACGAGTGCGCTCCTCGGAGCCGTGCCGGGTCGTTAAGGTTCTCGGAGCCACCTCGTGCGCGCTGTCGGCTTCATCGCCGTGTCCCCGCGATCGGCGCCTGGTGGTCGCCGGTCGCTTCGAAGTCGCGACCTTCACGACAATGAGCCCGGTAGGGACGGCGGCGAGCGCCGCCAAACCGAGCACGATCCACAGTGGTGTGTTTGGCCGATTCGGTTGAGCAGCACCCCGGGAGGGCTCCACGCGATACCCCAGACGGAGCCGTCCCATCACGGCGTTTTGAGAGTTGTCGGCCGGATTGAGGATGGCGACGACGACGTCGTGATACGGAGCGCGGGCCGTGGCGCGGAGGTCGGCCGCGATCCGATCATTCCAGACCTGCCCAACGCGCGCAAGGTCCGTGCTTCCGAGGATCCTTCCTTGTGGATCCTCGACGCTCACGTAAGCTACTTCTGCCCAGGCGGCCGACCGTTTGATGAGCGCGTCGAGCGGTGCGTAGTCATTCGTGATGACGGAACGGAACGCCGAGGCGGCGAGGAGTTCGGCGAGGTGCTGCACAGCGGATGACGGTGCAGCCTGGCCGTCGGATTGCGGTACCGTGCTCATGGTGTCGGATTGCGGGGCCGTGCCTACGGTGATAGTTGACCACAAGCCGAGCGCAAGCAGGACGTCGACCAGCGCCAGAACGGCGACCACGGTCACCAGCCTTCGCATCGTCGCGCGCTCGCTCGCCTCGACCCGGCTCAGAACGGGATCTTGAGCCGTCGGGCGACGTCGCGGTGAATGTCGTAGTCCAGGTCGTTCGAGACGACGACCTCCTTGTAGAGAATACTGGCGAGGATCTGCCGTCCCTCCGGCGTCCAGTTGAGCTTGAGGAGCGCCCGCTGGATCTGAGTGACGACGCTCTTGTAAAGCCGCGGATGCACCGCGATGGGCTGTGGTGCGACCTCTTCAGTCCTGGCGAGAATGCTGAGCTTGTCGCGCTCGGCGGCGTCGAGCGAGTTGAAGGCCCGAGGGACGACGCCGGCCGCCATCACACGGCCGTCGAGAAGGCCGCGCAACGCCGAGTCCATCGTGCCGGTGTACACCGCCTCGACCTGATTCGGCGCGACGTCCGCTCTCGCCAGAAGGTCCTGCACCAGAAGCGTCGCGCCGAGCGCGTCTGGCGCGGGATAGGCGATCTTCTTGCCGAGCACCTCCTTGGCCGATTTGATGCCGTCCTCTTTGCGGGTCACCAGGAGTCCGGCGATCCGGGTGGTATCGCGCGCGATTGGAACGTAGCCGATCCGCTTGCTCGCCTGGATATAGGTCAATGGGTTTCCCCACCAGATGTCGTACCGTCCTTCGAGCACTCGCTTTTGAAACTCCTCGATCGACGGCGCCGATTCAAAGGCGAACGGATGGCCGATCTCGCGCTCCAGATAGCGGACCACGGGCTGCCACATCGTGAAGACTTTCGCTGGGTCTTGCTGCGGTGCGACGCCGAGGAGGATGGGCTCCGTCCCATGAGGGTGGGCTTGCGCTCCGGCGGCCGCGAATAGCAGGATGGTCAGGCACACCGATGAAACAGACCACGTGATGCGTAACATCGTACATCCTCCCCTCACTGCGTTGCGTGGAGCGCCCCCGTGCTTCGGGTGTGACCGAAAGCGTCACGGCCTCAGGTAGCTGTACCCCTGCTCCTGGAGCTCCATGATCCGAACCACTCCGCCCTGCGGCAGGACGACCGAACCAGGTGGGAGTTGCTCGCGGGTGATGTTGAAGTTCTTCATCGTATTGCCGCAGGCTCCGAAATGCATGCCCTGGTCCTGCAGTTGTTCCAGCGCGTCCTTGATCGCGGGATCGATTGCGCCTTGCACGAACGACTTCATTGCCGGGCCGAAGACGACCAGTTCGAAGGCCTCGATGTTCCGCCAGCCGCCGACGCCGGCCACGTGATTTCGGATGTTGCCCAGAACGAACTTCGCCCTGTCAACACCTGCATCGGAGAGTTGATACACGATCTTGTGCTTCCGGGGACTTTCTTGCTGGTGCGTGGCGTCGGCCTGGGCAAATACGACGAGGACGATCGCCGCAGCGAGAGACAGCTGTGGACACCAGCCGTGCCACCAAGCGCGCATGAAGCCTCCTTCCCTCTTTCGCGTCCGAGTAACTGCGATGCTCTCTGGTCGTCTCGCGCTGCCGACCTCGCGAGCGATTCCGACAAATCCCGAATCGAGCGGGGACTTCTGAATGAAATGAGTTGACACCCGCCGTGAATCTATAGCGATTCAGGGGTCGTAGGCAACCACGCGTGTGGACTGGCAAGAACTCCTGCTGTACGGTCGCATCAATGGATAGCCCAAAGCCTGCCGCATGGAAACGAACGAGGCACACTTATCGGGGGATCCAGAGGATCGACGAGACTTCGCCGAACTCCCTCCAGAGTTTTCGCCACGAGTCACCGCCGTCGTCACTGCGGTACAGATAGCCGTAGCGACTGGCTGCGAAGACGGTGTCGGGCGCAGCGGCGGAAAGGCTTACTGTCCACACGGCCGAGTTCGGCTGGGTCGGTAACCCAAGACTCTGCCACGTGGCGCCAGCATCCTTCGAGCGCATCACGGTTCCCACGCGCCCTGGTGTGGAATCGCCGAGCGTCAGGAATACGGTGCGCGAGTCGTCGGGCTTCACCGCGATGCCACGGGGGTAATGCCAGGGGAAGACCTCGCGAGCGCGCGCCGCCTCCCACGTCTTTCCGTCGTCGAGGCTGCGCCACACGTCGTCGTTGACCACGGTGAACACCGCCTTGGGAGGGCCGGCGACGACCAGCACATTGTGCACGTCCTTGTTGGGGATCTGTCCATTCACGTCCGTCCACGTTTCTCCGCCGTCGGAACTGTGGCGGACGCCGTCGACCTCGAGCCCGACCCAGACGTGCCGATGATCGGCGGGATCGATGGCGATTCCGGTCGGCCTCGGGATGCCGACATTCGGGCAGTTCTCGGCGATCGCGACTGGGAGGCGCTTCCAGCTCTTTGCCCGGTCGCTCGAGCGATAGATGCCAGGCACACTAGGCGTGCCGGTACCGACGAACATCACGCTCGGATCCACCGGGTCGATGGCGATGCTCCACACCATCGAGCCCGACATCGGCGTGTCGAGCAGGCGCCATTGCCCGCCGCCGTCGTCGCTGCGGTAGAGGCCTCGGTCGGTCCCCGCATACACGATGTCCGGAGCTCGGTTGCTCGAGGTCAGCGCCCGCACGATGCAGTCAGAGTGCATGCCCTGGCGGACGCTGGCCCGGGTCCAGCTCTCGCCGTCGTCGGGACTCGTCATGACGCCCTGGCCAATAGTCCCCACCAGGATCGATCCGCTCTCGGTCATGGTCGACCTCCTTGCTTACGTCTCCATCCACTCGGTCCGGGCGCGCTCGCGGAGCTTGATCTTCTGGATCTTGCCAGAGCTGGTCATCGGAAACGCGTCGACGAATGCAACGTGGCGAGGGATCTTGAAGCTCGCCACACGGCCGCGGCAGTGCTCGATCAACTCACGCTCGGTCAGCTTGCAGCCGGGCGCGAGCTGCACGAAGGCCACCGCCACCTCTGAGAGGCGCGCATCGGGCAGCCCGACCACCGCCGCCACGTCGATGGCGGGATGGCCCATCAGAAAGGCCTCGACCTCCATGGGATCGACATTCTCCCCGCCGATCTTGAGCATGTCCTTATAGCGGCCGACGAACCGCATGTGACCATCTGCGCGCATGAGGCCCATGTCACCGGTGTGAAACCATCCGTCTTTGTCGATGGCGCGCGCCGTCTCCTCTGGTCGCTTGTAGTAGCCCTGCGTCACCATGTAGCCGCGGACGAGAATCTCTCCCGGCACAGCCGTGGGTTGGTCGAGCCCGGTCGCGGGATCGACGATCCGCACCTCGTAGCCGGCGCCGGGGTAGCCGTTGGCCTCCACGCACTGCTCTTCCGTGGAGTCGAGGAAGGAGAAGGTGACTCCGATACCGACCTCGCTCATCCCGAAGCCCGTCATGAGATTGCCGAAGGTCTGTCGGGCCCGCCGTGCGATCGGAATGGAGCTCGACATGCCCGTGCCGCAGATGCCGGTACGCACGCTCGACACGTCGCGGGGCTTTCTCTCCTGGGCGTCGACCAGCTCTTTGTAGTGCGTATCGAACCCGTGGATGATCGTCGCCTTTTCGCTCGCAATGAGATCGAGGGACTGATCGGCGTCGAAGGTCTCGGTGAGGACCTCGCGGGCGCCCCTGATCATCGACATGAGCGGGCCCTCGACGAAACCGAAGGCGTGAAAGAGCGGCAGATACATGAGGATCACGTCGTTAACAGTGATGCCCATGCGATCGGCGTGATCCCAGGTGTTTCTGACCATGCGATGGTTGTGCAGGGCGCCCTTGGGGAACCCGGTGGTCCCGGACGTGTAGAAGATGAAAGCGGTCTGTTCGGGATCGACCTCACCGGCGCGCGTCCGGAGAGTGTCGTCGTTGACACGCCGGCCGTCCTCCAGCATCTCGTACCATCCGACCGTGTCCGCGTGGGCTCGGTCCGAGAGCACGACGACGCGACGGAGGTAGGGGACGCGCGGGTCGGGGCGCACCCCCAGCCCAGGCACCACCTCGCGCATCAGGGCGAGATAGTCGATCGGTCCCGAGCGCGCGCCGAGGATCACGGCCGCGGCGTCCGACTGACCGAGGACATACGCTATGTCATCGGTGCGAAAGCGTGTGTTCACGGGAACGAGCACGGCGCCGATCTTCATGACCGCGAACATGGCGTCGATCCACTCGGGACGATTGACCATCCAGAGAGCGACCTTGTCGCCGGGCGCGATGCCGAGCGCGAGCAGCCCCTTCGCGACGGCGTCAACGCGCGCGTCGAGCTCGGCAAAGGTCCAGCGCGCTCCCTGGAAGGCGAGGGCCTCACGCGGACCCCACCGCCAAGCCGCGCGCTCGGGGAGGAGTCCCAGCGTCTGCTTCTCGTACCAGTCCCCCATGGCCACCACCCAGTGCGGTGTTCGAGGGCGATCATAGTCGAAGGCGAGCGCCGCGTCGCCGGGCCCCCTGGTTGACGGCGACGGTACCCGCGCGCACAATTCCCGGCGCCTGAGCCGAGCGCGGAGGTGGGCGTGCCGAAGTACCTCGAAGAAGCCCGTCTTCAGGAGGCCTGACATGACCGCGTACAAGCTGATCTCGGCCGATTCGCACATCGTCGAGCCGCCGGATTTGTACGACACCCGCATCGAGCCGAAATTCCGCAGCCGTGCGCCGCGCATGGAACGGCATCGCACGCGCGCGGGCCGGGAATACGACGCCTGGTACTTCGACGGCACTCGGGTTGGCACCGTCGGATCGGTGATCCAGGCCGGTAAGCGGTTCGAAGATCCGTCGTCGATCGACTTTCTGGGCGTCTGGGAAGACGTCAGAAAGGGCGCCTACGAGCCCCACGCCATGCTGGAAGAGCTGGAAGCCGACGGCGTGTGGGCCGCCTGCTTGCAGCCGAGCCAGGGCCTCTTCTGGTATCGCATTCCGGACAGCGCGCTTCTGTCCGCCCTCTGTCGGGCCTACAACGACTGGATCGCCGATTTCTGCAAGGCCGTCCCAGACCGCCTCAGGGGGATCGGCATGCTGAACGTTGACGACGTCGACGAAGCGTCTCGAGAACTCGACCGCTGTGCGGACCTGGGGCTGGCCGGCGCCTTCATCCCGGTGTATCCGCTGTCCGATCGGCCCTATCGACATCCGGTGTACGACCGGCTCTGGTGGACGGCGCAGGAGCTCGACCTTCCGTTACTCATGCACGTCGCGACCCCGCGCGGCGGAGTGCCCGGCTGTGAATTCACCATCGACATCAATCAGCTGACCGCCGCTGGCCTGGCCAATAGCGACTACTGGATCCGCTACTCGCTCACCGCGATCATCTTCGCAGGCGTCTTCGAGCGCTATCCCCGCTTGAAGATCGGGTCGGTCGAGCACGAGACTGCGTGGGTCCCCCACTGGCTCAAGCAGATGGACTTCACATATCGTGAGCGGCCGACCATCAGGACCT
>DAIQBJ010000082.1:0-11040 GCA_036781225.1 Gemmatimonadales bacterium | reverse complement strand
CGTCGCCCATGACGGCGAGCGAGCCGGCGACCGCGCCGATCACCGTTTTGGCGATCAGGACGGCGACATTCGCGACCAGCAATCCGCCCAGCACGCGGCGCACCGCTGCCGAGCGGTCTAGGGCCCTCCCGGACATGGCTTGCAAGCTTGTGATGGGGGCCGATTTAGTCAACTTCGCTTGACATATTTAGACGATTGTATAAATATCTCGCCCAATGGATGACTCCCTGTTTCGGGCGTTGGCCGACCCCACGCGGCGACGCATCCTCGAGTTGCTGACCGAGAAAGACCGGACGGCGGGCGAGATCGCGGAGCAGTTCCCGATGGCGTTCGCCTCGGTATCGCACCACCTGGGGGTGCTCAAGGCCGCGGACCTCGTGGCTACAGAGCGGGAGGGGCAGTTCATCCGCTACCGGCTGAATACGACCGTGTTTCAAGAGGTCGTGCGCTACTTCATGACTCGCTTCGGGGGAGAGAGCAATGCGTAGCCGCTGGTTTGGCATCGTGATCGCCGCGTTCGCGGCCGGGGTGTCGGTGTGGGCCTGTCCGCGCCTCCCCCCCGCGATGGCGACGCACTGGAGTCTGAACGGCACGCCGGACGGCTTTTCGAGCCGCCTCATGGCGGTCTCGATCGTGCCCGTCGTGCTCGTCTTCATGACGGTGCTGTTCAACGTGCTGCCGAAAGTCGATCCGCGGCGGGAGAACTATGCCAAGTTCCTGGGCAGCTACTGGCTGATCGCGAACGCGGTGATCCTGTTCCTGCTCCTCGCGCACGCAATGATCATTGCGTCCGGCCTCGGCTACGGCGTACGAATCGACCGGCTCATGCCCCTCGGTGTCGGATTGCTGTTCGTCTTCCTGGGCAACTATCTCACGCGGGTCGAGCCGAATTGGTTCATCGGCATTCGCACGCCCTGGACGCTGTCGAGCGACACGGTGTGGCGGCGCACGCATCGCACCGGCGGCTGGTTGATGGTGATGGGCGGTCTGGTGCTGGCGATCGGCGCGTTCGTTGCCCGTTCGGCGTTTCTGGTTCTGTTCGTCGTGACCATAATCATCGTCGCCGTGATTCCCATCGTGCAGTCGTACGTGTTATGGAAACGGGAGAAGGGGGAATCGTAGCCAAACCCAATGGCCATTATGACCCTACTCAACATCGCACTCACCATCCTGGCTGTGCAGTCGGCCGACACGGTCCCACCGGCATCCGCGATCGAGTCGCCCTACACCATCCGCAGCGGCGCGCTGCAGTTGAACGGCACGCTGACGTTGCCGCGCGGGGTAACGCGGCCGGTGCCGGTCGCCGTCATCATCGCCGGCTCGGGACCGACCGATCGTAACGGCAACTCCGTCATGGGAATCCGACCCAATTCCTACGCGCAGCTCGCGTGGCGACTCGCGGAGCGCGGCATCGCGACCTTGCGCTACGACAAGCGCGTGTTGCCCGGCACCACCGGGTCGGTCGATATATCGCATCTGACTCTCGACGATTTTGCGACCGACGCTCGTGCGGCAGCCGAGTCACTGGCGCACGACGCGCGATTCTCACAGGTCGTGTTACTCGGCCACAGCGAAGGATCCGCGCTCGCGTTCATCGCCGCGCGCGGCGGCCCGCCGGTCGCCGGCGTGGTCAGTGTCGCGGGACTCGGCCGGCCACTCGGCCCCGTGATGCGGGAGCAGCTCGCCCGTCAATTCGACAGCGCGACGCTGGTTCGCTACGACACCGCGATGGCGCAGTACCTTCGCGGGGAGCGGCCCGCAGACGTGCCGCCGCAGCTCGGGGCGTTGTTCGTGCCGATCAACCAGGTTTTCATGAAGTCACTGGCGTCGTTCGACCCTGTCGCAGCGATCAAGCAGGTGCGCCAGCCGGTGCTGATCGTCCAGGGAGGGCGAGACATCCAGATCACTGTCGCAGACGCGGAGCGGCTGCATGCGGCCAAGCCCGACGCCCCGCTGGTGGTGGTCCCGCTTGCGAATCACGTGCTGAAGCAGGCGACGGATACGATACTGGCCGCTCAGCTCCCCACCTACCAGAACCCGACGATTCCCATCATGCCCGAAGTGGTCAGCGCCATCGCGGAGTGGATTCTCAACCGCAGATAGGACGTCGGCAGGGCGCACCATGCTGCGCCTCTACGATTCTCGGGATCATCCTACGGCGCGCAGCAACACGCCTTTCAGGTAGCCCGTCTCCGGCACATTGAGCAGCTCGGGGTGGTCGCTCGAGGCGCCGGTCGCCGCGAGAAACTGGATGCGACGGCCGGAGTCGCGCGCGGCGTCGCCCAGCATGGCGTCGAAGATGTCGCGGCTGACGTGGTACGAGCATGACGACGTGAACAGCACGCCACCGGGCGCCAGAATCTTCATCGCTCGCAGGTTCACCTCTTTGTAGCCGGCGATGGCGCGCCCGACGTTGGCCTTTGTCTTCGCGAACGCCGGCGGATCGAGCGCGATCGTATCGAACGGCTCGCGGCGGCGCTCCAGATCTCGTAGCAAGTCGAAGACATTCGCTTCACGCCATTCGATGTTGTCGATGGCATTGAGGCGTGCATTCTCCGCGCCCCGCGCCAGGGCATCGCGGCTCTGATCGACGGCCAGCACCTCTCTCGCCTGGCGCGCGAGATGCAGCGCGAACGAGCCGTGATAGGTGAAGAGGTCGAGGGCTCGACCACCGGGCTTGGTCTGCCGGCCGACCAGCGCCCGATTCTCGCGCTGATCCAAAAACGCGCCCGTCTTTTGTCCCGACCACGGAGCCGCAAGGTACTTCACGCCGTCCTCCAAAACCTCGACGACCTCGGGGACCGCGCCGGAGGCGAGGACAACCTCCTCGGGCAATCCCTCGTGGCGCCGTACCGCGGCGTCGTTGCGCAGCAGGATGCCCTCCGGATCGAGCGCCGCTGTGATCCCGGCGATGACGTCGGCTCGTGCGGTCTCGAGCCCGGCGGAGAGCAGCTGTGCGACGATCCAGCGTCCGTACTTGTCGATGACCAGCGATGGCAGCGCGTCACCTTCCGCGTGCACGACGCGCCAGGCGCTCGCGGTGACCCCGTTGCGTCGCCCTGCCGCGGCCGCGATGCGCTGCGTCCACCACTGCGCGTCGATCGGCTCCTGGCCGCGCGTGAGCATGCGCAGCCGGATCTCGGACCTGGGCGAGTACAGCGCCTGGCCGAGAAACTTGCCTTTGCGGTCGGTGACCGGGACGATGCCGGGCTGCTTGTCGGGCTCTTCAGCGACATCGCTGCGGTAGATCCACGGATGGCCCTGCTTCCAGCGCTCCGCTCCACGGGCGGTGACTTTGACGGTCATCGATCGGGACGTAGCTTCGCCGCGTCCCTCAGGTACATATGTTTGAGCGCGCGCTGGGGTTTGCTGGTATAGAAATGCAGCAGCACCCGAATGCAGCGCGGCAGTCCTGCGGGCGGCGGAACGTTGACCTCGGCGGCGCCAAGGAGCGGGACCTCGGTCCAGCCGAGCCGCCGCGCCGCGCGAGCTGGGTAGTCGGCCGTGAGGTCGGGCGACGACGTGAAGATCGCGCTCTCCACGTCACCCGGCTCAAAGCCATTGGCATCGCGAAGCGCGGCGAGCAATTCCTCGGTCGCCTCAAAAATCGCCTCACTCGTGTTGGCGGTCGCCGTCGTGGCGCCGCGCAGGCCGCGCAGGATCTTGGGGGAAGTCATGGCGCTCGTCGATCAGTTGCGCTTGATGGTGATCACCGATCCCGATCTCTTCAAGGGGCGGGATCCGGTGGCGGTCTGCCGCGCCGCGGTGCGCGGCGGGGCCACGATGATTCAGCTCCGCTGGAAAGATGGCACACCCTCGGCCGTCGTGGAGTTGGCGCGGGCGCTGGTGGACGCGCTGCCCGTCCCCATTCTCGTCAACGATCGCGTCGATATCGCGCTTGCCGCGGGGGCCGCCGGCGCCCACCTGGGCTGGGAGGACGTGCCGCTCGCTCCCCTCCGCCCCCATCTGCCGGCGGGGTTTCTGCTCGGCATCTCGGTTGGATCAGCCGATGAAGCGGCGCGCGCCGCCGGACTGCCCGCCGACTACTGGAGCGTCGGTCCCTGTTTCCCCACACCCAGCAAGGCGGACGCGGGACCGGCGCTTGGCCCGGAGGGCTTCACGGCACTCGCGCGCCTCGCGCCCGATGACATTCCCGTGATCGGGATCGGCGGCATCACCGCGGCGAACGCGCCGCAGATCATCAGCGGCGGTGCCGCGGGCGTGGCGGTTATCGGGGCGGTGCTGAGCGCGCCGGACCCGGAGAGCGCTGCTCAGGCGCTGGCCGCTGCCGCGCGCGCCTGATCGCCGCGAGGTGATCAGCGTACGACGCCGAGAAGATGTGCTTGCCGTCGGGCTGCGCGACGAAGTAGAGGTAGCCGATCGGGGCGGGGTAGAGCGCCGCGATCAGACTGGAGTCGCTCGGCTGATTGATCGGACCCGGCGGCAGCCCGGGGTGCAGATAGGTGTTGTAGGGCGATTTGATCTGCAGCTGCTTCTCCCACACCCGCCGCAGCCGGCGGCCGTGCGCATACACGACGGTGGGGTCGGCCTGAAGCGCCATGCCGCGCTTGAGCCGGTTGTGGTAGACCGCGGAGACGTACGGCCGATCGGGACTGTAGCGGACTTCCGCTTCGATGATCGACGCGAGCGTGACGATCTCGTGCCGCGTCATGTGCAGCTCGAGGAGGCGCGCATCCCACTCGGGTTGCCAGCGCGCGAGAAACTCGTGCGTCATGACTTTCACGAGATCCCGAGCAGGCATCCGCATCGGCACGACATAGGTGGTCGGGTACATGTAGCCTTCGACGCCCGCCGGCGTGTCGGGAATACCGAGCTCGCGTTCCAGCGCCGTGTCCCGCATGGCCGTCTTGAATGCGTCGCGCGCAACGCCCAGCCAGGAGCGCGCGCGCTCCGCGACCTCGAATCCCATCATCCCTTCGAGCACGGTAAAGCGCGCTTCCATCCCGCGCCCTTTCTTGAGCGTGGTGACGATGTTGCTCCAGCTCTCGTCGGGCTCGAACAAGTAGACGCCGCTTTTCAGGTCGGACGGAAGTCCCCGGATGCGCGCGTACAGGCTGAACCAGTCGCGGTTCCTGACGATGCCTTTCGATTCGAGCGAATCGAGCGCCTGGTAGTACGTCGCGCCACGCGGGATCGTGACCATGATCTTATCGGCGACGGACTGATATGGTGAAGGTTCTGGTTTGCTGCAGGAGAGCGCGAAGGCCACCAACAGAATGCGGAATGTGGAATGTGGAATGCGGAATGGCGCACGAGGGTTCCCTCGTCCATTCCGGATTCCGCATTCCGAAATCCGCATTTTCATAACGCCGTCCCCCTCCTCGCATCCAAGTAGTGTTGGAGCAGCAACGCGGCCGCCATCGCGTCGAGGTCGGCCTTCCGCCCCCGAGTCGATCCGCCCATCTCGCGTACCGCCGCGAGCACGCGTGCCGTCGTCATCCGCTCGTCCCACATCGTGACCTCCAGATCGCCTACGCGCCGCTTGATATCATCGGCGAGCGCCTTGGCGGCGTGAGCGGCGTCACCTTCGGCCCCTGTTTCGTCCAGCGGGAGCCCGACGATGATACCCGTGACGCGGTGACGATTGACCAAATCGACGAGCCGCGCCATCGGGAAGCGTTTCCCGGTGCGGCGAGTCAGTGTGGCGAGCGGTTGAGCGAGTGTCTGCGTTTCGTCGGAGAGGGCGAGACCGATGCGGCGCTCGCCCCAGTCAACAGCGAGGATCCTGCCTCCGGCTTTCACCCTTGCGACATCGTCTGGAAGAACTCCTGGTTGGTTTTGGTGCGTTTCAGGCGCTCCAGCAGGAACTCGATCGCTTCCACCGGCGGCATGTCGGCCAGGAAGTTGCGGAGCAGGTAGACCTTGTTCAGCTCTTCCTTGCTGAGCAGCAGCTCTTCCTTGCGGGTGCTGCTGCGCTGCACGTCGATCGCGGGGAACGTGCGCCGCTCGGCGATGCGCCGGTCGAGAATCACTTCGGAGTTGCCCGTTCCCTTGAACTCCTCGAAGATGACCTCGTCCATGCGCGAGCCGGTGTCGATCAGCGCGGTCGCCAGAATCGTGAGCGAGCCGCCGCCTTCGATGTTCCGCGCCGCGCCAAAAAACCGCTTCGGCTTTTGGAGGGCATTGGCGTCCACACCGCCGGACAGAATCTTGCCCGAATGCGGCACGACGACGTTGTGCGCGCGGCCCAGGCGGGTGATCGAGTCGAGCAGAATCACGACGTCCTTGCCGTGCTCCACCAGGCGCTTCGCCTTTTCGATCACCATGTCCGCGACCTGCACGTGGCGGTCGGCCGGCTCGTCGAACGTCGAGGACACGACTTCGACGTTCGGCCCCTTCACGTTCTCTTCCATGTCGGTCACCTCTTCGGGCCGCTCGTCGATGAGCAGCACGATGAGGTAGACCTCCGGATGGTTCTCGATGATGGCGTTGGCGAGCTTCTGCATCAGGATCGTCTTACCGGCCTTGGGCGGCGAGACGATGAGACCGCGCTGCCCTTTGCCGATGGGGGCCAGGATGTCCATCACCCGCATCGACAGATCGCCATCCTTCCGCTCCAGCCTGAGCTGCTGTTCAGGATAGCGGGGGCGCAGGTTGTCGAAGGCGACACGATGCTTGGCCTTCTCGGGCTCTTCGCCGTTGACGACCTCGACCTTCAGCAGCGCGAGGTAGCGCTCGCCCTCTTTCGGGGGCCGGACCTGTCCCGTGATCGTATCGCCGGTGCGCAGATCGAACCGCTTGATCTGGCTGGGCGAGACGTAGATGTCGTCCGGCCCGTACAGGTAGTTCCAGTCGGCGCTGCGGAGAAAGCCGTAGCCTTCCGGAAGAATTTCGAGCACGCCTTCGCCCCGCAACACCGTGTCGGAGTCGAGCAGCGATTGCTCGATGCGGAAAATGAGATCCTGCTTGCGGAGCCCGGAGTAGTTGGTGATGTTCAGGCTCTCGGCCATCGCGTGTAGTTCCGCGACGGATTTTCTCTTCAGTTCGGCGATATCCACGTGTGCTTCAACTCCGTTTGCCTGTGCGGCGGGGAAAACCCCGGGATGGGGGAATGGTCCTTAGTTGAAAATGGAAACTTGGGAATGTGGCGGTGTGCGACGGAGTGATAGTAGGATACCAGTCCACGCCCGTCAAGTGCGGCCATGAGTCTGGTCCCATACCTGCGCGCGTGGCGGACTACTCCGCTCCACGACCGCGAAGTCATTGACGGGCTTGTAGATCGGGCGCACGAAGGGCCGTCGCGGGAGCTCGCCGCCGCCCTCGCGCAGTGGCCGGGCACCTACTACTGGTCGGACGAGCCGGATGGCCGCCACATCGTGCTCACGCGACCCACGCACGATGCTCGCGAAGCCTGGGGCGTACATGCCGCCCTGTTCATCGCCGTGCTCATCTCCATGACGTTTTCCGGTGGCGTATTGGCCGCTGCGCTCCCGGAGGACATGACTGCCTGGACCAGAGCAGCGCTGCTCCACGCCCTCATGCGCGGGCTTTCCTTCTCGCTGCCGTTGCTCGCGATCCTGTTGTGTCACGAGCTGGGCCACTACCTGACGGCACGGCGCTACCAGCTCAATGTCTCGCCGCCGTTCTTCATCCCGGGTCCCCCCGCACCGTATGGGATCGGGACGTTTGGCGCATTCATTCGGCTGCGGACCATCGTTAACGATCGCCGCCAGCTGCTGGATGTGGGCGCAGCGGGGCCCATCGCCGGGTTCATCGTCGCGGTGCCGCTGCTCTGGATCGGCCTTGCACACAGCCATCCCGTCGCCGAGCCCGGGGTGAGCGGCATGGTCGTCTACTTCACCAGCGAGACGTGGCAGCTCGGCGATTCCATCGTTACCCTGCTCGTGCGGCACTTGAGCGGGTACGCCTCAGGGGGCGGGGGGGGCGCGGTTGCCTTGCATCCGCTCGCCGTCGCCGGGTGGTTCGGCATCTTCGTCACGATGCTGAACCTGCTGCCGATGGCCCAGCTCGACGGCGGCCATATCCTGTACGCCGCTTTCCCGGGATGGCACCGCCGCGTGGCCCGCTTCTTCTGGATCGTCACGCTCGGCCTCGCGTGGATTTCCCTCACGTGGTTGTTCTGGGGGGTCCTGGTGCTGCTGCTGTCGCGGGGGCGCTTGGATCACCCTCCCGTTCTGGATGCCTACCGCCCGCTGCCACATTCGCGACGCTGGTTGGTCTGGGTCAGCCTCGTACTTTTCGTGCTCACATTCATCCCAGCCCCGTTTAAGCGGTAGAACTAGGTGCGTAGTGCGTGGTGCGTGGCAGCAGCCCACCGACCACGCGCCACGGACCACGTGCCACGCACCACCCCCGCTTTCGAGTATTGCGTAAGTCGTAGCCATTTATAATGTTCTTTCAAACCAGCCCCTGGATCGGCATGCCGGCTCAACCTGCCCGATACACACCAGCTGCTACCGACACAGTCGTTCACGATCTGCCCCCCATCCGCTTCGACGGACAACCTATAGACATCCGTCTCTCCCTGCGCCGCAGCGAGGATGGTATCTGGCGTGGTCGCATACTGTTCGGCGCGGAAGGGACGGAAGCGGAGCGCTCCAGTGCGGAGATCTTCTGCGCCGCCACGGAGCAGGATCTGTGGCAGTCGGTGCGGGATCTGCGGGATCACCACCTCCGAGACCTGTACCGCTCCCTGCTTTGATGGCTGATTCGAAGGTCACGCTGTCCCAGCTGCGGCACGATTTGTCCAACCCGCTTTCGGCGATTCTCGCCGAAACACAGCTGTTGCTCCTTGCCCCCGAGAAGTTCGACGAGGAGACGCTGGTCGGCCTCAAGCAGATCGAGAGTCTGGCGCGCAAGATGCGCCAGATCCTGCAACCGATCGAGTGAGCCGCCGGCACCGTCCGCGGTTTTGCCCTGCCACGGCATGGTGGCCTCCCAACACCGTGCGCCAGTGGGCTGTGCGGGCGGCCTTCCTTATTAAGACGTCCCGGAGTGCCCGGGTGACGAGGGTCATAGCCTTTTCGGTTAAAGGTCGGTAATTCGTAGGGCCCTTGGCTCGCAGGCTGCTTCTTCCAGCCCTGAGTAGTCTGGTTGTGGCCTGTGCAGGCGGGCCCCGGCCTGCTCCTGTCACGCCCGCTGAAATCCCCACCCTCCAAGCGCAAATCGCCCAGCAACCCGGCAACACGCAGATCCGTTTTCGCCTCGCCACGGCGCTCATGGCCGCCGGTCAGTGCGACTCCGCCGGCGCGACCGCCAAGGCCGCCCAACTCCAGGCGCCGGCCCACGCGCTGGGGCCGCTGGTGATCGGCGGCTGTCAGGAAAAGGAGGGCCGCTACGACCTCGCGTACGCCACGTATACCGACTTCGCCGCGCGTCATCCTCGTACTCGCGGTGTCGCCGCGGTGCGCGCGGCTGCACAGTTGGCGCTGCGGGCGCAGGCGACCCAGACGGCCAAGCTCGCGCTCGCGCGCGAATCGACGCTGACGACGCTCCCGCCGGAGCCCTCGAGCGTCGCCGTGCTCCCGCTCACGATTGCAGGCGATTCCAGTTTGCAGCCGTTGTCGCGCGGACTCGCCGAGCTGATCACATCCGACCTGGCGCTCGTGCGCTCGCTGCGGCTGCTGGAGCGCATGCAGGTTGGTTCACTGCTGGACGAGCTCAAGTTGAGCCAGAGCGCGCGCGTCGATTCGGCCACGGCGGCGCGGGTCGGCCGGATGCTGCGCGCTGAGCGGATGGTGCAGGGAGTCGCGGCGCTGACGGAGAACGGTCCCGTCCGGATGTCGGCATCGGTGGTGCGTGGTGACGGCCAGGTCCGGGCCGGCCCGGAGGTCAACGGCACGTTCAAGCGGCTGCTCGACCTGGAAAAGGAGCTGGTGCTCGGCCTCGCGGCGCAGCTCGGCATCCAGCTCACGGAGGCTGAGCGGCAACGGATCCTGCGACAAGGGCCGAGGAATCTGGCGGCATTCCTTGCCTACAGTCAGGGGCTCGAGGCGATGGATCGTGGTGATTATCACGCGGCGTCAGCGGCGTTCAACGCCGCGGTTCGCGCGGATCCGACGTTCTCAGCCGCGCGGGACCACCAGCAGGCAGCGGGAGCCGCCCCCGTGGTCCAATCATCTCCCGGCGACGTCATCACGATCGTCGAAGCGGCCGCACAGCTTTCCTTCCCGGCAGAGCCCGCGTCGCTGGGCGCCTTATTGCAATCGACGACCGACGTCTCGCAGACGCTCTCTGATGTGACGAGCCAGAACGGCATCAGCAGCGTCGCCAGCCACCCTACACCGGAGAGTCAGGGCGTCACCAGCGTCGTGCAGGCCTCCGGCGTCATCCGAATCATCTTCAAGCTGCCGTGAGCCGCTGGTGCTGGCTCCTGCTCGCCGTCGTGAGCGCGTTCGCGCCGTGCGTCGCTCTCGCGCAGACGGGGGGGGGAACGACCCTCGCGCGCACCGGTGTGTACTTCGAGTCCTACAGCTTCGGCAACGGGCTCGCGTTCAAGCGGATCTCCGAGCTCACGATCCCCGTCAGCGTGACGCAGCGCTTCGGCAATCGTATGGTGCTCGACGTCGCGACCGCCTTCGCGAGTGCCTCGTCGGACGTGCCGGGCGGGGGCCGGATCGAGCATAGCGGGTTCGTCGACACCGACGTCCGCGCGACGGTGAACGTCGTGCCCGGGCGGCTGCTGCTCAGTTTCGTCGGGACGATTCCCACCGGCGCAACGACGGTCCCCAACACCACGATTCCGCTGTTCGGCGCGACGGCCACCGACCTCTTCGCGTTCATGACACCGAATTTTGGGACCGGGGGCGGGTTGTCGAGCGGCTTCGCATCCGCATTCCCGATCAGTGCGAACTGGGCGCTCGGCGCGGCCGCGAGCTATCGCCACGGTGCGAGCTACGTCCCGGTCACGGGTGGCAGCGCGCTCATCCCGGGCGGCGAGATCCGGACGCGCGTCGGGATCGAAGGGCCCTTCGGTGGGGGTGGCGCCAAGTACTTCCGCGGCGCTGTCGTGTACACGACGACGGCGGCCAACGACATAGGCGGCGGGGAGCAGAGCTC
>DAIQBJ010000081.1:0-11063 GCA_036781225.1 Gemmatimonadales bacterium | reverse complement strand
CGGAATGTGGAGCAGTGTGGTGCGGGAACCCCCAACTCCTGACCACCAGCAAGTCAAATCCGTGCCGCTCACTTAGGGGAACGTGCAGCTGCCAGCTTCAAGCGCTCATTGGGCGGCTTGCGGTTGCGACTGCACTCGCTTCCTACGCGGGCCGACTGAACAGCTATGTAGATGGACGGCAGCAACCCGATCAAGATGATCGCATCCAGGACGAGAAACAGGGGGTCGCGCGCCCTGAAGTAAAGGGCGGTCAGCACCAATACGATAAAGGAACGCGCCACGGTGCTATACAGGTAATACCGATAGTCTCGTCCGCGCGCAAACTGGAAGATGAGGCCACCTAGAACGAGTATGAACATCCCGACCACCCGCGGCATGACGTCGCCATAGGCGCCGTTGGAGAGGAGGAGGCGTAAGGCGACGTTGGGCGCGACCAGGAACCCGATTCCGCCCACGATGAGGTAGCCGGCGACGTAGCTCAGTGTCAGACGTTGCATTTTGGTGCCCCTCGCGTAAGGCGCTCACGAATTGCGCAGGCACCGACGAAGTGACCACCATGTCGGTGGTTCACGTAACCAGTGTCGTCGAGATTGGGCGCCAGCATTCGCTGTCTGAGATTCGGCGACATTTCAGTGGTCACCATCGCTAGCAGCTACACACGAACACTGAGCCTGAAAATAGGGGCGATTTGAACCCGGCATCTTTCATCGCGCCGCATCCCGACATTTCATGTTCTCGACCTCTTCGAACGGATCTGGATATCGCTGATCGTGACTTCTATAGCCCCAGAAGCCGAGAGGTCTGGTTCCTCCTGCTTCGGATCGCGGCCGAGAGCGCGTCGATGCGTGGGAAATACGATTCCGCCAACGGTCTCATATTCCAAACAGAGGTGCGACGCGCCGCCTTGAATCACCTCAACCACATAGTCCAGTCGCTGCAACAGTCCCTTTTCGTTGAAATAGAGAGTTTGTTCGCGGCTGTGAGTGGGATAGTCCGCTGGATACTTCACCTGCAGCCGACGCCACTTTTCGCGGCCTGCGTTGTACGGTGTTCCTTCGGTGACCTCAAATCCTGGCTCTGCCAACAGAAACGGCGTGGACAGATAGTTCAGAAATGCATAACCGACGAAATACAGCTCATGCAACTTGTCCCAGGGCGTCGTGACCGTGTGACCGTCGAATGACCGGCGCGGCGCGAACCTTTCCTGCACCACGTCTCCCGGCGGTTTTTGAATCCATACGCGATCCGGCGTGAAGTATCCGGCCGCTCCTTCCGCGCCAAACGGAGTGATCGTCACCAGCCTGTTGCCAGGTTCAACGTGCAAAGCCACGTCCACGAGACCTTGCGGCAGCCCCTTCAACTGCCACACACCACCGCCGATCGTGAGTTTGCAATCAATCGCGTGCACCAGGCGCCAACGCTCCAGGCCGCCGTGCGCTTCTATCGCGAGATTCAGAAGCGGAATCATATGCCTCCTATAGCCCGTGACCAGGGCTTGCTGCCTTTTCTTTTGCCGAGGTGGTTCGAGGCGAAGACCATACGCGCTGATCTCCTTGAGCCGAGCTCACATCATTCGTCCAACGACCCCATGTCGAGCAAAGACTCATAGAGGAGTTCCCTGACCCCATTGAGCCGACGCTCGGTGTCGTACGATGCGAAGATCTGCGCGGCTGAAATCAAAGTCGCTGGTTGAATCCACTCGAACCCTGAATAGGCGTCGATCCGCCTTGCGAACGAATCGCCGAACTGTTCCCGCAGAGACGAGTCACAGCGCTTTCGTGCGTGGATGACGGGTCTGACGAGCCTGCGTAGGCCGTCTTCGTCCGCTCCCCGTCCGCGATGAGTTCGCGCACGACGGCAACGCGAGCTCTCAACCGCTCTTGCCATCTCCGGAGACGCTCACGCCGATAGAGCCAGTGGCCGTGCGTGCCTACGAGCAGAATGACCGTCAGAGCTCCGAGGAACGTCTCCGCCGCCGACGAACCCACGGTTGTCATCGAGCGACAGGCGGCACCATCAGGCCCCAACGTTGAGCAAAATAGAGGAGATTCCATCTCGGCCCGTTACCGTTCGTACTATCCGAAACGATTCATCTAGCGATTTTGTCGAGATGGCTGAGGCCCAGGGCCTCGACCACCTTCGCCTGAAGAGGCGCGACGTCCTCGTTGGCCTTGTCGGAACCAAACGCCGCGCCAACGACAGTGCGGGTAGCGCGGCTACCCCTTGACTGACTCACGAGATTGGCGACGGCCTCCGCGACATCGTGCGGATTCGGGGCGTCCTTGGCCTCAAACCTTGACATGAAGGACTTGAACATGGCGTCGGGGATTTGGCCGACCTCGCCATAGGACTTCGTCACTCCGGTGTCGGCGGGCGTCTGAATGCCGGTGAAGAAGTTCGTCGGGTAAGCGCTCGGCTGCACCTCCACGACCTCGACGCCGAGTTGCGAGACTTCGTAACGAAGGCTATCGGTCAGCGCTTCGACGGCAAACTTGCTCGCGCCATAGATTCCCAAGAAGGGGAACGTCACGCGGCCGAGGACCGAGCCGATGTTGATGATCAGGCCATCGCGCTTCTGGCGCATGGAGGGGAGCACGGCGCGAGTGACGCGAAGGAGCCCGATGACATTCGTATCGAAGACGACCTTCGCCTGCTCCGCAGTGAAGGCTTCGGTTACGCCCGCCGACCCGATGCCGGCGTTGTTGACCAGCACGTCGATCTTGCCGGCGTCCGCGAGCACTATCTTGACGCCCGCTTCGACAGACGCGTCGTTGCTAACGTCCAATTCCACGGTCTTGATGCCGAGCTTCCGCAGTGCCTCGGCGGCCTCTCGGTTCTTACCCTGCGCACTCCGCATCGAGGCGTACACAGTGTGGCCAGCGTGGAACAGGGTTTCGGCCGTATCACGGCCAAAGCCGCTGCTAGCGCCGGTGATCAGGATTGTTTTGGACATAGTCGGTCTCCTTGAAAGGTCATTCGACACTGTGTTCCCGAACGCAAACTCGGGACAGTTCTTTGGGCGGTGCCATCCGTGCGCATTTCGGTGTGCGATCGGTCTTCATCGCAATGAGCGCTGTGACTCTGATTCAAACCCTTCCATGCCATTGAAGGTGGGGATGCAAAGATCGCTGGGTCCCAGCGCTTTACCTTCCTGGTGGTGGTCGTAGTGATATTCGCCGACGACTCGAGACTGCCTCCATCGCCGTCGGACGGACCAACTGACTCGGACGGCTCGTCCTGTTACGCCCACGAGTTCGACCGACCATTGCGAATGCTGCTCGTCAAGTGAATCGCCGGCAATCGGCCTTTCACTGACCGAAACCGACAGCCCGCCAATTTCGGCCATCATGTGAACCGGCACAAGAAAGCCCGCCAGAGGAGATTTCAAGCAAGCTCGTCCGATCAACGGCTCTGCCGACGAGTCACTGCGTAGTTCAACATCGTCGGCGTAAAACGGGTCGACGATCGCCAGGAATTCTTCGTAGCTCGCGCTGATGTCAGCACTGACGATGGCGGAGTTCAGTTCGCGCTCGGCTCGAGCTGCGCTGTCGGCGCTTGACCTCAGGTCCAGAACGGTACTGCTGTGAGAGTTCGTCATACGTCGTCCTTTCATTAATTCCAGACTCCGCCGGTGCTCGATGAGGTCATGAGCTCCCTCCAGGCATCTTAGATGATGACCGTCATATATATATTTATGACGCTGATCATGTATAATGTCAAGCGGATTCAAAAAGAAAGCACCCTGTAACAGTGATGCGCGAACAGGCGCATCGCGAGAAGATTTGGACGTCTTAAGTTGTCGACAGCAGAGTATGGGGTACAGCACCGAAAACAAAGAAGAGACCCGTGGGCGAATCGTTCGCGCAGCGGCCCGACGATTCCGGAGTAGGGGGAGCGAGGCCGCTATCGGCGAGTTGATGCGCGACCTGCGCCTCACGCACGGTGGGTTCTATAGCCATTTCGAGAGCAAAGAGGCTCTGTTCGCGGAGGCCTTCGAGCAGAGTCTGAAGGAGCTTTGGGATCGTCTCACGAAAGCGATTGAACAAGCGGGTCGCGGCGGTGAGCTCAAGGCGCTGATCGATGCGTACCTCGACGTTGACCACCTCAATGACGTCGCCGGCGGCTAGCGCGGCGACCGGACACGCATCACGGCCCCCCCGAGTCGTCAGGCCGTCTGATTCGCCGGCACACGGCTCTGCGACGGATGCGTCAGATACGCTCTTCTATGAAGGACCTGATTCAATCGCTGCGGGGCGGTAAGTTGTTGCGTACGTGAGGGCGCAAGTCTCAGATTTGCAAATCTCACAAAGATCCGCCGGATTGCGGGAGCACCGAACAGCGTGACGACATTACGATCAACGTCGCCCTCGTCCGATGAGCCGAACGATTCCTACTTCACTCCGATCGCGCGCTCGACTTCGTCGAGGAGGTCTTGCGATTCGTTGAGCAGCGCCTCGCGTTCAGTCTGGCCCGCGAGGAGAATGATCATGCCGTGTGGACCGGGGCGATCGACGAACGCCGACCGTCCGGGCATGCCAGCAACATCAACGTTGGTGAGATACGGGGCGTAGAACATCGTGTGAGGGAAACTGCGAGTCAATTTCCCCGCCTCGAGCATGTAGGTCGCCTGTGACAGCATGTAAGCGATCCCTGGCCTCGACGGCGGTCGATAGCGGCCTGCTTCGAACCCGTCAGCGATTTGCCGGTCAATCTCCTGCTCTGACGTCCCCTTCAAGCGTGAAACGGCGTCATCGGCGAAGGCCGGGAGAATCGTGCGCGCGCCTTCCTCGTCGAAGCAGACGGGATAGAAATTGCCGCCCCGACGGCTGACCATGCAGGTAAACGGATTGCTGCCGGCGCGCGCCTTCACATAAGCAGATGCTTCGAGTATCAGCACCGACGCGCCATCCCGCAAATCTTTCGGGAGGGCGTTCACCGCGAGGCGCATCTCCAGGTCGCGCGGCAGCGTGATGACCTTCGTGCCGACGGCGGCCGCATGATGGTGCGCGCCCGCCTCGCCACCGGTCGATTGTGCGTTCGCTGCTGTGGCGATGCTCACGCTAACGGCCACGACAGCGACGCCGATCCGGATGGCTGATGTGAAATGAGTCGTCATCACCGAACTCTTGCCGCCCGTTCGCGCGGTCTGCGCGCGCGCCGGGCCGCCTTCGTAATGGCATTTAGCACGTGAAGGGTCGCGTCCCAATCGCGATCCTTGAGCGCCGAGCGCAGCTGCGCTTGTGCTTTTTGCCAAGTCGGCCGCGCCGCCGCGAGCCGTTGCCTTCCGTCCGGTGTCAGCCTGACGCGGCGTTCGCGCGCGTCGGCCCCGGGAACGACCTCGATCCAGCCCTTCTGATTCAATAGTTTCAGGTTTCGCGACAACGTGGTCTTGTCGAGATCGAAACGCTGGCCCATCGTCGTCTGATTCGACTCGCCAAGGCGCTCCATCATCGCGAGCAGCGCGAACTGTGGACCTTCGATGCCGTGCGCTCGCAGCCACTGTTCATACAGCTGCGTCACGGCGCGTGAGGCCCGACGAATCGTGGCGCACGCGCACGGCAGAAGATCGATCTCCGCGTTGTCCATCGGGCGCTGCGCGCGCCGGTTTCGCACGTCAGCGATCCTCTTTGGATGACGCTTGCGGCGGCGTCAACAGCGCGCGCAGAGGCGATAGCGGACCGAGCGCGGTGTACTCGAGATTCGCGAGACCGGATTTCGCCAGCGGCAACTCCTCCATCATTGCCTTTGCGGCGGCGGCGTCCGTGCTGTTCAAAATGAAGATCACGCCCCGGCCGTCAGCACGCGAATACCACTGCTGAATCCTGCCGTCCAGATAGAGCTTCAGCGTCGCGCGGACTTCGTCGGGCATGAGCTTCATCACCTGCGTCCGATCGACTTCTGGCTTGATGGTGAGGTTCACCAGGACGGCGGTCATGGGTGTGGGGGCCGGCGGTTGTGCGGTGGCGGACGCCGGCGCGAGAAGACTCACGAAGATCAAAACGGCGTACACGAGCGGGTTTCGCGTCATATCAGCTCCTGCAACAAATGTTTGATGTATATACAACTATTAGGCGAGCGGCGTCAAGCGACAGTCGCGCGTGAATACCGAACCACGACTTGCCCCAAGAACGTTTCGCCGTTCAGGCGACTGAAGCTACATCTAGTGACCGTCGGCTGGATACACAACTGGTGGATGAGGCCGTCCGAGGAATTCCGCCGCACGATTGGCTGAGGAGACCGGCGGCCCATCCAACCATGTGCTTTGGATCATCGGCCACCTGGCCGGAACGCGAGGCCATGTCGTCAGCCTGTTGACTGGACGTCAAGAGGCGCCGCCCGTGGATCGGCTGTTCGCGGGAGGCATTCCGATCCAGCCGGACGAGCCGTTTCCGGCGGCGCCGGTCGTGATCGAGGCGTGGCGCGCGATGGCTATCCGTGTCGCTGAGGCGGTGAATGCTGAGCGCGCAATTGATCTCGATGCGCCATCGCCCAAGGGCGTGCCGTCACAATGGTCTGGTGAGCGGCGCGCTGGCAGCTTGCGCTTTCACGAGAGCTACCTGTTGGGCAGCTCGGATACTTGACCCGGTGGCTTGGGTAGCCGCACTTCAGGAGTAGCTGACTAACCTATTTCGTGGCTTTGGCCCTGGCTTTTCTGCGCTCGGCCCAGTATTTTTCATTCGCGCCGACAGGGCCGCGCGCGCGGCGGCCGACATTCGCCGTGTCCGATTCGTTGCCTCTCTGAGAGATCGACGGACCGCCCCTCGGCGCGCCGGGAGGCCCAGCTCCGGAAACGTCCGTTCGATCGCAACGATCTCGGCCCGAAGCTCTTTGAGCATTACTTCGGCGCCCCGTCGCGCGAGATCCTTCAATCGGTCTGTGCTGAGCCCTTCGGCGGTATTTCTCGGCATGCGACCTCCGTGCAGGCGGATTCGTTACCAAATCGCTATCGTTTCAGCAATCCTACACTGACGTCGAACGCGCTGGTTGTTTTCGTGTCGGATCTAGTCCGATGATTCGACGGGTTGAGGGGCGCTTTTTGACAGGCGGTAGCGCCTCTGTCATTTGCGTTCGTCCGGTCCGATCGACACCGGCTGCAACGCCCCTTCCGGACGCCCGTCAGTTTATTCAGCCGACGGCACCTCGATCATCACGAATCCCTCTTTTCGCGCAGCGACAGCCACACGGTCGTCAAGCGTGACCACCTCGAGTGATGACGGCCGACGTTCACCGGCGATAAAGGCGGCGGCGAGCTGAGGCGCATTCGCGGAGCGAAGGGGATGCACCCGCGAGAACCGCACGGCGGCTTACCTCGCACTCGGCGCGCGAGCCGGCCGAGCGATCGCAGCGACATCGGCGGACACATCCTCCCCTGGTGGCCGGTTTTGGTGAGCCGGAGTCGGTGGACCCCTCCGCCGAAATGGCCGGTTTTGGGTTTGATTCGCGGCGTCGCCCGCGGCTTGTACAGCGATGCCCACCGCTCTCAGATATCGCGTCGAACTTCTCCCGACTCCATCGAGACGCCCGCATGATCCGGAGAGACTTTCGACGCTGGCTCGTCCCCTAGGCCGCCTGAACGCAGCGGTTTGCTAAACGGAAATCCGCCTCTCGACCATCTTCATTTTTCCTCGCAAATCCTTCACTCTTTTCCACTTCACAGATCGAGCGAGTTGGCTGGCGTAGGCTCTGGACACGCTGTTTTGGCGCGTCTCAGGGACAATCGTGGGGACAGTTCCACACGCGACGAGTGTTGCAGCCGAAATGCGCCGGGTTGACTGTCTCACGCGACGATCCACCAGACACCCTCCGATCGAATTGTCGAAACCGGCACAAGAACGGTTGCTTCAAGAAGTTCGAGGATTTGAGAGAGACGGGGACGACATTAGTAAACGTTCCTTCACCCACCCGTCGTCAGCTTGCCTTCAATACGGTGGCCGCTGTGCGCGCGTAGATTGCTGCGCATTCAACAATGCGATCGGTGTGAACGAATTCCTTGGGTCCGTGGGATACGGCAAGAAGGCCAGGGCCGTAGGCGTACGCTGGCATCCCCCGCGCGGCGTAGAACCTAATCTCCAAGAGACCTGGACACATTTCGAACTTCGGCGTTTTGCCGGTGACCGCGCGCACATGGGTGCTGAGCGTCTGACCGAGCGACGCCGCCTCCGCCGTCCGCGACGGGCGGCCCTCTTGGAACACGTCGACATCGAGTGCGACGCCCGCCCGGCGAGCGTCATCGAACACCTCCAACAGCGCTTGGCGTTCGGCGTCGAAGTCTTCCTCAGGATTCATGCGCCGATCGACCGTAAACACGCAGCGGCCAGGCACCACGTTGAAGTTGGATCCGGCCTCCACGCGTCCACCGATGAGCATGAGGGAGCGACGGGCCGCTTCCGGGGTCACGCGAAAGCGCGTGCGACGGCGTCCAACGCGCCGCGCCAGTCGTTGCAGACCTGCCACCACTCGCACGGCATCTTCGAACGCGTTTCGACCTTGATGGAGCAGCCCGACGTGCGCTTCGCGGCCGTACACGGTCACGCGCACGGTGACCGCGCCACGGCTCGCGTTCCAGATTCCCCCGCTCGTGGGTTCCGGGGTCAGCATCCCGATACCATTCGTGCCGAGACGCTTCGTGGCAGCGAGGAAGCCCGAGCCCCGTTGCCCTCCAGTCTCTTCGTCGGGCACAAACACCAGGGCGACACGGCCGTCGAGTGGTACGCCAACGCGCTGCAACGCCACGACCGCGTAGAGCATGGAGGCCAGACCGCCCTTCATGTCCGCAGCGCCGCGTCCAAACAGCGTCTTGCCACGGAGTACGGGCGTGCATTGACCAGGCGTGGTCACTGGAACGACATCGTAGTGACCGGAAAAGTACAACGTGCGCTTTCCTGAGCCGATGCTGCTCATCAGTACTGCTGCACCAGACTTGTCGCGAACACTTCGCTGCGGGCGGTACGGGAGACGCTCATACGGCACACCAAGTGCGCGCAGTCGCGACGCGATGACGCGCAGGCACTCCGGATACGCCAATCCTGGCGGGTTCTCAGACGCAACGGCGACGAGCTGGCGCGTAAAGTCGATCATGTCGTCGCGCAGCTCGCGAGCGCATGTGTCTAGGCGCTCATCGAACGCTTCCGGCGCTCGCCTGCTCATCTGTGAATTCTGCGAGGCTCAAGTAGAAAGGGCACGAACGAAATGCTGCAAGGCCGCGCCGATCTCATGCGGCGAGTCCTCCTGAATGAAATGAATGCCTGCGACCGTTACTTCCTGTTGATTCAGCCACGTTCGACAGAACGCTCGCGCGCGATCGCCAATGATCGAACCAGGGTCTGCGTTAATGAAGAGTTTGGCGTGGGCGCTCGTTGCGAGCCAACGCCCGTATCGTTCGACGATGTCTGCGACGTCCGGGGGGAAGCCGTCGATCGGTTGCTCGCGCGGCCAGACGAGCGTGGGCCATCTCGAGTCACGATCGCGATACGGTGCCCGGTACACGTCCATCTCCTCATCAGTGAGGGCTCGGAGAACACTCGTCGGCAGCGCGAGCTCGACGAACGCATTTTCGTCCAGGATCAATCGCTCACCTTCTTCAGACCGAAACCGGCGGAACGCATCCCTGGAAGTCGGTCGGAGATCGTTCCAACGGCGAGGCTGAACGAAAGTCTCCATGTATGCGATGGCTCGAATCTGGTCAGGGTACCGGAAGGCACGGAAGAACCCGAGGGCTCCGCCCCAATCGTGTCCGACGAGCGTCACGCGGCTGGTCAGTCCGACACGTTCGAACCAGGCATCGAGATACCGGGCGTGGTCAACGAAGCGATAACTCCGAGACGGCGGGCGACCAGACTGCCCCATGCCGACCAAGTCCGGCGCCACGCATCGCGCGTGGGCGGTGAGGTGGGGGATCACGTTCCGCCACACGTAAGCCGAGGTTGGGTTCCCATGAAGAAACACGATGGGATCGCCGTGACCAACGTCCACGTAACTCATGTCGGTATCGAGGACACTCACTCGCTGGCGAAGGTGCGGATCGAGAGCACTGATCGGCTCAGACACGGGCGCCCTTCAAATGAAGATTGCCAACATGGGAAGCGGCGGTCTCCGTGCGCTTCGTCAGTTGCATCTCGTTAGTTCGAAGGCGCGTCCAGCACGGTCGATTTACCGCGGCGCGTTACTTGCCAAAGGCGTTCTCTGGGACGCAGGTCTGCTCAACGCCGCTGATAGCCACCAAGCTAGAAGCGGTGGTGGAATCACTTCGCCTAGAAGAAGGCACCAAATCGGCGGTGGAGGCGAACCATGGAGAGCTATCGAAACGACTCGCGCTATGCCTGCAGCAAAGAAGACCCACAACACGCAACGAAGGACAGTCGCATATTTTGACAGATCTGTCGAACACAGGAAAAGCAATACTCCGTACAACGTCAACGCGACGCCATAGAATCGGTTCTGACTGTCGAGTGCAGGGTCGACCATTACCTCGGTGGGCACTTTGGCGCCAAGCAGGACGTCAGCGCCGAGGCCGAGCAGAAGATGCAGGGTTCCAACGATGAAAAGCACTGGAGCAACGACCTTCAGGACAAGGGTTAATGCGCGCACGGGGCCTCAATCAACTCTCGTCCAGCCGGCCTTGCGTCCGTCGAACGTTCAATCTCACCCGCAGCTCGCCGGGATGGCAACGCCGCGGAGGTAGAGACGTCGAGTGGAGCGCCTTGTTGGGCATAATTCAACTTCCGCTTCTCCTACGCGCTGTTATCGATCGAATAAACCTCCGGTAGATTCTTCGCACGACCCAAGCAGGCAGGTAGCGGTGACGCTCCTCCTCCACAACTCGGGCGCGGGGATGCGGTCCGAGCAGCGTTAGTAGAAAGTTAGGGAAGGCTTTCTCGTGACCGTCGGCTTGCTTGTGGGTATGTAGCTCGACGCAGTACAGATACTTGGTGCTCTTGTATCCGTATTGCTTGGGGCTGACAAGGCGAACAGGCGCTCCGTGATCGCCATTCAAGGCAGCTTCGCCTAGCTGGTCCGCCAACAGCACGTCATTCTCGAACGCATCGTCCAGCATAAGGCTGGAG
>DAIQBJ010000080.1:8478-11073 GCA_036781225.1 Gemmatimonadales bacterium | reverse complement strand
TTGAGACTCGGCGCCTAAGAAGGCGACACGTGGGCGAGCGATCGGCGCCTGCGCCTCGGCGGCGAGCGGGGCGGCGAGCACGGCTCCCAAGCCAGTGACGAAGGCGCGGCGGTTCATCGGCGGATGCTACCGCCCGACAAGGCGGCGGGCAAGGTTGGGAGGTTGCCATCGCATCAACGGACGGCGTTGGGTAGTATCCCGCCATGCTCCCGTTCCTGCTGCCCTGGCCGCGGTTGGCGCTCTTGATCCGCGCCATCCTCGCGGCCCAATGGGACGATAAGACCTGGCCTCCCGCGAAGGCTGAATTGAGGCGTGCGCTCGAGTTGCGTCGGCAGCTGGCGCGGGCGCCATGGTGGAACTAGGCCAGCGGGCGATCGTCGCCAGCGCGCTGTTGACTACCGCGACCACGTGCTGAAGTAGCCGCCCCACGATCCAACCCTCGACCTATTCCACGCTGCCTCGAGTGCCGCACTTCGGTCACACCGGGTTTTTTGCATCAAAATCGGTAGGCAAGTCCGCCTCGTCGTTGAAATGCGACAGAACGCACGTTCTGTCATGCGCGGTCGTCGGAAATTCACCTCGGCGGCGTCGCGACGCCGTTGCGGCTCACGAGGCGGACCGCAGCCCCATTCTTGTAGGCGATCATCCGCCAGCCGTCGTGCTTCTCTTCGTACACCCATCTGTCGCGATGAAACGGCTTGGTGAGCATCGGTGCCATCGGCGCGATCGACTGTGGGAATACCATGGCGACGATTGTGCCCGGGAGGTCACGAGGTGCTCGGCCAGTCGAACATCGGCCCTACGACGATCTATGCATCTAAGCACGTCAACGCGCCGCGCGAACATCACGCGGTTTCTGAAAGGGAGCAACCATGATGGCTGCGATTACTACTGCCTCGATTCTCCTGCTGACGGTCTCATCCGCGTCCGCCGAGTGCGCGTGGCTTATGTGGAATCGAGCGAACGCGCCGACGGCGCCAGAGGCCTGGACGATCGGTACCGCATTCGGAAATCGAAAGGCCTGCACACACGAGATCAGCAAGCGGGCCAAAGGTTGGAAGAACACTGGGTGGAATGTCGTGTTCGACACCGACGCCAGAATCGCCGCGAAGTCTCAAGCAGGCGTTAACGAACTGATCTGTCTCCCGGACTCCGCGGATCCGCGCGCGCCGAAGGGCAGGTGATATACGCGGTCAGGCGGATGCCGATCCTCGAGCTGCCCTGACGGCGACTGGTCGACGGTGCTGACGCGGCGCATAGAGGACCGCCCTCGTCATGGCCGTCGCCCTCCCGACTTGGTCTGACTTATCCCCAGCAGTGATGTGGATTTCGGTGGACAAGTGGATTGTGATTTGTATTGCCGTCAGCAATCCGTAGCGGTAGTGTCGCCGCACTGTGATGTCGTCGGTGTGGCCAGGCGTCGGAGAGGTCGTCAGAGCCGCTCACGGCTTCATCTGCTCGAACTGCATCGCGTCCGCCCTCGCCCTGTCCGGCGGCCTCGTCACTATGGCCACCCTCGGCCTGGGTCGGCTCGACAGCTTTGAAAGTGCCCACGGAGCATGCGCCCGGTGCGGGGCGCGTGGCCGAGTGATCCGGGCGCGGCAGGACGCCCCCGAGGTCCGGTAGTTTATATTCCGCCGTGCTTCCGTTCCTGCTGCCCTGGCCGCGGCTGGCGCTGCTGATCCGACGCATCCTAACGACTCAGTGGGATCCTGCCGCCTGGCCCACAGCCAAGGCCGAGTTGCGGCGTGCGCTCGAGTTGCGCCGGCAGCTGGCGCGGGCGCCGTGGTGGAACTGAGCGGGCGTGATCGGCATGTGGGGTGAAACCCGAGGGGTGTCGCGCCCGCGGCGTAGAACGCCCGCGGCGTAGAAAAGGAATCGAACTGGCTGGCGGCGGCAGATCCGCTGCCGCACGGTGCAACGGCCCGGCGTGTCGACTCATGTGCTGCTGCGTATGAATCCTCGGCATAGTGCAGCGCCGCGAACCAGGGTAGGCGTGCGACGCTGCGCCAGGCGAATAAAAGAGCGCGCCAGCCACCAGATGGGCAGGCATAAGGCATGCCCAAAATGTTCCGCGTTTTGATTGGGGCACTTCGCGGTCGTCAGCCACACCGACCGCTACGAAATGGAAAAATCCCCGACAGGCTCAGGCCAACGTAAGTGAGAACAGGCTAGCAATCCCGCCCGTCTAATCAATACGAGGTGCACTTCGATGAGGACATGGCGCCTGGCTGGACTTCTCGCGATTAGCCTCATGGTCTTCACCGCAATGCCGAGCGAAGCCGGGACGTGGCACGGTGGCGGCGGGGGGTGGCATGGTGGCGGTGGTCCCCGTCACCATTTCCACGGCGGAGGCGCCCGCTTCTTCGTCGGCGTCGGTCCAGTGTGGCCAGCGCCCTGGTGGTACTATCCGCCGGCCCCGGTCATCGTGGAATCGCCACCGCCGGTGATCGTGCAGTCGGCGCCCGTATACGCGGCCCCACCGCCGCCCGCGCCGCAATACTGGTATTTCTGCCAGAGCTTCAATGCCTACTATCCGCAGACGCCGACATGTCCCGAGCCGTGGCTACAGGTTCCGGCACGACCGTATTGACG
>DAIQBJ010000080.1:0-8378 GCA_036781225.1 Gemmatimonadales bacterium | reverse complement strand
CTTCATTGCCAATCCTCGATGTTGAGGTTGTAGCTCATGATGTCCTTCCCCGCGTTCTTGATGGCCACCCGGTACGCGGGGCCGGATCGATCTCCACTGGGACGAAGCACCACGCTTTGGTAGAGCACGATCATCTCGATGTTCGTGGCGCTTTCGTCCAACAAGTTGAGCGCCTGCGTGACGATCCCCTCATCGAGCAGGTCCCCATAGGTGGTTTCCCAGTACGCTGTTTCTCCGGCCTTAAGCGTCGAGAGTCCGCCGACGCCGCGAAAATGTGCCATTGGACCCTACTCCGTCCCTTGGTCACCCTAATCGTTAGCAGGCTTCGGTTTGCGCGGCCGACCCTTCGGCCAGCCGCCCAGGCCAGCCGCCTTCTTGAGGTTTTCCTTCGCAGCACGCCGCTTCGCGTCGCTACGCGACCGACCGCCTCTACGGCCCATCGCGGCGGCGGCGGCGCTGAGATCATCGGACTTCTGTTGGCGCTTGCTCATGCCGAGTGTGGTCTCCTTCGTTTGAGTCACGTGGTGGCCAGCGCGCGACGCACATACTGCGGATGCACGCCGAGTTTACGCGCGATCGCCCGTAGCGAGAGGCCCTCCGATAACAGGCGACGCACGTCGTCGCCATCGACAGGATTGACGCGTGGGCGACCGATAGGCCGACCGCTCTTGGTGCCGCGCCGTCGGGCACGCTCGAGCCCCGCCATCACGCGATCGCGAATGAGATCCCGCTCGAATTCTGCGATCGCGCCCAGAACCGTGAATAGCAGCCGACCCGCCGGTGTGGTGGTATCGACAGCCTGATCGGTGGCCACGAGATCCACGCCGAGGGCCTCGAGCTCGCGGGCCATCGTCAGCAGATGGTGCGTGGACCGGGCGAGCCGGTCGAGTCGCACGCACGCAATGACGTCGACCTTCCGTTTTCGAGCCGCGGCCATCATGGCGTCGAGAGCCGGGCGGCGCTCCTTGGCGCCGGAGATCCCGTGGTCGACGTGCTCGACGACTTGCCAGCCGCGAGCCGCAGCGAATGCGCGGAGGGCCGCGAGTTGATTCTCCGGCGCTTGGTCAGTAGTCGAAACGCGAGCATAGAGGGCCGCACGCGTCAGCTTGGTCATTGCCGCCCCTCCGTCGTCCGGAGTTGGGCCCGGAGGCGGGCCAGCCCCGTGAGTATCTGCGCATGCTCGACACTGTCCAGGTGCCTGAGCTCCTCGAGTCGGACCCGGGCGGCGATGCACTGCGCCCGAGCATCGGCCGCGAGCCGTTGGAGCCGTTCGGCCGCGTCGATCAAGTCCGCCAAGGTCGTCATCGCGCGCCCCCGGACTTTGGGAGCCCGGAGAGATCCGGCCGCTTGCCCTCGCTGATATGCACGACGACCAGCCGGCGAAAGACGACCATGTACGCGCGATAGCCGGCGGCGTTCAGGTGCGCGACGCGCCGCGTGGCCCGCGGTCGAGAGCGATACGTCTCGATCGCGTGGAACCGATGATGGGCCGGATTGGGGTGTGCCATGGGCCACCCCTACGCCGCGGCCGGTATTTCGGCCGGCTCGCTGATCGTGACGTCGGCCTGGGCGCGGCCGAGGATGAAATCGGCCGCTTTCTGCGCCTGCGCCGCAGCGATGACGAGCATGCGCGGATCCGACGCCAGGGCCCGAAGCCAGCCCTTCAGATACGCGGCACTCTGGTCGATCGTCGCGTTTTCGATGCCTGCCACGCCGCACAGGAACGCGGCACCCATTTCCGCCACGAGCTCTTCGCGCGAGTAATTCGCGTCGCCAAACCGGCCGGCTTCGTTCAGCGTCGAGCGATTCAGGCGCGACGCGTGGCCCGTGGAATGCGTGAGCTCGTGGAACAGGACCGCGTAGAAATCCTCTGACCGACTGAACCGGGGCCGGGCCGGCATGTGGACCATATCCAGCCGCGGGGCGTAGTACGCGCCGCCGTCGAGCGATTCCACGATACGCGGGGCCCGCGGCATGCCGGCGACGATCTGCTCGGCCGCCTCGATCGGGGCCACGGGCGCGCCGTTGAGCGGCGTCGGGATGGCGATACCCTCGGTCTGCGCGACGTTAAAGACGGTGTAGTAGCGCAGGAGTGGCGGACGACGACGTGCCCGGATGTCCGTCGTCTCGAGCTCGTCGCGGTCTCCATCGGCGACGGCCGGCGCATCGAAGAATTTCCAGAACACGACGGGAGTCCCGTGCTCGCCGCGCTTGACGTTGCCGCCCATGCTGCGCGCTTGGTTGTAGGTGACCCAGTACGGCGAGCCGTAGCCCGCCGCGCGCGCGGTCATGGACAGTACGAACACGTTCACGCCGCGATAGGCGTGCCGCGTGACGAGCGATTGCGGCGCCATCCCCGCGGTCCATGTCTGATGCCATGGCGCGGTCCCGCGTTCCAGGGCTGCCGTGATTCGCTCCGTGATGATGGCGTACACGTCTTTTGCTGCCGGGCGGCTGGTGGTCTCCATGGTGGCCACCTATGCCGCCGCCGCGGCGGCTGGCCACTCGGCCGTCAGCGTGACAGGCGCGGGCGGGAACGTCTCGCGCGTGTGGAGATCAAACGCGGTCACGTGCGCGACGTGGCCCGGATACATGTACGCGTGGCACGTCTCGCAGAACGTGCAGCCGAGCGCGACGAGTGCGACGTAGAACGGATGACGACGCGGGGCACTACGCGGAGTACGATTCGCCTTAGCCATGACTCGCCCTCCTTGGGGGTGGTCTGGTTAGGGCCGTGTCAGCGTTAGCGCGCTGGCGCGGCCCGTCTGCGTTTGGGGACTACGTTGTTGTCACGCGCTATCTATACGCCAAGCGATTGGCTTATGTCAAGAGTGAAAACGAGCGGCTCAATGGCCGCGCCGTTTGCTCGCCGCTAGGCGAGCCGACGTCTCTAACGTCGGTATGCCTTAGTCCGCGTCGTCATTGCGACGAGCAGAACGGGCATTCTGCCAGGTATGTGCGCTGGAGCCGACGACGATGCAGGGAAGGCTGGCGATGATGACCGACTAGTCGATCTGAAGTGACTGACGTGCAACGCCTCGACCGCCGTCGTAGAGATAGCCGCTCCCCGCTGTCTCGTCGAGGTCCCCGCGAGTAACATAACCTGTCTAGACAGGTAGACGTCCCGAATTGCTCCGATGGGTACCTGATCGGACTGCTCGGCGTGTCGCACAACCATCTGTTTGTGTACCGGGCTCGAGCTCGGCGAAGACGCCAGTATTTACGCGGCGATCAGGAGATCACCCGAGCAGGGGTTGAGTGACGCCAGGAGTAGAGCTCAAGCGGGCGTAGGCACACGGGGAGGATGGCGCGACGTCGACACTCCCCCTACAGGGCCGCTGAAGGTAACGAAGGGGCCAGGCCCGCTATCCACACGGGGATGTTTCTGTCCTCGTCCCCGGCCCGCCGCTACGCTCTGCGCGCCCCGCGGATCACGACGTTTTCTGACTGCCATAAGCATCGCCCCGCAGTTCCTGGGACTCCCCGATGCTTGGCGCCACCTCCGGGCTACTCCGAGACGCGCAGGATGACGTTTCGAGAGGCTGAAGCAGTTCATCTCACGGGCGCGTGACTTGCTCCGGCGCGTCGGCCGGAGGTAACGCCCATGAAAGCCATAGTGGTTGCCCTGGTCCTCTTGGGGTTCATCTCAGGCTGTGCGCGCCAGCAGTCGCCACAGCCGAGCGCCTCCTCGCCCGATTACCGGCCAGACATTCAGCATGCGTCGCCGAGCGAGTGCGCGAAGGCGGGCCGCCAGTGGAATGGGACCTCAGGCACCTGCATGTAACTGGACCTCAGGCACCTGCATGTAACTGAGAGACCCGTCGCGCGAACCCGGCCGGGCTTCATTATGGCGGTGAACTCGGCCGGGGCCCGCTTCAGCCCGACGGCGGCGCAGGAACCGCGGACACGAACAGGCCAGCGACTTGGTTCTGACTGTTGGTCACCTTGCGAGGCGAGCTGGGTCCAGCGCGATCAACAGCCGACGCATGTGTTCCTCCTCAGCTCCACGGCCCTCACCACCTCCACCACTCCTCGGACAGAATTCGGTAGATCAATTCCCCGACCCACAGCGCGTGACAGCGGATGTGGAACCGGTAGGTCGTTTCGTCCCACTCCACCTCGTTCATTCCTTGAGCCGGGGAGATCGTCTCGTCGCACGCTGCGCAAGGCTCGCCGCTGCCGAAGGTGACCCACAGCTTGGGAGGCCGGTCGCGCGGCAACTCACCGGCATCGACCCGGCGTCGGATCTGTTCGGCAAGCGATACTTCGCTACTGTTCATACTCCACCGAACACCTGCAGCGTAGTGCCGCCATGCCCGCCCCGGATAGCCGGCACATGTACTCAGCCGACCGCGGCGCAAGCATGAGCCTCGGGCGTGCGCGTCGGATGTACTCGAGCGGCTCGGCTCGGCCACACCCTCCTATCATTTCGCCGACCACGGGCGGGGTGGCGCAACGGCAAAACGGTGCCTTCAGACCCCGTAAGCATCGACCCGCCGTTGCCCGGACGATTGGATGCTCCAGAACGCGTCCACCCAGCTGGGATCAGCTCAGGCACGGCGCTGGTGGTGCGCTCGCGGTGCGAGCGACGAACGTCAGTCCCTACGGGACATCCAGTAGACCTCGGAGGGTACACCGCAAGCACGGCAGCGATCCCTGTTCCGAGTCAGCGAGACCGCGCCCTCGATGCGGGTCAACAAGGCGTCGGTCTCGGCGGTCGTCATCCCTGATTTTTCCGAGATGCAATTCACGCAGAGCGGGCGCTCCATGATCAGGACCGCCACGAGCGCGCCCCTCTCTGGCATGGTCGTTTCCTCGACTGGCAGCGCGCGACGATAGCACGAGCCCGTAGCTCGCGTAGCGACGTCATGGTTAGGATAACGCTCCTCATCCGAAATTTGGTTGCACCCTGTATTAGCCTTGAACATGGTGCTCGCTGCACGGCGCCCTCTTCGTGGCCTCACCATTCTCGTCGTCGACGATCACCGCGACACGGTCGATATGCTCCAGGAGTACCTCACCGCTTGCGGTGCATGGGTCGTGGGTGCTGGCAGCGCGAAAGCTGCGTTTGTCATCGCAGAGAGTCACGTTCTCGATGCGGCGCTGGTCGACCTTCGCATGCCTCGCGAGGATGGCTGGTGGTTCCTGCGCGCGCTGCGAACGTCCCGGACACCCTCGGCGCAGGCACCGGTGTACGCAATGACCGGCGAGCGACACGATCAGCTTGACCCTGCGAGCGGCTTCGCCGGCTACTACTTCAAACCAGTCGATCTGGATGCACTTGTGAGAACGCTCGCGTCGCTGCCGCGCCGGCCGCCTTGATTCGCGCGGTCTCTGTGAGACATTCGCAACTCGACGCCCACGTATTACGTTTCGCTGAGAGTGTCCGTTCTGAAATGATCGTCAACGAGAAAACCGCCAACGCGCTCCGCCTCACGATCCCGCCGTTATGTTGCTACGGGCGGATCGGGTGATTGAATAGGCACCCCGGCCGCCTGCCCTTTCTGCTCCCCACGCTCGAATCGAACTCCTCATCCGCACGATGCTGACCGAGACGTGGGCTCCCGAGGCGTGGCGGCACCAGTGCTTCGACACCTGGCGCGGAATCGGCGACGTGGTTACGGGCATGGCGCGGCAGGGTTATCGGCTTCACCTTATCAACATAGAGGGCTCGACGTGGCGCGCGACGTTCTCACACGATGCCGCGGTCTCTGCCGACGGTTTCGACGCAGGCGAGACGCCGTGGCGAGCGGTCCAGCGGGCGGCGTGGGAGACTCTCAAGTCCGGTTAGTCGTCGCGCCGCAAACTCCAACGCAACCCACCCGTTCGTAATAGCGAAGGCAGACGAAAGGAGTATGGTCGATATTGGAAACCGCAGACAAGCAGGTTACGCATTCGGCCGGAGAGGAGAGTCATATGGCAGCGAAAACGTCCGGCGTAGGAATCTTACTGGTCTTCGGTCTTCTCATCCGAGCCGCCACAGCCCAAACCGTGGATGTAACCAAGGATGTAAAGGAGGCCCAAGAGACCATCGCGGTCTTCAAAAAGGCAGATCCGGGTCTCTCGCGCTTCTTCGACAACGCGGTGGGGTATGCCGTCTTCCCGACGGTTAGCAAGGGGGCGATTGGGGTTGGAGGTGCGACCGGCTCCGGCGTCGTCTTCGAAAAGCGCAAGGCCATCGGAAAGGCGTCGCTCACGCAGATCACCGTCGGCGCCCAGCTCGGTGGTCAAACCTACTCGGAAGTCATCTTCTTCGAGACGCTGCCGGCGTTCACGGACTTCAAGAAGGGGACGCTCGCGCTCGCGGCTCAGGCAAGCGCGATCGCGGCTGCGAGGGGCGCGTCGACGAACGCGAAATACGAGAACGGCGTGGCGGTCTTCACCACCGGTAAGGGTGGCCTCATGTTCGAGGCGAGTGTTGGTGGCCAGAAGTTCGCCTTCGAGCCGTTCGGAAAGAAGTAGGCAGCTAGTGTCCTGGATTAGAGATTCGATGAGAAAAACCGCGCTTCTTGACGACTGCCCAGGCCGCGAGCCCGTTGTCCGGCAGACGTCGTGCGCGGCGAAGATGATCCCGAGTGGTGGTCTACGCCTTGCACCCGTCTCGGCGTATGCATGACCGAACATCACTGCGCCGTGCGCCAACCCTGCTCGACGTGATGGATCACGTGCTCGATAGGGGGGTCATCGTCGAAGCGCCGACTAGCGCGGCGACGGAGGCGGCTTCCACCAGTCACATCGCATTGCTCGACGTGACGGCGTGTGTCGACGTCACGACCGGTGCCGATGACGCCTTGAAGGAGATGACTCAAGTCGGCTGACAGGCAATGTTGACTGCATGCCGCAACTCTCTTCGCGGTTTGGTCTATCAGCGTTGGTGCCTTAAGGTTCGGCGGCCCATCGTGGCGGCGTAGAAGCCGGCACATTGCGCTTCGACGAAGTCGTCGAAGCCGTGCTCTCGCAGCAGCTGATTCAACCGACGATAGAAGGGATGACTCGCGGCCGTCGGCAAGTCCGTCGCCGTCACCCACATCGCCGGCTGTCGGTCGCGTTTTCGTTTGCCCATCGACATGGGCGAAGTGTAGTACCGTTCTCTCGTATGTCGAAGTTGATCTACATCACCCATGCGTCACTCGACGGTTACATCGAGGACCGCACCGGCTCCTTCGATTGGAGCAATCCCGATCAAGTATTCGATTTCATCACTGAGTTGATGCGACCGATCGGAACCCATCTCCTTGGGCGGCGACTCTATGAGACGATGGCGTACTGGGATGCGCCGGTGGAGGGCTATCCGCCCGAACACCGTGACTTCGCACGGGTCTGGCAGAAGGCCGAGCAGATCGTCTTCTCACGAACGCTGACAGGCGCTCCGACACGCATCGCGCGTGTCGAGCGGGAGTTCGATCCCGAGGCGACTCGGAAGCTCAAGCGCGAATCGGAGCACGACATCTTCATTGGCGGCGCCGAGCTGGCAGGACTTGCGCTCGAATCCGATCTCGTCGACGAATGTCACCTGTTTCTCCACCCGGTGATCGTCGGCGGCGGAAAGCCGGCATTCCGAGCCGCCATACGACGGGATCTCGAACTCCTTGAGACGCGACGTTTCGGCACCGGAGCAATCCACTTGCGCTATCGCATGCGGGGCGCTACTCCGTAAGGCGTGACTACCCGGCCGACTTTCACCACGGGCTGCTAGGGCGATCTGCCCCCCGCCACGACCTAGTGAGGTCGTGCCGGGGGGCAGTACGCAACCCCAACGGTGCGCTGCTGGTGATGGGTCGACGACGCCGGACGCCGGGGCGTTTGCCCAACCGGCAGGCCCCCCCGAGCCATCCGGCTAGTCGTCGTCACCGTGCCACGGCGCCAGGTCCTGCGGGACGAACCCAGGGAGGTCGGCGGCGCCGCTGAACGCGAACACGAAGAACTGATTCGGGTTGTCGACGATGACGTTGTTCTTGTCCGGCACGGCCGCCAGGAAGTCGTTGTCGGTCGAGATGTATAGCGTGTGCCTGGGACTGCCGTTCAGCGTCACGTCCGGCCCGAACGCCATGCCCTCGAGCTTGGCCGGGATGTGAATCGCGCTGATGCCAGCAGCCGTCAGGGCCTGCACGACGTCGAGGAACAGAGTCTTCGGCACGGCCAGCGGCATCAGTCGCCTCGCCCACCTGATGGACGAAGCTCAGGGTCAGGAGCCCGGCCAGGAGGACGCCGCCGGCGGTCACGACGCGGCGTCGCGACAGGCTGGGCATGGGCAGGCTCGCGGGATCGAGGCGGTCCTCGGGCTCTGCAGGAGGGTCGACCGGGGTCGCCGGCCGTGGCAGGGCACGCGGAACGGGGCTGTCTGGCATCGACGCCGGTCGCTCCGGCGCCGGTCGGTC
>DAIQBJ010000079.1:0-11084 GCA_036781225.1 Gemmatimonadales bacterium | reverse complement strand
AGCCAGCTTTCCAGTTCCGCGGGAAAGGCGAAAACCACCGCTCCGCGGCGGGCCCACGACAGCGTGTCGAGTCCGAAGTGACACTGGAGGTGCAAGAGCCTTTTGCCTGCCACATCGCCGAGCTCATCGACTTCGATCCGATGCAGCTGGCATTGCCCCGCCTTGAAGTCATCGAGACCGTAGACGTTACCGCGGGCATGGATCTCCGTCGCTTCGTCCCAATGTTCTCGGTTGACGTCCATCGGCCTGCTCATCGTCGCAATCCTAAACGGGAACCTGCAGCCTCCGCCACCGTATCCGTCACCGATGATGGTCCCGACATCTATATGAGTTCGTCCATTGAAATAAGGCGCGAACATCTCGCGCGTGTCGGCGGTGTCGTCTAACCGGCCGCGATCGACTCGATACTTGCCTTGGTCGCCGGAAACACTCAAAGTGACCACTTCCTTGAGCGCGGGATCGGTCCGTACATCACGTCTAACATCGCGCGCGGGAGAGTCGGAAAGAGAAGTAGTGGTTGACTAGGGAAAACATTTCTCAGCGGACCGTTGGCGGCATTCGCCTTGCAATGCCTGACGCCAATGGAGGAACAACGGCAATGCTCTATTACGCGTTGATGTTTCTCGTCGTCGGGCTTATCGCCGGGGCGCTAGGCTTGTTTGGGATCGCCGCAATCGCAGGCCAGATCGCCTGGGTTCTGTTCCTGATCGGAGTCATATTGATTGTTGTCCACGTGATCAGCGGGCGCCGGGCGCTTCCCTGAAGGTGGCCGGAGCAGGCGTTCCTCCGGGCTCCGTGACGAATACGCAGAGCGCCGCGGCCACCGCCATGGAGACGCCACCGATGACCACGGCGGTGAGTCGGTTGTCGCCACCGATCAGCTGCACCAGCGTGCTGTTGTCGGTGAGGAACTTCTCCATGACCTTGCCGAAGACGAGCGCGGCCAGGATCTCCGGGATGACGATGAAGAAGTTGAAGATCCCCATGTAGATACCGGTCTTATCCGCGGGAAGCGCCCCGGCGAGGATCGAGTACGGCATCGCGAGGATACTGGCCCAGGCGATGCCCACGCCCACCATGGATAAGAGGAGGACGTACTTGCTGCTGATGAACGCCACCGATAGGAGGCCCAGCGCGCCCACGGCCAGGCAGAGGCTGTGGGTGAGCCGGCGCCCCAGCCGCTCGGCCACCGCCGGAAGCACGAACGAGAAGGCGAAGCAGACTGCCGAGTACATCGCGAAGCAGTTGCCGCCCCAGGCGATTCCCTCGGCGTAGGCGGGAGTTCCGGGCGTGCCGCCGAAGATGTTGCGGGCCACGGCCACGCCGAAGTACAGCCACATGCAGAACAGGCCCAGCCACGTGAAGATCTGCACCCAGGCCAGGCGCCGCATCGTCGGTGGCATTGCTATTACGTCGTGAACGATCTCGGATGCGGCAGCCCCGACGCCGCCTCGCTCAGCCTTCATCCGTCTGAACGCTTCCAGATCGACGGGCGGGTGCTCCTCGGTCGTGAGGATCGTCCAGAGCACCGCGGCGAGGAAGACTACCGCTCCTGCGTAGAAGGCGACCATCACCGCGAACGGGATCGAAGGACTCACGGTCCCGCCATTACTGTCGACCGGGAAGAAGTGGTACAGCAGCCAGGGCAACATGGATGCGATGACCGCGCCCAGGCCGATGAAGAGGGCCTGCATGGCGAACCCGCGCGTGCGCTGGTCGGGAGGGACGAGATCGGCGACGAAGGCCCGGAAGGGCTCCATGCTGATGTTGATGGAGGCGTCCATCACCCAGAGCAGCCCGGCCGCCATCCACAGCGCCGACACGTTGGGCATGGCGGTGAGCGCCAAGGATGCGAGCAGCGCTCCGGTCAAGAAGTAGGGCCGGCGCCGGCCGAGCCGGTTCCAGGTGTGATCGCTCATGTGGCCGATGACGGGCTGAACGATCAGCCCGGTCAGCGGCGCCGCGAGCCAGAGCATCGGGATCTGGTGCGCGTCAGCGCCGAGATACTCGTAGATGGCGCTCATGTTCGCCATCTGCAGGGCCCAGCCGAATTGGATACCGAGGAAGCCGAAGCTCATGTTCCAGATCTGCCAGAAGCTCAAGCGCGGGCGCTCCATCCCGAGACTACTTTCCATCGCGGGACTCCTTGATGAGCAAGACCTGTCCCTGATGGGGTCCGAGGGCCAACGGCAGTCGGCCGCCGGCTTCGAGCCTGGGTAGGGCCTTATCCTCGACGAGGTCCCTGACGTCGCCGCCAGCCACGGCAGCCTTGATGACTACGGTCTCGCGAATGGCGGTGCGCCCGAAGTTGAGGGCGGTGACCTGAATGCCCTTGGCGGCCGGGAGCCGGTGGACCATGACCACCAGGCCGCGTGCGTTCACGACTGGCACGTCGATCTGCTCGCTCTCGTTGATCCGATACTCGGCGCGCACGCGCAGCATCTTTTTCAGTTGCGACGCGAACGATCCGGGCTGCTGGAGCTGCTCGACGAGCGTGCCATAGAGTGTCGGCGCGCGGGGCAGCGCAGCGCTCGATCGGTTCGTCTCCGGATTGATGCCGAGGAGATCGTACGCACCCCGGTTGATCCAGCGCGTGTCGCCGTCGGCGACCAGGGTCTTCACGGATTCCGCCGGCAAAGTCAGGGCGCCCACGAGATCCCAGCCGGACAGCGCAAAGACGCCGGGCTGCATCGCGTTGTACATCGCCAGGAGCAGATGAGCACCCTGGATGGCCTGCCGCTGCGCGTCGGTCAGACGCGTGAGGTCGCGAATGCCGAGGGCGGCAGCGGCGACGGTGGCCGTCGTGCAGGAGACGCCGTTGGCGGCCTCAAGGTTGTAGGGCGCCGCCGGGCCGAGGAGTCGCGCGTGCATCTCGGCGCGGATGACGTCTCGGAGCTCGCTGCCCTTCAGAGTCCTGCCGCGGAAGGTGAAGGTCGTGTCCTTGTGGCGGGTCCAGAAGTGCACCAGCTCCAGGGTGAGCTCGTCGTGGTTCTGGAGCGCATGGATGAGGCTCGCCGCATCGATCTTGTACCTGCGCTGGAGCCCCAGCATCAGGCGCAGGAACTCGGCGTCGCCGGTGACGAGGGCGTGGTGATACGCGGGGCGGGTCACGAAGTCGTAGGAGAGATCGGCGCCCCCCAGCGACATGACCTGGATGTCCTCGAGGGTGAGGTTGAGTTCCTGGAAGGTGAAGCCGCCGAGCTTGCGCACCAGTCCGGCGATCAGCTGATTGGCGGTCACCGACAGCGGGTGCCCCTCGGACCAGGCGCGGCCGTTGCTCGGCCCGACTTCGATGCCGAGGAAGCCGTTGGCGTCGAGCCGCAGCATGCGCTCGCCCAGCGTGCCCAGCGAGTGGAGCGCGTCACCCGCCACCAGCCGCGGCGCGGCGAAGCTGGGATCGAGCCAGTTGAAGGTAGGTTGTCCTTCCTTGAAGTAGTGCAGGTACACCCAGCGGCGAGTGCGGCCGTCGGCGCCGGCGACGGCGTCGGTGGCCGACCAGTCGCTTTCCTTGACGTGCGGCTCGTAGAAGATGGTGCGCGGGAGCTGGCCCACAATGTAGCCACGCGCCTTGAGCTGGTCGACGACCGCGGGCTGGAGGTTGACCGAATCCCTTCCGACCGGCACGTCGGGTAACAGGCTCCAGTCCTTGGCGGCGATCTCCACCATGTGGTAGAGGCCGGGATAATCGCCGTAGTCGCGTTCGGCGAGGCGGAAGTCGGCGCCCTTGCCGCTGTGGCCGGGAATGATGTCGCCGATGACCACGGCGCCGTGGTCGCGAGCCTGCCGGACCATCGAAACGTACTCCTCCTGGGTGCCGAAGGCGGGGTCGATCTCGCTGCTGATGCGATCGAAGTTGCCATCGACGGTCGGCGTGAACTCGTACCCGCGAATCCCTCCGGCCCGTTTCATCGGCCCTGTATGCACCGCGGTGATGCCCATCTCGTGGAAGAGCCGCCACAGCCCCAGATCGCTCAGGCTATGCAGCACCGATTCGTCCGACCGCGTGATGTGCGCGGCGGGGTAGGCCGTAAACCACACCGACGCCAGCGCCGAGGCAGCCCGGGGTTGCGGCACGGCGTACGGATGCTGCCATAGCTGGCCCTGGCCCGAGTACCGTCGTGCCGTCAGCTCGGCCTGATGGAGCATCGACCGCTCCACTAACCAGTGGATGTAGGACGCCTCGGAAACTGCCTCTGGACTCCCGGACAACCGGGCCGGGGAGGCGGGCGCCACGGGTGGGGCAGCGGTTGGCCGGAAGGTTGTGCACGCCGGCCCGAGCACACCGAGCAGGGCGCCGATAAGGAGCAGCACGCGGTGGACCAGACTCATATCTCGCCACCAGGACACGACTCGATCCTACCGGCGCCACCCAGTTGCTGCGAGCGGCGCCCCCGTGTCCGTTCGCCTAACGGACGAAAGGTCGTGTCATTCCCGCCCTTACTCGTCGGAACGCTTGTCCGTCTCCGGGATCGCGGCGAACGTGTCCGGGTGTGGCCCGACGCGCCCCTTCTCACCCCTGTCGAGGCCGTCGATAGCAGCCATCTCATCGGGGGAGAGTTCGAAGCCGAACGCTTTCAAGTTTTCCTCCATCCGCTCGCGGTGAACTGACTTCGGGAAGACAATGCGGCCGTGCTGGAGGTGCCAGCGAAGAACGATCTGCGCGCTCGTCTTGTCGCGCGCGGCCGCGACCCGTCGGATCACCGGGTCGTCGAGCAGCCGGCCCTGCCCGTGCCCGAGCGGACTATGCGCTTCCACCGTGACGCCGTGGCGGATCGAAGCAGCGCGGACGGCGTCATTGGTGAAGTACGGGTGCACCTCGATTTGATTCACAGCGGGCACCACACCGGTCGCGGCCACGATGCGATCGAGATGCTCCGACTGGAAGTTCGACACTCCCACTGTGCGTAGGCGGCCGCCCTTGACCAGCTCGGTCATCGCCTTCCAGGTCGAGATGTAGTCGCCGTCGTACAATGTCGGCACGGGCCAGTGCATCAGGAAGAGGTCGAGCTGCTCGAGGCCTAGCTTCTTGAGGGTCTCGTCGAACGAACGGCGCACGTCGTCGGGGCGGTGGTTGCCGTTGCTGAGTTTGCTGGTCACGTACAGCTCGTCGCGCGGGATCCCCGACGCTGCGATCGCCTTCCCGACACCCTGTTCGTTCCCGTAACTCTGCGCGGTATCGAGGTGGCGGTAGCCGAGTTCCAGCGCCAGACTGACGATCGCGGCTGTTCTTTCGATGTTCGCAGGCGTTGACTTGCGGTCCGGCTGCACGTTCAGCGTACCGAAGCCAAGCTGCGGGATGGTCGTCCCGTCGTTCAAAGTGATCCGCGGGATTTCGTGTGTCTTCACAGTGTCTCCTTGCTTAACCCCTTCTCCGGCCTCTCCGACCAGTACGTCATGCCCATCTCGCTGTACATCGTCCCCGCGGTGGTCAGGTGCTCCTGGGCCTGCCCGGGATTATCCGTGCGCCGATAAAGCCTGCCGAGGCCGGCATGACAGTTACGAGCGGCCGCATCTCGAGCTCGGATCCCAAGGTCATTGCGGCGCCGTAGTGCGTGGAGGCGGTCACCACGTCGAGGCGAGTACGATGCGAAGCGATGTCGCCTACCCGGACACACTTATCCCTGGCGAAGGACGCGCCGGAGTCGCGGAGTGTGCAGCCGCCGAGCCAGGGCCGGGTGGTGGCAGTGCCACGCGTCGGTGGGCTTCGTCACGAATACTTGCGGCAGGTGGCGTGAGCCGATCGGCCCATAAGTCACGACCCACCGGCGTGGGCCGGCATTCCATCACTCCTCCCGATCCGATAGACAATCCAGCCCGTCCCGTCTTGGCCCCCGATGCGCTCGGCGCGTTCGAACAGGCTCGGACGTCCTCGAGCGGGAGCCGGCGGGTACTGCACGAGCATGGCCTGCCGCCCCAATACGACCGCCGCGGCCGCGGACATCGCGTCGACCTCGTAGCGCGCGACGATTGCGCGCCGCTGGTTGTAGAAGTCGACGACCCACTTCATGTTGTCGTCCCGCGCGGCTCAGCCGCGGCGCCCGCCCGTAAAGCGGAGCAGGATGAGAAAGAGGTTGATGAAGTTCAGGTAGAGTGAGAGCGCGCCAACGATCGCATACGTGCCATGGCGGCCTTCCGGGAGATCGGTCGCCATCCGCTTGAGGCGCTGCGCATCCCAGGCCGTGAGTCCGGTGAACACGATGACGCCGACGACAGAGATCAGGAACTGCAGCGCGTCGCTGCGCCAGAACATCGCCAGGATCGACGCGAACACCAGGCCGACGAGTCCCATGAAGAAGAACTGGCCTGCGCCGGCCAGGCTACGCTTCGTCGTCGAGCCGAACACGGCGAGAGCGCCGAACATGCCGGCGGTGACGACGAACGTCGTCGCGATGGAGGCGCCCCTATAGGCGAGCAGCAGCACCGACAGTGTGACCCCGTTCAACGCCGAGTAGACCAGGAAGAGCAGCGTGGCCGCAGTCGGCGTCAGACTCTGCACGCGCGCCGAGAGATAGAACACCATGGCCAGCTCGGCGACGAGCGCGACCATGAAGAGCAACTGATTCGCCGCGATCGCGCGCATGACCGTGGGCGAGCCGGCGACCGCGGCGGCCACTATGGCCGTCACGCCAAGGCCGGCGAACATCCAGGCGTATACCGAGCGCAAGAACCCGCCTACGCGCTCGGCCGCCGACGCCGCGGTGGTGGGTGACCGGCGCGTAAAGGCGACGTCGCTCATGGTCAATTCCGTCAGGCCTCCGCACTAGCTCGGGAGGGCATGACATTGCGCTGGGCGATGATCGCCAGCGCCGCGCCTGTGCAGCCGACAAGGAGCATCGTCGCCATTCCGGCATCCCGCCAAAGCAGGAGCCAGACGAAGGCGCCGACGATCAGGCTGCCGGCCAGGCCCAGAACCATGTCGGAAATGAACCCGTATCCCCACGCGCGTGAAACGGCCTCGGCCAGCCACGCTGCGATCAGCCCGCCGAGGACGAGCATCGGTGTCATCTGCACGATGGTCTCAGCCATGAAGTTCGTCCGAGCTCGCTGTCCAGGTGCCGCCCGCGTAATCACGCAGCGCCCGCCCCATCACTCGATGCAGTGTGGTGCGGTCGCGCACGAGCGCGCGGCTCGACATCCCCGTCCGCGTCACTTGGCACCGATGGCCACGCCGAAGCGCGCGCTGGCCTCGCGGTACGCCGAAGGGATGTACACGAGATCCATGTAGATCGCCTTCAGCGTCGACCCCGTCAGAGCCGAGACGGGAAAGTCGACGTCGAGCGACTCGGTGGCCTCTTGGCCCGGGTCGAGCCGGTCGGTGCCGGAGGCGGAGAACTTGATCGTCGGCTCCGTTCGCGTGTCCTCGAGCTTGATCGGCCGGCCCGTGCCGTCGATGTAGCGGAGCTTGCCGCTCACGAGACGCACGGCCTGGTCGCGCGAGGTATTCGTGAGCACGAGCCTCCCGGTGAGCTTGGCCGGGGTGACGATGCGGCCGGAACCGTCCTCGACACGCTCGGTGACCTTCATGTCCGTCAGCTCGGCGGCCACGATCCCCGTTTGAACCTTCGTCGACGACGGAGTCACCGTGTATGTCTTGTCCTGAACCGCGGCGGCCGTCGCCACAGGCGGCACGTTCGGGCTGAGCGCCATCCAGAGGATGCCGGCCACGATCGATGCGCCGAGGCCCCACCGCCATAACGTCACCCGCTCCTCGCGAGCGGGCTCGATCGGGCGGAACTTGCGCTGTGCGCCGATCAGCACCGCCGCGAAGATGAATGCGATAACCGCCCCGGCGGAGACGTTGTTCGGCGCGGCGCCGACGATGCGGAGGATCCAGCTGCCGCCGATGCTTCCGGCGAGCGCGAGATAGACGTCTCCTTTCAGGCCGTAGCCTCCGTGCTTCATGACCAACCCGGCCATCAGGCCTGCCAAGAGCCCTGCAAGAACCCATCCGGCGAACATGGCGAAGCTCATGAGTCGTTCTCCTTCACTCGTTGCGTGTCATCGGCGTCTGAAACGTGGCCGCGTCGGTTAGAGTCGGCGCCCGCCGCGCCGCCGACGCCGACGAGCCGCGACCCGTCCAGGCGCGCGCTTCGAACGGCCGACCTTCAGACGGCAAGCCTCGTTGCAGTACCCTTCGGTGCTCTCCGGCAGCTCGGCCTTGCACGTGTGACATCGAGCGATCACCAGCGAGGACGTCATGGGCGGTCGATCACAAGTGTCGCGTTCACGCCAATCCCCCTCTACACGACCTTGCGCCGAAAGAGCCATCAGTACTATTGGACCTTGGGGTATCAGAACGCCTCTCGCGGCACCGTCAACGCACGATCGACGACCCCGTGGGCTGACCGATCATCAGCACGCGCAGGATCGATGCGGTCCCGCCCTCGGATATGCCGAGATGTCGGGCGAGCTCTTCCAGAGTCACCGCGGGGTGAAGCCGAATGATCGTTCGGATCTCTGCTTCGATCTCAGTCCACCAACCGTCCACTCGGATGCTCCTTCAGGGCCAGGATGGCGACGACGCCGATGAGCTCGTTCAGACCGACCGGTTTGGCCACGTGGTACTGGAACCCCGCGCGGATCACACTGGCAACTTCGGCGGTGCCAACCGGTGACCTCGGCGCCATTGTGTTTCAGCATGTCCGTCACGACGTCGAGAACAGAACGTGTGTCGTCAACGACCAGCACGTGCACACCGTCGAGCCGCGACTGAACGCTTATGGCCCCCTCCAACGCGCCCACGCTAGCAAGGCGTGTCAACCGCCCTCTATTGGATGTTGGTCCAACGAAGGCCATGAAGTTGCGCGCAAGCTTGGAGAAGGCCGACCGCTGCGCGACTCCGTCACGGCCATCCGCGTCACCGTCGCCGCGGGCCATGGTCGGGCGAAGTCGCGCCGGTCGAAGTCACTCTCGAATGCTGCCACCAGACACCGAGTGGCGGCCGACGCCGTCCTCTGACTAGTCCGATCCGCCGTGTGCCATCGCCGCGGGGGTCGGTTCCGGGATGTCAGTGACGAGGGCCTCGGTCGTGAGCAACAGCGATGCGATCGAGGCCGCATTCTGCAGCGCGACGCGCTCGACCTTGGTGGGATCGATGATCCCCGCCTGCATCATGTCGACGTACTCGTTGGTCTCGGCATCGAAGCCGCGGGTGACCGGGACCATGGCCCGGACTTTGTCGACGATCACGGAGCCCTCGAGCCCGGCGTTCTCCACGATCATCCGGATCGGCTCCTCCAGGGCACGCCGGACGATCATGACTCCGGTGCCCTCGTCGCCCGAGAGCTTGAGGCTGTCCAAGGCTTCCGCGGCGCGCAGTAACGCCACGCCGCCGCCGGCCACGATCCCTTCCTCGACGGCCGCGCGGGTGGCGTTCAGCGCATCCTCGACCCGCGCCTTCTTCTCCTTCATCTCGGTCTCAGTGGCCGCCCCGACCTTGACGACGGCGACGCCGCCCGCGAGCTTGGCGAGCCGCTCCTGGAGCTTCTCCCGGTCGTAGTCCGAGGTCGTCTCCTCGATCTGGGCCCGGATCTGCTTGATGCGGCCCTGGATCTCCTTGGTGCTGCCCGCGCCCTCGATGAGCGTGGTGTTGTCCTTGTCCACGACGACCTTTTTGGCGCGGCCGAGGTCGTCGAGCTTGAGGTTCTCGAGCTTGATTCCGAGGTCTTCCGTGATGGCCTTGCCGCCTGTCAGTGTGGCGATGTCTTCGAGCATGGCCTTGCGCCGGTCACCAAAGCCGGGCGCCTTCACGGCCGCGGAGCGCAGCGTGCCGCGCAAATTGTTGACGACCAGGGTGGCCAGCGCCTCGCCCTCGACGTCCTCGGCGATGATGAGCAATGGCTTGGCCGCCCGGGCGACCTGCTCGAGCAGCGGCAGCATGTCCTTCATCACGCTGAGCTTCTTCTCGTAGATGAGGACGAGCGCATCCTCCAGCACCACTTCCATCCGCTCCGGATTCGTCACGAAGTAGGGGGAGAGGTACCCGCGGTCGAACTGCATTCCCTCGACGACGTCGAGGGTAGTCTCCATCGCCTTGGCCTCTTCGACGGTGATGACCCCGTCCTTGCCGACCTTCTCCATCGCTTCCGCGATCAGGCTGCCGATCGTCTTGTCGTTGTTCGCCGCGATCGTCGCGACCTGGGCGATCTCCTTCTTGTCCTTGGTGGCCTTGGACATGTCCTTCAGCTCCCGGACCACCGTGACAACGGCCTGCTCGATGCCGCGCTGCAGGGCCATCGGGTTCGCGCCGGCCGTCACGTTCTTGAGGCCGCCGCGGAAGATGGCCTGGGCGAGGACCGTCGCGGTCGTCGTGCCGTCGCCTGCGACGTCGGAGGTCTTGGAGGCGACTTCCTTCAGCATCTGGGCGCCCATGTTCTCGCAGGGGTCCTTGAGCTCGATCTCCTTGGCGACGGTGACGCCGTCCTTGGTCAGGGTGGGGCCGCCGAACTTCTTAGCAATGACGACGTTCCGCCCCTTCGGCCCGAGCGTCACCGTGACGGCGTGCGACATGATGTTGACGCCGCGCAAGAGCGCGGCGCGGGCTTCCTCGTTGAACAGAAGTTGCTTAGGCATGGCTACTTTCCTCCCGAGTGCGCAAGGACGCCGAGGATGTCCTCTTCCTTCATGATGAGGAACTCTTCGCCGTCCAGCTTGATCTCGTTGCCCGAATACTTGCCGAAGAGGATTCGGTCGCCTTGTTTCACCGCGAGAGGGTAGTTCTTGCCCTCGTCGGTGACGCGGCCGGTCCCCACCGCCATGACCTTGCCCTCCTGCGGCTTCTCCTTGGCGGTGTCGGGGATGATGATGCTGCCGTGCTTGTCGTCGCCCTCGGCGAGGCGCTTGACGAGTACGCGGTCATGGAGCGGACGCAACGTCGTGTGGGTCTTCTGAGCCATGGTGGGTCCCTCTCTTCCAGGGAGCACTGTACCACTAAACTAGTACACAGAGATAATTTAGATTTAGTGTACTATTTAGGTCGGACAGTATGCCGATGACTATGAACCTCCACGTCGACGCGCGCAGTCCCATTCCGATCCGGCGGCAGCTGACGGAGCAGCTCAAGCACGCCATCGAGAGCGGCGCGG
>DAIQBJ010000078.1:0-11151 GCA_036781225.1 Gemmatimonadales bacterium | reverse complement strand
TACTCGACCAGGGCCACGCCTTCATTTATCTGCTCACGGTTCCACAGCGAGCGATCCTGCTCCTCGAGCGGAATCAGCTCACCGGCTGGCGTCGTGCGCGACCGGCGGCGCGCGTCGTGGAGCAGCATCAGCGCGAGCAGTCCGATCGCCTCGGGCGCAGGGAGCAGATCAGCCAGCAGCCGTCCGAGCCGGATCGCCTCGAGCGCGAGATCGGCCCGCGTGAAGTAGCCCTGATTGAAGACGAGATAGACGACGTGCAACACGCTCGCCAGGCGCTCGGGCAGATCGCGCTGTTCGGGCACCTCGTAGGGAATTTTCGCGTCGCGAATCTTGGCTTTGGCGCGGACGATACGCTGCGCCAGCGTGGGCGGATTGGTGAGAAACGCCGCCGCAACCTCTTCCGTCGTGAGACCACAGATTTCGCGGAGCGTCATCGCGACTTGCGCGTCGGGGTTCAGCGCCGGATGGCAGCAGGTGAAGATCAGGCGCAGCCGGTCGTCGACCAGATCGTACGGCTCTTCGGGAAGCTCCGCGATCACCTCCACGTCGGCATCGACCTCGCGGCGGGTTTTGCGCAGCCGGTCGATCGCCTTGAATCGCCCCGTCGAGATGAGCCACGAGCGGGGATTGGTGGGTGTCCCTTCGATCGGCCAGCGCTCGACCGCCGCGGCGAACGCATCCTGCATCGCCTCCTCGGCGAGATCGAAATCACCGAGGAGGCGGATGAGCGTGGCGAGGACGCGTCGCGACTCGGCGCGATAGACCGACTCGATCGTGTCTACGGCTGGTCGAACTCCATCACGGGCCGTACTTCGACCGTACCGTGCTTCGCGCCGGGAATCCGTGATGCGACCTGAACGGCTTCGTTCAGATCCTTCGCGTTGATCAGGTAGTAGCCGCCGAGCTGCTCTTTCGTCTCGACATACGGACCGTCGGTGGTCGAGAGCTTGCCGTTCCGCACACGGACCGACGTCGCCGTCTTGGTGGGCTGAAGCGCTTCGCCGCCGATGTAGTTGCCCGCCTTCTTGATGCTGTCGGTGAACCCGTTGTAGTCGGCCATCCCCTGCTGCATGTCTGCTGGCGACGCCTTCTCCCACCACTTCTCATCCTCGTAGATCAAGCACAGGTATCTCATGGCTTCCTCCGGTTACTTGCCGTTTGGGGACCAGACTGGACGAATCTCGATTGAGCCCCACTTGGCCGACGGGATCCGGCTCGCGATCTGAATGGCTTCGCTGCGATCCTTCGCTTCGATCAGGAAGTACCCGCCGAGCTGCTCTTTCGTTTCGGCGAACGGCCCATCGGTCGTGGAGAGCTTGCCGTTGCGGACGCGCACCGTCGTCGCCTGATCGGTCTGCTGCAGCCCGTGCGAGCCGACGTAGTTGCCGCTCTTCTTGATATCCTCGGTGAACGCCCAGTAGTCCCGCTTGGCCTGCTCGATCACGTCCTTGGGGACGTTGACCTCCTCTTTTTCTTCCTGATAAACCAGGCACAGGTATTTCATAGAATTCCTCCAAGTGGTTCTGAAATATGCTCGGGACACTGAATGGTCGTCTGGGGATACGGAAATTCGACAGAACGCTAACTTTTGGTCATGCCACGGTATGCAGCGTTCCTGCGAGGCGTCATGCCCATGAACTGCAAGATGGCAGACCTTCGGGCTGCCTTCGAGGGTGCAGGATTCACCGATGTCAGGACTGTCTTAACGAGTGGCAATGTCGTGTTCGCCGCCCGCAGCACGTCGGAGGCGGCCCTGGAGCAAAAGGCCGAGGCGGCGATGCAGCAGCGCATGGGCAAGGCATTTCTGACGATCGTGCGGCCTATCGAGGAGCTGCGGGGGCTGCTGGCGACCGACCCCTATCGCGCCTTCCGCGTCAGTCCAAAAGCGAAACGTATCGTCACGTTCCTGAAAGGCCGCCCCAAGGTCAAGATCAAGCTCCCCATCGAGGCCGACGGGGCCCGCATCCTCACGATGAAAGGCAGTGAGATCTTCACCGCCTATCTACCGACTCCCAAGGGCCCCGTGTTCATGTCGCTGCTCGAAAAGACGCTCGGCAAAGATCAGACGACGCGAACGTGGGACACCGTCGCGAAGGTCGCGCGCTGAGATAGATTCGACCACGTGTCTTCACCCCCTCTTCCAGATCCGCTCTCTTCCGCCGCACGGGAGCGTGTCATCGAGCTGTTGACGCACCACTTTGCCAACGACGAGCTCACCGAGGCGCAGCTCGAGGCTCGACTTCAGGATGTGTACGCGGCGCGGACGGCGAGTGACCTCGACGCGATCGTCGCGGGTCTTCCCTTACCGGCAGTGGCGCACCGGGCCGACACGAGCATCAGCGCAACGTTCTCGGGGCAGGAGCGCAAGCTTGCCACCCTCGTGCCACGCCACCTGACGCTGAACGCGCGGATGGGGTATGTGGAGCTGGATTTGACCAACGCCACGTTCGCGCCCGGCATCACGACAATCGACGTCCACTCGTTCATGGGTTACGTGGAGATCCGCTTGCCGGAAGGCGTGCGGGTCGAGAATCAGGGGCGCGCGCTGTTCGGCTACGTCGCTGTAAAGGGCCTGGACGAGGAATCAGAGAGCGTTGTGCGCATCACCGGCAGAGCGGTCTTCGGATACGCGGAGATCTTCCTGCCGGACAACGAGTACGAGGATGAGGACGAGGAGTAAAGGAAGGCGTAGCGCGTCGTGAAACTATCGGAGCACCTGCCGGCGTTTAGATAGCACCCCATGAGCACAACTCTACGTTTGACGCGCGCGGCGTTCGGCGCCGTGCAACGAGCCGCGCCCGATCTCGCCGCGCGCTGGGCCGAGCGCATGTTCTGCTCACCACCGCGCCGCCCGATCAGCGAACGGATGGCCGCTTGGCTCCGCGATGGAGAACGCTTCGATGTGATCGTTGACTCCCCGTCCCGTTCCCGCCCCCCACGCCCCCGCGCTCGCCGGGTCACGGTCTGGACCTGGGGCGAACGCGGACCGGGAGTGCTGCTCGTGCACGGCTGGGGTAGTCGCGGGGCGCGGTTTGTAGATCTGGGCGGCGCGTTGCGCGCCGCCGGACATCGCGTCATCACCTTCGACGCGCCCGGTCACGGCGCTTCGCACGGCCGGCTGAGCTCAGGGCCCGAATTCGCGCGCGCCGCGATTGCCGTGGCCGCGGCGGTCGGGCCGGTGAGCGCGGTGGTGGGCCATTCGTTGGGCGGATTCGCCTCGGCGCTCGCGATGCATCGCGGGCTGAGCGCGCGGCGCGCCGTTTTCATTTCACCTTCGGCGAACGTGAACAGCTACAGCGCGCAATTCGCCGCGCTGCTCGGCGTGACACCGCCGGTGATGAGCACGATGCGTGAGCGGCTGGCTCGGCGCCTGGACTTCAGCTGGAGCAGCATGGATGTGCCCGCCTTTGCTCCGAGCATGCGCGTCCCGCTGCTGGTGGTCCATGATCGCGATGATCGCGAAGTGCGCTGGAGCGACGGCGCCGCGATCGCTCAGGCGTGGCCCGGCGCCGAGCTGGTAACCACGACGGGTCTGGGCCACCACCGCATCGTCAGTGACGCCGAAGTGATCGCGAACGTCGTGTCGTTCTTGCGCGCGTCCTTGCAGTGATGTTCGTGACAGAGACTTGACGCTGAAGTCGCGTGGCCGTGGCGGGACGCCGGTCTATTTGCCTCGTCCCAGTTGCCCGTGTCCACGGCAGAGGAGTGACTCATGCGTCGATATCCTGCACCGCGTCTCGTCTCGATCGCCTGCTTGCTTACCGCGCTTGCAATCGTCGGGTGCCAGCGCGACCAACCGGTTGCGCCGCCACAGCCGTCTCTCAGGGCCGAGCGGAACGGGAATGAAATCCCCGACACCAAGATTCCCGACCGCCTGCAGCACCTCGTCGTCATCTACCTCGAGAACCACAGCTTCGACAACCTGTACGGAGAGTTTCCCGGCGCCGATGGGTTGAGCAACGCCGCAGCGACGCAGACGCAAGTCGATGCGAGCGGCACGCCGTTCGCAACGTTGCCGCAGGTCTCCGGCTCGCCGTTCCCGCTGACGCTGGCGAACGGGCCGTTCGCCATCGAAGACTTTGTCCCCGCCGACCAGAAAATCCGCGATCTCGTGCACCGGTTCTACCAGGAGCAGATACAGATCGATGGCGGGCGCATGGACAAGTTTGCGCTCGTGAGCGATGCCAAGGGTGAAGTCATGGGCATGTACCACACGGGTCCGCTGCCGCTGGCCGCGGAGGCCGCCAACTACACGCTGTGCGACAACTTCTTCCATGCCGCGTTCGGCGGATCCTTCCTCAATCACATTTGGCTCATCGCGGCCCAGTCGCCGGTGTTCCCGAACGCGCCGAGCGCGATGGTTGCCCAGCTGGGCGCCGACGGATCGCTGATCAAAGACGGCGCAGTGACGCCCGATGGGTATGCGGTGAACACCATCTTCACCATCAACCACCCGCATCCCGCGACCACGCCGGCAGCCCAGCTCCTGCCGAACCAAACGTTCGCCACAATCGGCGATCGGTTGTCGGAGCGGCACATCAGCTGGGCGTGGTACTCGGGTGGTTGGAACGATGCGCTCGCCGGCCACGCCGATCCGCTGTTCCAATTCCACCATCAGCCGTTCGCCTATTTCGCGAACTACGCGGACGGCACCGCCGCCAAGGCGGAGCACTTGCTCGATGAGTCCGAGTTCATCGCGGCGGCACAGTCAGGCCGGCTGCTGGCCGTCTCGTTCATCAAGCCCCTCGGCCCCCAGAACGAGCACCCCGGATACGCTGACTTGATCACTGGGGAGAATCACGTGCTCGATCTCATCAACGCCGTGCGGAACGGGCCCGATTGGCCCACTACCGCGATCATCATCACCTACGACGAGCACGGCGGTTTCTGGGATCACGTCGCGCCGCCCGTCGTCGATCGCTGGGGTCCGGGCATCCGCGTTCCCACGCTGGTGATCTCGCCGTTCGCCAAGCGCCGTTTCGTCGATCACAACCGCTACGACACGACGTCCATCCTCGCGTTGATCGAGAACCGCTGGCGCCTCGCACCGCTCAGCGACCGCGACGCAGCGGCTGATGACATGGCGAATGCATTCGAGCCTGATCGATAACCGCAGGGTATGACGGGGGGCAGCCGGCTCGGTAGTCGCGCCGAGCCGGCTGTTTCGGTTGGACCTCCATCGCCCGCCGCGTTCGCGACTCGCTATCTTGCCGGAGCCGGCGCACGTTACGATCGTCGCGCAGCCTCCAGCGACCACTGCGAATTGACGTCCACCACGGAGATCCATCGCGATGTTTCGGAAAGTCCTGCTCAGAATCGGGGCTGGTGTCGTACTCATTTTGGCGATTGTGCTCGTCACAATCGGGCTGCGCTGGGATCGGCAGTTCGACGCGCCGTACCCCAGGCTCGCCGCCTCGACCGATCCCGCCGTCGTCGCTCGCGGTCGCTATCTGGCGTACGGACCCGCGCACTGCGCGGAATGTCATACGGCACCCGCGGACTTCCCCGGATTGAGAACCGGTCGGTCGCCGCCACTGAGCGGCAGCCGGGCGTTCGTCATTCCGCCTGGAACGATCCGCGTGCCCAACCTCACTCCGGATAGCGCGACGGGCATCGGCCGGCTCAGCGACAGCGCGCTCGCGCGGATGTTACGCTACGGCGTGCGACCCGATGGCCGCGCCGCCATTCCGTTCATGGAATTCCATGAAATGAGCGATGCCGACATCGTCGCCCTGCTGTCGTTCCTTCGATCTCAGCCCGCCGTACGCAATCCTGTGCCCGATCACGAGTTCAATCTCATGGGCAAGGCGGTCATGGCCTTCGTGATGAAGCCGATCGGCCCCCTCCCCAGTGCGACGCCGCTGGCCGAGAGCCCGCCACCCGGTCCGTCCGTCGAACGGGGAGCGTATCTGGTCACCGCGGTTTCGAACTGCGCCGGCTGTCATACGCAACGGAACATGATGACGGGAGCCTTCACCGGTCCGCGACTCGCCGGCGGGACCGATATGGAGACCGAGGCGAAGAAGCCGATCAAGGTGACGCCGCCCGACATCACCGCCGATTCGACCGGCCGGGCGGCGCTCTGGACCGAGGCTGATTTCATCGCGCGATTCCGCGCCGGTGAGCGGATACCCGGCAGTCCCATGCCCTGGGTGGCCTTCAGCCGGATGAGCGACGACGACCTGCGCGCGATCTACCGTTACCTGCGCACGGTGCGGCGTGTTACGTGATCGGCACTTTGCGAACCTCCGGCGCGACGCGTGTTCCCAGTAGCTCGATTGCTTCCATGAGCTTGGCATGCGGCAGGGAAGTCACATTCATCTGGAACGTGATCCGATCGATCCCGCCCAGCACGTCGTCGTAATGCTGGATTTTCTCCACTACGTACGCCGGATCACCGATCAGTAGCGCGCCTTCCGGTCCGCGCTGCGCGTCGAAGCTGGCTCGAGTCAGCGGGGGCCAACCACGCTCCCTGCCGACGGTGGCGATCGCGCTCGCGTAGCCGGGATAGAAGTCGTTCGCCGCCTCAGCGGTGGTTCGTGCCACAAACCCGAGCGCGTGCACGCCAACCTTCAGGCGATCGGGGGAATGCCCGGCCTGCCGGCCGGCTTCGCGGTACAGATCCACGAGCGGCCGGAAGCGGCGCGGCTCGCCACCGATAATGGCGACCATGAGCGGGAGTCCCAGAACCCCGGCCCGCGCGAACGACTGAGGCGTCCCGCCGACGCCCACCCAGATGGGCAACGGATCTTGGTAGGGCCGCGGGTAGATCCCCTGGCCGGTGAGTGCCGGCCGAAACTTGCCCGACCAATGCACGCGCTCGTTCTCCCGGATCTTGAGCAAGAGATCGAGCTTCTCGGCAAACAGCGCGTCGTAATCTTCGAGGCGGAAGCCGAACAACGGAAACGCTTCGATCGATGAGCCACGGCCCACCACCATCTCGGCGCGGCCCTGCGACAGGAGATCGAGTGTGGCGAACTCCTGAAATACCCGCACCGGATCCGCCGCGCTCAGCACGGTCACGGCGCTCGCGAGCCGGATGTGGCGGGTCCGCGCCGCTGCCGCGGCGAGAATCATGGTGGGCGCCGAATCGAGATACTCTTTGCGGTGATGCTCGCCAATCCCAAAGACGTCCAGTCCGACCTGATCGGCGTGCTCGATTTCTGCGACGAGCTCACGAATGCGGTCCGACGGAGTTACTGCGCGGGCTTCCTCGAGATAGGCCGCTGCGAAACTATCGATACCAACCTGCACATCCCTCACGCTCCCAACGGAAAGGGTGATTCGTTAACGCCGGCGTGGTGCTTCGGCTGCCACCAGCTCTCGGCCCCAGCGTTCGATGGCCTGAGCCAGCTCGCCAAACGTGCGCCCCTTGCGGGTCAGCTCGTAGCTCACGCGCACGGGCGGTCCGGCAGCGACGTGCCGAACCAGCAGTCCCCGCCCTTCGAGCTCCTTCAGTCGTGCCGAGAGGACCTTGTCGCCCGGGCCTCGGGCCCGCTCCGACAATTCGCTGAAGCGCAGCGGTCCGCCCAGCAGCACGTTGAGAATCAAGGCGTTCCACTGCTGGCCCAGCACCTCGATTGCGGTCTGGAACGCCTGGCACTGTGAATCGACGCTTTTCATGCTGCATTCTAAGCTAGTTCCTTCCCAAAAGAAAGCCACTTGACAATGGAGAGTGTAATGGCGACATTGCTATCCGGCAGATAGTACCACTCTAACAGAAAGCGATGGATATTATGGCGATTGGTCTCTTGATCCTGCGGCTGGTGGTCGGCCTGACGTTGGCCGCGCACGGCGCGCAGAAGCTGTTTGGCTGGTTCGGTGGGTACGGGCTGAACGGCACTGGCGGTTTTCTGGAGCAGCTCGGGTTCGTCCCCGGACGGCGCCACGCGCTGTTTGCCGGGCTCGCGGAGCTGGGTGGCGGTCTCCTGTTGGCGCTGGGCCTGGCGACGCCGGTTGCCGCGGTGCTGATCGTCGCAGTCATGACCGTGGCGGCCGTGAGCGCGCACCTGAAGCAGGGCTTTTTCAACCACAAACAGGGGTACGAATACACGCTGATCCTGGCGATCGCAGCGGTCAGCCTCGCGTTTACGGGTCCTGGCCCGTTGTCGCTCGACGCATGGCTTGGCGTGCAGGACGCCGGTCCCGTCTGGGGTCTCGCGGCGCTGGTGCTCGGCGTTGTGGCCGGCGCGATCCAGCTCGCGCGGCGCCAGGCGCCCGCAGCTCAGAAGGTCAACTAACCTCGCAGTACGCCTGACCAACGAGCCTCACTTCGCGGCGGCGACGCCCCGGATGAGGCTCGCTCCTTCCTGCAGGCCGCGCCGTCGAATAGAGTGTTGCTTTGTCCTGTTCACAACCATCCGTCGGCACGGAGACACTCGATGAGAACCTATCTGATCACCACGGGCCTGCTGTTCGCCGTTATCTGCGTGCTCCACATCTGGGAGATCATCGATCGGGGTCATTTCGTGGTGGAGGATCCGGTTGTGGTGCTGGCGGCCGCCGGACTGTCGGTCTGGGCCTGGACCCTCAACGCGCGCCTCAAGATCACATAGCTTTAAGCCATGCTCATTGCCGTCCTGGCCCTCCTCCAGGGTGTGCAGGCACCCGCTCCACCGCGCCGCGAGATTGCCGATCCCGGCGCCATCGCCACCGATCAGCGCGTCACGCCCGCCGGCGTGCAAAGCGTCTTCACCGACCGCGTCTTTGGCGTGCGCTTTGGCGCGAAGCCCGGCGAGATCTGGGTCTCGATCCACGGCGCCGCCTATCGCCTGGGCTGGCGCGACAACGCCGTCCTCGGCAGCGCGGCGTTCGACGGCCGCGCGGGAGTGCAGGGCGTCGCGATCGATCCCGTCAACGGCCGGACGCTCGTCACGTCCGTGGGTCTCCTGCCCGCCGACGTCGTCCTCAGCCGCACACCGGGCTCCGAAAAGCTCGCCCAAACGAAGTCGGTCGCGCATCTCACCGCCTACGATGGCGACAGCATGGTCGTGCGAGCCATCTCTCCGGCGCTCGGTGACTTCATCGTCGGCGCGCCGGCTGTGGCGAGGCGGGCCAACGCGTCGGGTCACCGAGTGGTCGTGGTGCCCCTCTCGGCCAACGACTCTCTGGCCGTGCTCGACGCCGACTCCGGGACGCTTCTGAAAAAGATTCCGCTCGGCGTCCTGCCGGTGGCGGCCGTGATCAGCGCGGATGGATCCGTCGCCTACGTCTCGAACCTTGGCGGCCGCAAGCCGGCCGCGACGGATCGCGCGGTAAAGCAATGCTGCGACCCGTTTGCCGAGTTGGTACGCGTCGACCAGCGGGGCAGGGCAGAGGCGGGAAGTGTGACGCGCGTCGATCTCGTCGCGGGCACAGTGACCAAGGTCTTCACCGTCGGACGCCATCCCACCGGCATGGTGTGGGATGAAAAGAACTCGCGCTTGTTCGTCGCCAACGGCAATTCGGACGCGGTGAGCGTCATCGACACGCGCCGCGAGGCAGTGATCAGGACGCTCGTGATCGTGCCGTTCCGGGAGCGCAAGATTGGTCTCGCGCCGACCGCGGTGGCCCTGTCGCCCGATGCGACGACACTCTATGTCACTTTGGGTGGCGTGAACGCCGTCGCGGTTTACTCGATTCCGAGCGGGCAGCTGCGCGGCTTGATTCCCACCGGCTGGTATCCCACGAACATCGACGTCAGCGCCGATGGCCGCACCATTGCGGTGGGATCGCTGTTCGGCGTTGGTTCAGGCATCGGGAACCCGGTGGGTAAGACCGGGCGGTACGTGCACTCGTATCGCGGCTCGGTCAACGTGATCGAAGTGCCCACGGATGCCCAGCTCGCCGCCTACACCGCTTCCGTCGCCCAGAACAACCGGCTCACACTCGGGCAGCCACAAGCCGCGCCGTCCGCAATTGGTAAAGCCGCACCGCGAGCGGTGCCCGAGCGTCCCGGTGATTCGTCATTCATTCAGCATGTCGTCTACATCATCCGCGAGAACCGCACGTTCGATCAGGTATTCGGAGACATCGGGAAAGGCGCGAGCGACAGCTCGCTCGTGCAATACGGCCGCGACGTCACCCCCAACGCGCACGCCCTCGCCGAGCAGTTCGTGCTGCTCGATCATTTCTTCGCGTCGGGCGGCAACTCGGCGGACGGGCATAACTGGCTGACCCAAGCCAACGAAACCGAGTACCCGATGTGGCCGCTGTACACCGGACGCAGCTATCCCTCGGAAGGAGTCGACCCGCTCGCCTACTCGGCGGGCGGGTTCTTGTGGGAGGCGGCGGCATCGAGAGCGAAGACCGTGGAGGTCTTTGGCGAATACGCACCGGGACCGCCGACCGACAGCGACTCGCTGCGCCGCGCGCTGCTGACCCGCTTCAGCGATGGAGGGCGGAAGAACGGCGAGTACTTCCGCACGGAATTCTCGAAGCGCTATCACAGCGCATCCCATATCAGGTCGCTCGATCGGGTGCTGGTGCGTGAATATCCCGGCTGGACTATGGAGGTGCCGGACGTCGCCAAGGCCGACGTGTTCCTGGAGCATCTGCGCGAGTGGGAAGATCGCGATCAGATGCCCAACCTCGTGATGATGAATTTGCCGAGCGATCATACGAACGGAACGAGTCCCGGCTGGTGTACGCCCAAGGCCTGTGTCGCCGACAACGACCTCGCGCTCGGCAAGATCGTCGAGGGGTTGTCCCACAGCCGGTTCTGGAAGTCGATGGCGATTCTCGTCGTCGAGGACGACGCGCAGAACGGCGTGGACCACATCGATGGGCATCGCACGGTCGCGCTCGTCGCGAGCCCCTATGCCAAACGCGGCGTCATCGATCCGACCTTCTACAGCCAGCCGAGCATGGTGAAGACGATCGAGCTGATGCTCGGTCTGCCTGCGATGAGCCTGTTTGACCTCGTGGCGACGGACATGCGCGCGAGCTTTATCGGGCCGGACGAGGCGCCCAACCCGGCGCCCTATACGGCGGTCGTGCCCGCGCAGTCACTGACTGAAGTCAATCAGCCCGTCGGATCGATTACTGGGCCGCACGCAGCCGAGCGCCGGCACGCGGCGCGCGCGTCGGCGCGGATGAACTTCCGCGATCCCGACGCGGCGCCGACGGAGCGTTTGAACCGGATTCTGTGGCACGATGCGCGCGGGTGGGGCA
>DAIQBJ010000077.1:0-11253 GCA_036781225.1 Gemmatimonadales bacterium | reverse complement strand
CCCGTAGTCCCCGCCGAGATGAACGCGTCGGACTTGCCCTTTTTCTGGAGGCCCAGACCGACCGCGATCGAGGAACGCGGCTTGCCCTTCACGGCCGCCAGCGGTTTGTCCCCCATGCCGACCACCTCCGGCGCATCGACGATCTCGATGCGGCCGCGGTCGGCGCGTGGATACTTCGCCAGCGCTGCTTCAATCTCCGCTTTCCGTCCCACCAGCTGAACGTGGAACTCGGGCGGCAGCTCCTTCAGCGCCTCAAGCGTGCCTTCCACTTCGACCTGTGGGGCGTTGTCGCCACCCATCGCGTCCAACGCGATGCGGATCATTAGTCCTCGACGGTCACCCGCTGCTCGCCGTTGTAATACCCGCAGGTCGGGCAGACACGATGGGGCTGCTTCATGTCGCCACAGCGCGGACAGGGCTGTAGCGTAGGGCGAACCGCCTTGTAGTGTGTGCGGCGCGCGCGCTTCTTGCGCTTCGAGGTTCTGCGCTTCGGTACTGCCATTCCGATCGTCCTTTTGTTAAGAGCGGAGCTTGTCTTTTAGCGCCTTGAGCGGCTGCCAGCGGGCATCGGTTGCAGGCACACAATCACACGGTCCGGCGTTCAGTTCCTTCCCGCAGTGCGGGCACAACCCCCTACAGTCCTCCCGGCACAAGGCATACCGCGGGGCCAGCACCAACTCCTCGCGGATGGCCGCGGTAACGTCGATTTCGGTGGCCTCCGGCGCCACGGGATAGGAGTCAGGATCCTCGGCCTCGGGATCCTCTGTGAACAGCGCTCCAATTTCCAGATTGAGGGGTGTGGCGACCGGGGTGAGACAGCGACGGCACTCCCCCTGGACCACCGTTCGCAGCCTGCCCTGCCAGTAGAACCGTCCCTGGCCGATCGACTGCAACCGCCCATCCACCGCCACCGGTTCGCGCAGCGTGATCTCGGTCCCTTCCAACGCTGGGTCGCCCTGCCTGAGTTCGCCACGGGTTTCGACGGCCCCTGCCCGGGCCAACTCTCGCAAATCTACTCGCAACATGGTGAGCGAACCTAAACCCTTGTGGCACTTGCGTCAACGGCATCAGGGGGGTCCGTAAAGCGGGAAGAAAAAGCTGACTTCTCGTGCCGCGTTCTCGGCTGAGTCGGACGCGTGGATCGCGTTACGCTCCTTCGACTGAGCGTAGAGACGCCGGATGGTCCCAGGCTTCGCCTGAGCGGGGTCCGTCGCGCCAATGACGTCTCGGAGATGCGACACGGCATTCTCGCGTTCGAGCGCGAGCGCCAGTGCCGGCCCCGACGTCATGAACGTGACGAGGGGTCGGAAGAACGGCCGCTCGCGATGCACGTCGTAAAACTGCTCCGCTCGTTCCTGGGTCAGGTGGACCATCTCTGCGGCCCGGATCCGGAAGCCTTCGCCCTCGAGGTGGGCGATGATCTTGCCCGTGTGGCCGGCGGCTACGGCATCGGGCTTTATGATCGCGAGTGTCAGCATCGGAGATCGTGACAGGTGTTGGGTGTCAGGTGTTAGGGGTTTGCGACCAGGCGACGGATCAGGTCCGCGCGGGTGAGAAACCCGACGACGATCCCCTCGCGTACCACGGGAAAGCGATCCACGTCCTTGTTGTTCATCAGATTGGCCACATCGCTGAGCGTCTGCTCCTCCGAGACACACAATACCGCGCGCGACATGACGTCCTTCACCGGCAATCCCCGCGGGTCGCCGGATGATTGGTGGCCGGCGGCCATGCCGGGAGGCATCGCACGGAATTTCCCGCTTTTCGTTTTCTGGAGGTAGTCGGGGATCAGGTATTTCAGGAGCTCGCGGTGGGTGACCATGCCGACCAGCGCGCCGTTGTCGTCGACGACCGGCAACGCGCGCACGTCCTTGTCCATCATCAGGCGCGCCACGTCGCCGAGGCTCTGCTCCGGGCGCGCCGACAACACGTGCGGCGTCATCAGGTCGCGGACGGCGAGGTGCGTCGGCAGCTCCACACCCTGCAGCGCGCCGATCTGGATCAGCTGCTCCGGCGTCTTGGCGGCGAGCACCGCGAGCACCGTCGCGGGATCCGACAGGAGGCGAGCGAAGGCGCCGACGACCTGGAGGTAGGTCGGGGTCTCCCGCGGTGGTGCCACGATCAGGATGACGATCCGCGCCGAGCGGTTGACGTCCTTCTCCCAGCGGATGGGCGTCAGCGAGACCCCGACCGCCGTCGCGAGTCTCCGGGCCGCCTCGGTGCGGAAGTGCGGCAGAAAGGCGTGCTCGCCCACGCTCACCATGTCTTCCGGCCACGCGTTGCGAATCACCGCGTTGAGCCGGTTGGCCTCCGTCACCACGCCGCTTGCAATCAGCCGCTCGGCGAGGCGTTCCGTCGCCTCGCGCACAGTCTCCGCCGTGAGTGGGACCACGACGTGCTGCAGCTCGACGACGTCCTGCAACTTCACATCCGCTCCTGCAGCAGCGGGACGACGTCTGCGGGCCGTTTCATCACACTGATGCCGGCCTTTTCGAAGGCGGCCATCTTCTCGGCGGCCGTGCCCGAGGAACCTGAGATGATGGCACCGGCGTGGCCCATCCGTCGTCCGGGGGGTGCCGTCTGACCCGCGATGAATCCCACGATGGGCTTCTTCACCTCGCGTTGCGCGTATTCCGCCGCCTGCTGCTCGTCGGTTCCGCCGATCTCGCCGATCATGACGATCGCATTAGTCTCGGCGTCGGCCTGGAACGCCGTCAGGCAGTCGATGAAGTTCGTGCCGATGAGCGGATCGCCCCCGATGCCGATGCACGTCGATTGGCCCAGACCGTGGGTCGACAGCTGGTGAATGATCTCGTACGTCAGCGTGCCGCTGCGTGACACGACGCCGATCTTGCCCGGCTTGCAGATGTTGCCTGGAATGATGCCCACCTTGCTCTTTCCTGGCGAGATGAGCCCGGGGCAGTTCGGGCCAAGCAATCGCGCGCCGCGCTCGCGCACGAACGGGAGCACGCGCGTCATGTCCAGCACCGGAATCCCCTCGGTAATGCAAATGACCAACCGGATGCCGGCGTCGGCGGCTTCGAAGATGGCGGATGCCGCCACAGCCGCGGGGACGTAAATAACCGATGTGTTGGCGTTGGTCGCGGCGACCGCCTCGGCGACGGTATTGAACACCGGCACGCTGTTCTCAAAGCGTTGACCACCCTTCCCCGGTGTGACACCGGCGACAACCTGGGTGCCGTATTCCATCATTTGCTTGGCATGAAACGATCCATCTCGTCCCGTGATGCCTTGGATGACGAGCCGTGTGGCGTTATCGATGAAGACGCTCACGCGACCCTGCCCTTCAGCAGCGCCACCGCCTGTTTGACTGCCTCATCCATGTCGGTGAGCGCCGAGAACCCGGCCTTGCGGAGAATCTCGACCCCCAGCTGCTCGTTCGTGCCGGTGAGGCGTATGACGATCGGCACCTTCAGCGTGAACTCGCGCGTTGCCTGCACGATCCCGTTGGCGACATCATCGCCGCGGGTGATGCCCCCGAAAATATTGAAGAGGATGACCTTCACCCGCGGATCGGAGGTGATGATGCGGAGCGCGCTCACGACCTTCTGAGGATTGGAGCTGCCGCCGATATCGAGGAAATTCGCGGGCTCGCCCCCGTAGTACTTCACCAGATCCATGGTGGCCATGGCGAGTCCCGCCCCGTTCACGCAGCAGCCGACTGTTCCCTCCAGCTTGATGAACGTCAGCCCCGCCTCTCGCGCGGCGACCTCCTCGGGCGCTTCGGCCGACACGTCGCGCAGCGCGGCGATATCGGGGCGCCGTTCGAGCTCGTTGTCGTCGATCGCAATCTTGGCGTCGAGTGCCTCCACGGCGCCATCCGGCGTGGTGACGAGCGGATTGATCTCCGCGAGCGATGCGCCCACGCCATACACGGCGGTGTAGAGCTTCTGCATGATGTCGGCGGCCGCGCGCGCCTGCTTCACGTCCTTGTACAGCGCGAAACCGAGAGCCAGCGCCTGATGCGCGAGCAATCCATACCGTGGATCGACGGCCAGGCGGTGGATTTTCTCCGGCGTCTTGGCCGCGACCTCTTCGATGTCGATGCCGCCCGCCGGACTCACCATCAGCACCGGCCGCTGTGACGCGCGATCGACAATGATGCCGACGTAGCTTTCTGACGCGATCGCGGCGGTCGGCGCGATTAAGACCTTCTGCACCGTCAGGCCCTTGATCGTCATGCCGAGGATCGCCTTGGCATGCGTTTCGGCCTCGGCCGCTGTCTTGGCGAGCTTCACGCCACCCGCCTTGCCCCGGCCGCCGGCGTGCACCTGCGCCTTCACGACAACCTTGCCACCGAAGCGCTCGGCGATGGCGCGCGCCTCCGCGGGCGTCGATGCGACGTCGCCAGGTGGTACGGGGATGCCGTAACGGCGCAGGATCTCGCGCGCCTGGTACTCGTGCAGATTCACTCGTGCTCCTTCGTAATCGTGGTTCCGGCCGAGCCCTGCAGCGCGGCGAGCCCTTCGGCCAACTCGGCGATGATCGCGCGCTCGCCTCCGGTGCGCACGAAATCCGCGGCCGCTTCTACCTTGGGACGCATGCTGCCGGTGCCCAACTCCTTCCCGGCGAGCAGATGGTCCGCCTGCGCCAGCGTGAGCCGCCGAATCGCTTCCTGGTGCGGCGTTCCGTAACTCCGGTAAACAGCACTCACATTGGTGAGAATCAAGAGCACTTCGGCCCCGATATCCCGCCCCAGAATGGCGGCGACGCGATCCTTGTCGGCGACGGCGTCGATCCCCTCGAGGCCCAGGCGCAGGTCCCGGTAGACCGGCGGGCCGCCGCCTCCACCCGCGATCACGATGTAGCCGGCGACCGAGAGATCGTGCACCATCTGGCTCTCCACGATGCCGATCGGGCGGGGGCTGGGCGCGAGGCGCCGGCCATCGCGCACGGGAATGCCGCGCGCCACGAGCCGCGCCTCGCGTGCCGGATCGAGCGTGTGCCCGACCGGCTTGGACGGCGTCCGCAGGTCAGGATCGTCCGCATGGCAGAGCGTTTGCGTGATTAGGGTGACCACGGAACGCTGGACGCCGGCGCGCGCGAGCGCGTTCTGGAGCGACTGCTGAATCATGTATCCCATCCAGCCGGCGGTGCCCGCGACCAGCACTCCCAGGGGCAAGGGCTCGACCTGGTCGCCGGCGATCTCGTTGCGTGCCAGCTCGTCGCCCACCTGCGGGCCATTGCCGTGCACGAGCACGATGTTCCACCCGGCCGCCGCGAGATCCACGATCGGCGCGAGACTCGCGCGCGTGTGACGGAATTGATTGCTGATCGTCGGCCGCTCCCCCGGCGGCGCGACGGCGTTGCCTCCGAGTGCAACGACAATCGTCCCTGGCGCTGCGGGAGGCGGGGGGGCCGGGGGGGGCACGGCGGCGCAACCTAGCGGCGTCGTGGAGTCGGAGCAAGCTCGCCCATCAGGGCCCGCCAGAGCTTGCCGAACAGCTCGAGATCTCCCGCGCTGAGCGCGGAGTCGGCGCGGACCGCGAGCCGGCGGGCGCGCTCCCAGCGCGCGGCCACGCTCGTGTCGGTCGCGACCACTTCGCCGCCACGCAATGCCGCCCGCGCCGTGGGCCCGTGTCCACTCCGCGAATCGAGGGACACATACACATCCGCGATGCTCGGCGGCGGTGGGGTGCGCGCGTCCATGGGGTCGACGATCTGCGCCTGGACGGTGAGCAGCGAGTTGCCGGTCGGCCAGATGCGGAGTTGCCCCGGTCTCAGGGTGGTCGAACCGACCAGCTCTCCCGGCAGGCGCTCCGGGTCGCCGGCAGCCGGCTTCGACAAATGCAACTCGAGTCCCCGCGTCGTCACGGCACCCGCGCACAGACCAATGAAACGGCGTGACACGAGCGTGCCCTGCTCGAACGCCACCCCGGTCCACAGCTCTCCTCCGGGACCGACCAGCTGAAACGGCTCGCGCGGCCGGCTGGACCAGGTGGCCGCCGGGTCCGCGGAATCCATGCTCACGCGCAGGAGCTGCGACACGGCGGCGTCGAACGCCGCCGCCGGATAGGCGAGCTGCGCGCGCAGATCCGGCGGCAGCCGCTCCGCGCGCTCGATCAGCGGATCGAAGCGCCGCGCCCACGCGGCCGTGAGCGAATCATGTCCGGGCGCAAGCCAGACGTGCGTCTCTCCCGTCGCGACGCGGACCGCTCCTACCAACCCCGCCCGCAGATACCGCACGTCGCCATCGTTCCACGTCAGCGGCCGCGTGTACGGAAACCCGGCCTGCGACACGTAGCCCCAGCTCACCCACCACAAGGCGCCGCTCCGGATGACGGGGGTTGGCGCGCCAAAGCTGGCAAACGGGGCGAGCCGCTCGAGCCGCTCGGTCACGTCGCGTCGCCACAGCAAGGCGTGATCGTCCATCTCGGTGCGGAGCAATCCCCAATCCTGGATCGTCCAGGCGATTGCGAACCGCCGCCACGCGCCGCTGATCGGGACGCCACGGGCACGCGCCCCGGCAGCGGTGTCGTTCGAGGCGACCAGTGGGGCCTCGACTCCGGGTCCGAACAGCGGCGCGGTCGCGGCGTCGGCGATGGGCAATGCGTTGACCGCCAATCCGGTGTCGGTTTCGAGCGCGACGCGCACCGGCGCCCGTGTGTTCGTCGGTGCGATCAACCAGGTCGCACTCTCCCCCGGGTTGCCCGGCCGCAGGGTCACGCCGGTGATCGGCGCGTTCACGGCGCTTGCGACATGGGCGGCATCCCACACCGGCAGGCTGCGAATCGCGGCCTCCCCCGAGGGAAAGGCCGGAAGCGGCCGCTCATCGACGTCGGTGAGACCGAAGGCCACGCGTTCGAACGTGGCACGACGCTGCACGAACGCCGGGCTCTCCGGCCCGACCGACGCCCGCACCACGCCCGGGATCACGAAGTAGCCGGCCGCGACCGCCGCCAGCAGCGCGACCCAGCCGGCGAGAACGAGATTGGGCCGATCGCGCAAGGCCCAGAGCAACGAGATTCCGGCGGTCAGGAGCGATATCGCGGCGACGACCGTGGCGCCGGGAATCCGCGCGCCCAACGCGGCCTGATCGACGCTGCCGTGCATGCCCGCGATGACCTCCGCGGGATCGAGGAGGGCGCCCCACGTGATGACGAGAGCCACGACCGCGAGCAGCACGCCGCAATGCGTGCGCGCGTAGTCGCTCGCGCGGATCCGGCCGCGGCGCATTCGCAGCGAGCCGATGACGCTGTACAGCAGCGCCACAATGGCGAGCGTGCCGAGTGCCAGCACCAGCGCGCGATTCTGCAGTGCCGACCGCCAGGGAAGCACCCCCACGTAGTAGCCGGCGTCGAGCCGCAGCCGGTCGTCGACCAGCCCGAAGTGCGGCGGCGACGACGCGAGCGCGACGTATCGCCACCAGTCGCCGGCTCCCAGCGAGAACAGAATGCCGAGGATGAGACCGAGCAGGAGAGTGCCGCCGAACAGCACCTTATGCGATACCGCTTCCACGATCTCGAGGTCGCCCAAGCGGCGCGGCATCTGCACCGAGCCGATCGCCCGATAGACAATGAGCAGGTTGCCGGTCGCCCAGGTGACGGCCGCCACGAAGGCGAGCGCCTGCAGCATCAACGCGAGGTTACGGGCGTCGATCAACGCCGTCCCGCCCGCAAATGTTCTGTCCCACGCCCGATCCGCCGTCTCCACGGCCAGCCACCGGCCGCCGACCAGAGCGACCACCAGCAGGATGGCGCCCGTCACGTAGAGCCGGCGACGACCGGAACGGGTCACGCCTTCATGCCATGCTCGGTCAGCCAGCCCTCGACTTCCGCGCGATACGCTCCGAGGGACCGCGGGCTCGTCGCTTCGAAGCGCATGACTAGCACCGGCTGTGTATTGGACGCGCGCAACAGCCCCCATCCGTCCGGGAAGGTGATGCGGACGCCGTCGAGCGTGAAGACCGGATAGAGCTGCTTGAAGTGGGCGGCGGCGGCTTCCACCACCGCGAACTTCTGCTCGTCGGGGCAATCGACGCGCAGCTCGGGTGTCGCAAACGTCTTGGGCACATCGGCGAGCAGGCGCGACAGCGGGCCACCCTCACGTGCCACGTAGGCCAGCAGCCGAGCGGCCGCAAAGAGCGCGTCATCGAAGCCATACCAGTCGCCGCCGAAGAACATGTGCCCGCTCATTTCGCCCGCGAGCGGCGCGCCCAGTTCTTTCATCTTCATCTTGATGAACGAGTGCCCGGTCTTCCACATCACGGGCTCCAGTCCTGCCCGCTTCAGCATCTGGGGGAGGACCTCGGAGCATTTGACGTCGAAAATCACGGGCTTGCCCGGCCCCATGCGCTTCACCAGGTCGCGTCCGAAGAGCACGAGCAGTTGATCGCCGAGCACGGGGGTGCCCTGCTCATCCACCGCCCCGATGCGATCGCCGTCGCCGTCGAAGGCGATTCCCAGCTCGGCCTTCTCCCGTTTCACGGCGTCCTGGAGATCACGGAGGTTCTCGAGCACGGTCGGATCTGGATGGTGGTGCGGGAATGTCCCGTCCGAGTCGGCAAAGAGGGCGATGACGTCGGCGCCGAGATCGCGCAGGGTCTGAATCGCGATCAGGCTGGTGACGCCGTTGCCGCAATCGACGACGACTTTCACCCGGCGCGCCAGCGGCGTGTTGCGCTTGACGATCGCGTTCGAGTACGCCGTGAGCAGCGCTTCGTGTACCGCTTCCCGGCCGCCGGGCTTGGTCGTGAAGTTCCCGTCGTCGATCAACTTGTGCAGCAGTTGGATGTCGTCCCCGAAGATGGCGTCGTGAGCGAGCACCATCTTGAAGCCGTTGAACTCGGGCGGGTTGTGCGAGCCGGTAATCTGAATCCCGCCGTCCACGTCCAGTGTCTTGGTCGCGAAATACAGCGCCGGCGTGGGCACCTCACCGACGTCGATCGCGACGCCACCGGCAGCGACGATGCCTCCACGGAGACCCTTGGCGAGCGCGCTTCCCGACGGCCGGTTGTCGCGTCCCACGGCGAGACGTGGCGGTTTGCCGTTGCGCAGCCGGTCCCACGCGAAGGTGGTGTACGCCTGGCCCACGGCGCGTGCGGCGGCGGGCGTGAGCTCCTGGCCCACGATGCCGCGAATGTCGTACTGGCGGAAGATTGTGGCGGGAAGCTTCATACGATCAGCGTGCGATCAGTGAGTGGGAGTCGGCGGCAGCGCGGTCGTGGTGGTAGTTGTGGGTCGCTGGATACTGGCGCCCGCCGTGCGCGCCAGCTCGAACAGTCGGTTGGGCCACACCCCGAACAAGAGCAACCCGACGACCACAGCGGTGACCGCGGCGCGTGCCCAGCGATCGAGCAACACGTCCACGTGCGCCGCTTCGATCGGCTCGGGTTTCATGTACATCGCCATGATGACGGGAAGATAGTATCCCGCCGAGACGACGCTGGTGAGTACCAGAATCGCCGCCAGGATGTCTTGCCCGGCGCTGGTGGCGGCGATGAGGATGTACCATTTGCCGATGAAGCCCGCCGTCCCGGGAAATCCCAGCAACGACAGCATGCAGACTGCCATCGCAAAGGCGAGCCAGGGGCGCTTTCCGGCGAGCCCCGCCAGGTCGTCGATCAGGACATCGCTCTCTCCGCCACGGCCCTTGGCCGACAGCACGGCAAAGGCGCCCAGCGACATCATGGTGTAGGCCACCGCATACACCAGGAAGGCGCTCGATCCCTCCGGGCCACCCGAGGTCACCGCCACGAGCAGGTAGCCGGCGTGCGCCACGGATGAATACGCGAGCATCCGCTTGAGCGAGCGCTGCCCCAACGCAAAGAGGTTGCCGCCGACCATGGTGATGGCCGCGAGCCACCACAGGATATCGTGCCACGCGGGCACGCCGGCGAACGCGCTGTTGAGCAGGCGGAGCAGCGCGGCGAAGGCCGCGGCTTTGACGGCGGTCGCCATGAATGCGGTCACGGGCGTCGGCGCGCCGTCGTACACGTCGGGCGCCCACATGTGAAATGGCACCGCCGCGACCTTGAATCCAAATCCCACGATGAGCAACGCGAGCCCGATGAGCAGCATGACCGAGCTGCCGCCGATGCTCACCTGCGCGCCGATGAGCGCGAGGTTCGTGGTGGCGGTCGCCCCGTACACCAGCGCGATGCCGTACAGCAGGAAACCGGACGCGAATGCGCCGAGCAGGAAGTACTTCAGCGCAGCCTCGGCGGAGCGCGCGCGCCGCCGGTCGAATCCCGCCAGGACGTAGACGGCGACCGACATCAGCTCGAGGCCCAGGAAGATGACCATCAGGTCGGATCCGGCTGCCATCACCATCGCCCCAAGCGTCGCGAGGAGGAGCAGGACGTAGTACTCGGGAGCGAGCAGCTGCTCGCGCTCGAGGTAGAAGAACGAGATCAGCACGGTCAGCGCGGCCCCGCCCAGGAGCACCCAGTCGGCCACCCAGCGGAAATCGTCTGCCGCGATCATGGCCGCGAGCCCCTCGATCTCGGTGTGATTCCACCACAGCCACCAGATCGCGATGGCGGTGGACGCGAGTGCCGCCAGCGTCAGCCATCCCGCGATGCGGAGATCGCGCGTGGTCTTGTGCCGCCAGGCCACGAAGAGGAGCAGCACCATCGCCCAGCCCGTCATCACGAGCTCGGGGAGGATCGACAGGAGCAGATCGCGATACACCGACGGGTCCAGTCTCATTGCTGGCTCCCGCCGCCTTCGTTGGCCGTGACGAACGGCGGTTCTCCCTGCGTTCCCCCGGGGCGGACCTGCTCGATCAGCTGCCGCGCCGACGGCTCCATCCGCCGCAGGAACGGTTTCGGATAGATGCCGAGCCACAGAATGCAGACGAGCAGCGGAACCAGCACGGCGAGCTCGCGCGCCGACAGATCGGTCAGCTTCTCGTTCTCGTGATGCGTGAGCGGATTGTAGATCACGCGCTGCAACGCGGTCAGGAGATACATGGCGGCCACAATGACGCCGGTGGTGGCCAGTGCCGTGATGACCGGGTAGGTGCGGAACGAGCCGAGCAGCACCAGGAACTCACCGACGAACCCGTTGGTCCCCGGCAGCGCGATCGAGGAGAGCGACACCACCGTCAGGATGGCCGAAAACAGCGGCACGACGCGCGCGAGCCCGCCGTAGGCCGCAATGAGCCGGCTGTGCCGCCGCTCGTAGATCATTCCCACGAGGAAGAACAACGCCCCCGTCGAGATGCCGTGATTGATCATCACGAGCAAGGCGCCCTGCAGGCTTTGCAGCGTCAGCGCCCAGATACCCAGGA
>DAIQBJ010000076.1:0-11263 GCA_036781225.1 Gemmatimonadales bacterium | reverse complement strand
CGCCCCCTTTCTTCTCCGTGAAGAGCGTCTTGCCCAGGCGAGTCTTATTCTCCGCGATGATGCCGTTCGCCGCGTCCAGGATGACCTGCGTCGAGCGGTAGTTCTGCTCCAGCCGCACGAGCTTGGTGCCGGGAAAATCGCTTTGAAACGTCAGCATGTGCCGCACGTCAGCACCCCGCCACCCGTATATCGCCTGATCGTCGTCGCCCACCACGCAGAGATTGCGGTGCCGCTGGGCGAGCTGCTTCACGAGCAGGTATTGGGCAGCATTGGTGTCCTGGAATTCGTCGACCAGCACGTGCTGAAAGCGATCCTGCCAGTATGCCAGGCGCTCGGGATGCTCGCGGAACAGGGTCAGGGGGTGCAGCAGCAGATCATCGAAGTCCATCGCATTGGCCTGCTTCAAGGCCGGGACGAGCGACGCGTAGATGTCCGCCGCGACTCTCACCAAGGGCGTGTCGGCCTGGGCGCCCAGCTCTTCAGGCAGGACCATCCGATTCTTCGCACCCGAGATGACCGACTGCAGCGCGCGTGGCGGATAGGCCTTGGGCGAGAGCTGTTTCGCCTCGAGCAGGCGTTTCACGAGCGCCTCAGAGTCATCGGCGTCGTAGATCGTGAAGTTGGGCCCGAAGCCCAGCAACGGCGCCTCGCGGCGCAGCAGCCGGGCGGACAGCGAATGGAACGTGCCGATCCACAGGCCGCGCGGATCGCTCCCCAGGAGCTGCGCGACACGCGTGCGCATCTCGCCGGCAGCCTTGTTCGTGAAGGTGACCGCGAAGATGCGCTGCGCCGGAACGGCGTGGTGCGTGATGAGGTGGGCGATCCGCGCCGTCAGGACGCGGGTCTTGCCCGACCCCGCCCCAGCGAGCACGAGGAGCGGTCCTTCCGGGTACTCGACGGCCTCACGTTGCGCGGGATTTAACGGCAGCGTCATGACGCGAGCGGCAATTCCAGCACAAACACCGACCCTCGACCTTGCTCTCCCGGATGATAGGACACGCGGCCCCCATGTTGCTGTTCCACGATGCGGCGTGCCAGCGCGAGCCCGATGCCCCAGCCGCCGGTCTTGCTGGAGACACCCGGCTCGAACAGCTGCGTTTGCAAGTGGGCCGCGACACCGGGACCGTCGTCGCGCACGCTCACCCGCCCCACCAGGCCGGTGGCTTCGACCTCGACGTCGATCCGCCCGCCACGCCCGCTCAAGGCGTCCACCGCATTCTTCACGACGACCTCGAGAGCCCATTCGATGAGCACGGGATCGCCCGTCGCGGTCGGTCCCGTCCCCGGTGACGTGAGCGTCATGGTGACCGCGTGGGCCAGCGTCGGAAGCCGTGGCCGGAAATACGCCACGACCCGCTCGGCGACGGTGCCCAAGCCGACCGCCTCGCGTCGTGCCGGCCTGCCGATGCGCTCGAACCGTTTGGCGACACGCTCCAGTCGTTCCGCATCCGCTTCAAGATGGGGGACCAGCTCGCCGCCGGGCGTACCGGGATTCTCCCGCAAGTAATCAATCCAGCCCGTGAGGCTCATGAGCGGCGTGCCGAGCTGGTGCGCCGACTCACGCGCCATGGCCACCCACAACCGGTCGCGCGCCGCGCTCACCCGCGCGCGCATCGCCCAGACCGCCAGGAGGATGAGACAGAGGAACATCATGCCCTGCAGGATCGCGAGCCCCGTGAACGCGCGCGCCGCCGGCAGCGCGCCGTAGTGGATCGTTCCCACGCCGGGCTGGATCAGCGGCTCGTTGATCCGGTCGAGCTCGGCGATCCACTCCCGCTGCTGCGCTGCGCTCGCGTCAGGACCGAACGGCGCATTGTCGAGGGCGGTGATCCGGCCGCCGGCGTCCGTCACGGCGATCGGGATGCCAAGGTGCCGCACTTGATCGGCGAGCGCGAGGAGGGCGTCGGCCGCCGCGCCCTCGCGCGGATCATTCAGTCCCGCGAAGACGTGGCCGAGCAAGCGGCTCGTGTCGCGCGCGTCACTGCGGAGATGGCGGGCGACGATCCACGCGTAGCCGACGGAGAGCACGCCGAACAGCAGAGCGGTCGCGATGAGCGCGGGCGGGCCCGCGCGGCGCACCACTCCTCTAGGCAAGCCGGTCAGTGCCGACATACGGCGCCAACGCCGGCGGCAGGATCACCGAGCCGTCGGGTTGCTGATGCGTTTCGAGCAACGCCGCGATGGTGCGTGGCAACGCGACGCCGGACGCGTTGAGCGTGTGCACGAACTCCGGCTTTTCCCCCGGCCGCGGCCGGCAGCGAATGTTCGCGCGGCGTGCCTGAAAATCGGTGAATGTGCTGGAGCTCGAGACTTCGAGCCACTGGCCCACGCCGGGGGCCCAGGCCTCGAGATCATAGGTCTTGGCGGCGGCGAACCCGAAATCGTTGGCGGGCAGCACCGCCACGCGGTGCGGCAGCTCCAGGCGCCGCAGCACCTCTTCGGCGTGCCCCGTGAGCTTCTCGTGCTCAGCCGGCGAATCGGTTGCGCGGCAAAACCGCACCAGCTCGACTTTGTCGAACTGATGGACGCGCAGCAATCCGCGCGTGTCCTTCCCCGCGGCGCCGGCCTCGCGCCGGAAACACGGCGTGTAAGCCACATATCCGAGCGGCAACGGGCGATCGATGATTTCATCGCGATGCAGATTCGTGACCGGAACTTCCGCCGTCGGGATCAAAAAGAGATCATCGGTGGTGCGGTAGACGTCATCTTCGAACTTGGGCAGCTGACCGGTCCCGGTCATCACCTCCCGCCGCACCAGCAGCGGCGGCTCGACCTCGATGTACCCGTGCTCTTTCGTGTGCAGATCGATCATGAAGTTGATCAAGGCGCGCGCCAGCCGAGCTCCCATGCCCCGCAGGACCGGGAATCCCGAACCCGCGAGCTTGGCGCCCGCGGGCAGATCGAGGATCCCGAGTTTTTCCGCGATCTCCCAGTGCGGTTGGCCGCCCTTGGGCGCGGGGGTGCCCCAGCTCCGCAGCGTCGTTTGCTCATCGGGCACCTCCGGCAGCGGCAGGTTTGGGACGAACAACGCTTTCGCGTCGAGCGTGGTCTCGATCTGCTTCAGCTCCGATTCCAGCGCGGCGATCCGCTCACCCAGCTTCCGGCGCTGGGCGGTGGTCGCTTCCGGCAGGCCGCCCTGCGACTTCGCAACGAGCGCGTCGGCCCGCGCCGCGTCGTTGCGCTCGGCCTTCAGGGTGTCGAGCTGCGCGGTCAGCGTGCGCCGCTTCATGTCGAGCGCTTCGATCTCGTCGAGCAGGCGCACCAGCGACGCATCCCCGCGACGGGCGAGCGCCGCTCGCACCTGACCGGGCGAGGTGCGCAACAACTTCAGATCGATCACGTGTTAATGCTTCGGCAGGCCTGATTCGAGCCCGCGATACCCGCAGTTGATGTCGGTGAGGATTTCCAAATCGATGCGGCGCCCGTTGGGACCGGAGGTCGTGTCGATATCCAGCACGTGCAGCTTCGCGAAGTAATTGTGAACCGGCGAGAGGTCGGACGAGCACTGCACTGCACGGGAGTGCAGAATCGCGACCGAATTCACGCTGAGCACGACGGCGCTGTCGATCTGATAGCCACTCGACGGCGCCGTTTTCACAGAGTCGAAGAGACTGGTGGTCGCCTGCACACCCGACTGCCGCCCCAGTTTCATCGCCCCCGTGGGCATGATCAGGGCGTGACCACTCGAGTCAATGTCGAACGCGACATCGAACGACGAGTTCTGATCGGTCCGCACGACCTGGCGAGTGATGATCCAGTACGCAGAGGGAGTCGAGACCGGTGTCCCCGTCAACGCATACACCGAGACGGTATCCGTCCGATTGGGAATGGACGCCGGCAGCAGGCCGGTGAGGTCGGGCCCGCACGCAGCGACGACGAGCGCGGCTGCCACAGCGGCCCGGAGCATGAGCAGAGATCGCATGGAAGTGCTGGACAAGTTACAGGGCCGCGTTTGAGTGGGTCAACCCATAGTGGCTGCTTGACTTCGATTATCCCAAAACCTACGTTGGCGCCCTTATGGCGACCATCCGCGACGTGGTCGAAGCGCTGAGCCGCGCGAGTGGCGTGGACGCCGTGGTGGTGGTGGGCCGCGACGGACTGCCTATCGATTCCCGCGTTGCCAACGGCGTGGACGCCGACAGCGTAGCGGCCATGCTCCCCATCGCCCTCAAATACATGGCGCAGTTCGGCGATGCGGGGGGGCGGGGCGACTTCACCACGGCCGTGCTCGAGTTCAGCCGCGGCCTCGCGGTCGTCGCCGTCCTCCACGCCGACGCCCTGTTGGTCGTGCTGGTGCAGCCCGCGACGAACGTTGGCGCCCTGCTGTTCGATCTCCGCCGCCACCGTACGGCCATCGCCGGCCTGCTCTAGGCGGACAGCCGTTGGCCACGTCGGCGCGACATCTCCTCGTTGTAGATGACGAGCCGCACATCGGGCTCGTGTTGCGTCCCTTTCTGGAGCAGCTCGGCTATCAGGTAAGGTTCGCGCGCACGCTGGACGAAGCGCGCACGGCGTTACGCGCCCAGCCGACCGACGGATTGCTGCTCGATCTCCATCTTCCCGACGGCTCGGGCCTCGATCTGCTCCGCGACCTCCGCGCGCAGGGCGGCACGGCACGCCTCCCCGTGGTCGTGATCACCGCAGAAGGAGAAGACCGGATCCTGCGCGAAGCGCGCCGGCTCGGCGCCACGCTGGTCACCAAGCCGTTCAGCCCGACAAAGCTCAGCCACCGTATTGCGGTGATGTTCGGGGATGCCGAAGAACAACGAGGCGATCCCCAGTGAGCACCTGGGCGGCGATTCTCGCCGGCGGCTCGGGCACGCGCTTCTGGCCGCTGTCGACGCCCGAGCGGCCCAAGCAGCTGCTGGCACTGACGGGCGACCGCCCGCTGCTCGCTCAGGCCGTCGGGCGGCTGCGCGGGCTGGTCCCGCCCGAGCGCATCCTGGTGCTCACGGGTCCGGCGCTGGTCGACGCCGTCGCAGCGACAGTGACGGCGGTGCCGAAGGAAAACATCTTCGCCGAACCGCGGGCAGCCTCGACCGCCCCTGCCCTTGCATGGGCCGCGAATTGGGTATCCAGGCGGGACCCCGGCGGCCAGATGCTCTCCCTGCATGCGGACTGGGCGGTCGGAGATGACGTGGCCTTCCGCGCTGCCGCGTCCAGTGCGCTCGCAGTCGCCGCCGAGCAGGATGTGCTGGTCACGGTCGGGGTGAAACCCACGCGGAACGAGACCGGGTACGGCTACATCGTGCCGGGGAAACCGAGCGGCGAAGCCTACAAAGTGAAGCGATTCATCGAAAAACCGAGTCCCGCGCGGGCCGCGCTGCTGCGCCAGCGCGGCGCGCTGTGGAACAGCGGGCTGTTTGCCTGGGGTGTCGCGCGCTTTCTCGGCGAAATGGCTGCCTATGCGCACGAGCTCGCCGCGGGGTGGCCGGCGCTGTCGAGCGGTGATGCCGAGCGGTTTTTCTCGGCCGTCAAACCCATTGCCGTCGATGTCGCCGTCCTCGAGCGCACGACCCGGCTTGCCGTCGTGCGCGGCACGTTTCCCTGGGACGACATCGGCTCGTGGGATGCCCTGCTCCGCATTCGCAACCGCGACGCGCATGGCAACGTGATCGTCGGCAACGTCACGCTGGGCGAGGACGTCCGCAATTCCGTCGTGTGGGCCGAGGACGATCATATCGCGGTCGCCGGCATGAAGAATACCGTTGTCGTCCGCGCCAATGGCTACACTCTGGTGATGCCGACGGGTCAGGCCGACCAGCTCAAAGCCCTGGTGCAACGCCTGTGAGCCCTCCGGCACCAAGCACTCACGCCCTGTATCTGCTCGATCCGGATCCCGGACCGGCGTGGGCGCCGTTCGCCGGCATCCGGCCGTTGTCCGAGCTGCGCGCCGGCGCTCATCTCGTGCGCGAGCGGTGGGAGACGTTCGTCGGCGCGGAGGCGACCGCCATCTTCGCGCTCCCCCATCTCACCGGATTCCCCGAGCCCGGTGTGCCGCGCGTCGAAGCGCGGCGGCCCGTCAGCGGGCCTGCGGTGATCGGATCATCGACGTTCGCGCCGCGCGGCCTGGCCGGCCCCCTGCCCGACGCGCCGGCGCGGCTGACGCATGACGGCATCACCGTCGGCTGGTCGGTGCCGGCGGGGACCACCTGGAACGGCCCGCTCTCGAACGCCCGGACAGTCAGTGTCGAGGGTGTGCTACTGCGCGGCGTGTACGACCTCGTCGGGTGTCTCGAGCAGCTGCTCCGCGACGATGTCCTCAAACTGCTCGGCGATTCCGATGCGGTCCCGAAAGGCAGCACGGTCATCGGCGACCCCGCGTGGATCTCGCTGCGCGGGGCAGCGATCGAACCGGGAGTCGTCTTCGACACCCGCAATGGACCGGTCGTCCTCGAGAGCGGCGTCGAAGTGCGCAGTGGTACGCGCCTCGAGGGCCCCGTGTGGGTGGGTGCAAACACCCGCGTGGTGGGAGGTCCCATCCGGATTTCTGCCATCGGCCCGTGGTGCGTCATCCGGGGGGAGCTGTCGACGACCGTGATCCTCGGGTACAGCAATAAGTCACACGAAGGGTTTGTGGGCCATTCGGTGATGGGACGGTGGGTCAATCTCGGGGCCGGGACCATCACGTCGAACCTGAAGAACACGTATGGGCCGGTGCGCTCGGTGGTGGCGGGAACGACGTTGGAAACCGGACAGCAGTTTCTGGGTACTCTGTTCGGCGACCACGCCAAGACGGCCATCGGAACGCTGCTGCCCGCCGGTGCCGTCGTGGGTGCGGGCGCCAGTGTCTTCGATGGTGTCCGAGCACCCAAGTACGTCGCGCCCTTCGCCTGGGGAGGCTCCACATCCGAGCGGATGACGCAGCAGAAGTTTCTCTCGGTGGTCGAACGCGTACTTCCCCGCCGCCACGTGGAAGTGAGCGATTCGATGAAGTCCTTCCTGGTCCGCGCGTACGACTGGTTGGTTCAGTGAGCGACGCGCAGCAGCGCTACCGGCGGCTCGGGAAGTACGAGCTCCATCAGCTCCTCGGCGAAGGCGCCATGGGCATCGTGTGGAAGGCCTACGACACCGAGCTGCGGCGCTACGTGGCGTTGAAGCTGCTCAGCTCGAGTTTCCGCAAGACCAAGGACATGCAGGAGCGGTTCGTCCGCGAAGCGCGCGCCGCCGGGGCGCTCCAGCACGCCAACATCGTCACCGTCTATGACCTCGGCGAGTCCGAGGGCCAGCTGTTCATCGCGATGGAGCTGGTCGAAGGGCGTGATCTCTCGGACCTGATCGCGCTGCGCGATCCGCTCGCGCTCGAACGCAAGCTCGACATCACCATCGAGGTGCTGGCGGGGCTGCACTTCGCCCATCAGCGCGGCGTTATCCACCGCGATGTGAAACCATCGAACGTGCGCGTGATGCCGGACGGGCGCGTGAAGATCATGGACTTCGGCATCGCGCGCCTGCAGAAAGCCGATACGACCGGCTCCGGCGCGATCGTCGGCACGCCGACCTATATGGCGCCCGAGCAAATCACCAACGGCGCCATCACGGCGGCGACCGATGTCTTCTCCGTCGGCTGCCTGCTCTACGAGCTGCTGAGCTATCAGCGGCCATTCGAAGCGGAGTCGGTGCACGGCGTGCTCTATCAAGTCCTCACGACCGAGCCCCGTCCCCTGCGAACGGTGGCGCCGTCCATTCCGGCCGCGCTCGAGCGCGTGGTCGCAAAGGCGATGAACAAGGTCCCGCACGAGCGCTACGAGTCCGCCGGTCAGATGCTGGCGTCGCTGCAGGGCATTCGCTCGGCGCTCTCCGGCGCGGACGACGAAGCGACCCAGCCCCTGGGACGGTGGACGCCGCTGCCGAAGCCGGTGCTGAAGCTCATCACCTACGCGCCGATGAAGTGGCGGCTGGGAGTCCTCGCCGCACTCGCCGGCGTGGTCATCCTGTTGATGTACGCGCCGAGCCAGCCGGCGCCCGACATCAGTGGCGGCGTGGTGGCGCCGCCCGCGGCCGCAGCGCCGGCACCCGCGACGGGTCTCGTGACTCCCCCACCCGCGCCCCCCGGTGTGGCACCCGTTTCGCTGGCGGTCACTGGACGACGCGACTCGGCACTCGCGGCACACGACCGCGCCGTCAGTGCCGGAGCACGGAAAAACAGCGTTCCCGGCTGGATTCTCGGCGAGACGATGTTCGAGGCTTCCGATCAGGCGCTGCGCGCCGGTGATCAATCACGCGCATTGGGCGGCTATGTCGAGGCGGCCCGGCAGTACGCGCGCGCGCGTGACGAAGCGCGGGTGATGGATCGCGAAGCGCAGCGGATGGTGCAGCGGGTCACGCCCGTCGTGCAGGCGATTCCGACTGGTCGCGCGGCGGCGGACGCTGGAATCATCCTCGCGCGCGCCGAATCGCTGTACCGTGAGCAAGACTTCACCCTCGCCAAGATCGCCGCGCAGAGCGCGGAGCAGATCGGCATCGATGCCGGCATCGCGCCGCCGAGCGGTCAGCCGCCCGACACGCCCGGAGCCCTCGACGTGCTCCTATCCGATCTGGGCCGGGCGCTGGCGAGCCGGCGCATCGCCAACATCAAAGTGCTCTACCCCAGTCTCACGGAAGAGGAGCGGAAGGGGTGGGAGCAGTTCTTCCGCGAGTGGACGCAGATCACGGCAAAGTTCACCATCGAGGATCTGAAACCGCAGGGCAACACCGCGACCGGCAACGTGCGGGCGACGTTCCAGTACGTGCCGGCGCGCGGCGGAGCGCTGCGCGTGGACCGGCGCCGGTTTGCGATGCGATTTGAGAAAAAAGAGGTCGGCTGGCGGTTGGCGGCGGCTACTGAATTGAAATAGGCCTCTCGGCAGGCTCGTTACCAGGCCCGTTGATTCGCGGGTGGTGCGTCGGGGATCGTGAGGCTGTCCGGTCGTGCGGTCGCCGGTCCGACACGCTTCAACGTCACCGGCTTCTCCAGATCGCCACCGCTGATCGTGAGCTTCTCGCCGGCCAGCTTCATCCCGTAGACCTGCCACACTCCGTCGCCCAACGTGATCCAGAGGCTGTCACCCACGACGCGCCAGCGCGCCAAGTCAGAGCCGAACTGCGCCGAGCTGTCGCTCCGCACCATGATATGGCGGATGTCGTCGCCCGTGCGCGCCTGCCAGTCACCGGTGAGCTTCACCGGCGCCTGTGCCGCCCCGAGGGTCAATGCCGCAATGGTCCACAGCCGCGCCATGGACCAAATCTTAGTCAGGCCCGGGGCGAATTGGCACCCGGGCCGACGGCCGAGCCGTCATCCGTGAGCACCGTCACCTGCCGCTCCCATTGCCGCATCATCCGCGTAAACGCAGTACAGAGCTCCGGATCAAACTCCAATCCGCTCCGTTCTGCCAGATAGCCGAGTGTCTTTTCGAAGGACCACGCTTCGCGGTAGGGGCGCCTGGTCCGCAGCGCGTCGTAGACATCGCACACATGCACGAGCTTGCTCGCCGGGTGACAGTCGCGCGCGTAGTGCAGCGCCGGATACCCGCCGCCGTTGATCATGATGTGGTGCTCGTAGGCGACGACGACGGCGAGGTCGAGATCTTGATTCATCTCCAGCAGCATCCGCGCCCCCGCCACCGGGTGCTCGTTCATGAGCGCGCGCTCCTCGTCCGTGAGCTTCCCGGGCTTGGTCAGGATATCCAGCGGAATCTTGACCTTCCCGAGGTCGTGCAGCAGCCCTGAAATCCCGAACGCGCGCACGTCGTTCGCTGCCAGGCCGAGGAACTCCGCGAACGCCATCGCGAGGACCGCGACATTCATCGAGTGCGTCGTGGTGTACTGATCGAATTCCTTGAGCTGCAAGAGCGGCAGCATGATCTGCCGGTCGCCGTGCATGGCGACCGCAAGTGAGCGCACGACCGCCTCTGCCTCGGCCAGGTGTACGGCGCCGCCGTTCTGCACTTCGCGCTGCAGCCAGCGGACCGTATCGACCTCCGCATCGAGCGAGAAACTGATGGTGGCGGTGGGCAGCGCCTCGAGCGGGAATTCGGTCTCGCCCTTGAGACCGACGGCGCCAAAGCGAATGCTGCTGCGGCGCATCTGCCGCGCCTCGGTGCTGATCGCCGACAACGTCAGGCGGGCGAGCACTTCCTCGAGGAAGCCCTCGAAGTCTTCGCGCTCCACGTGGTCTTCGAACTCGAGGCGTTGAATACCCGCCTGGGCAAGGCGCTTGCCCCAGTCCCACGCCTTCAGCTCGCGCAACGGCAGGCGCCCGAACACGACCTCGTCGCCGAGGAATGTGAACAATGGGCGCGGGGTGTCGGACTGGAGGTCCTGCACGTGCTGGTACGCGACGTCGACGGCGCGCTCCCGGGCGGGATGCCCATCGCGGTACAACGCCATCGCGGCAAGCGCCTGCGCGAATGCGCCGAGGAACTTGGCCGGATCGCCGCTCATCGCTTCACCGCACCGGCAGCGCGCGTACCTTTGCCTGCGAGGGCGGCGTTGCGCACGTCCGGATCGTTGGACGTGGCCGCCAGCGCGAGCAGTGGGGCCACACGGGCGTCGTTGCGCCAGCCGGCCGCGAGCGCCATCAGGGCGGCAAGAAACTCGAGCGATCGATTGGCGAGCTTCGGACGGCCGAGCCAAGTCGTCCCGCCATCGACGAGCTGTAAGAGTGCGTTCAGGGCCGCCGTGTTCCCCACGCGCCCGAGGACCTTGATCGCGAGCACGCGGAGCTCCGAGCTGACCGACTCGTCGCGGACCAGCTGGGTGATCAATGGCAGTGCCGCCGGCGGGCAGTCGTCGAGTGCGGCGGCGAGGGCCAGCCTCACCATGCGCGGATCGGCATCACGCAGCGCGCCAAGCAGCGCGCGCTCGCGCTCGGCGGGCACCTTGAGCGACACCTTCAACGCTTCCCGCCGCACACGCGCGTCCTCGTGCGCGGTGAAGGCCGTGGTCGAGAAACCCTTCGGCAATTCCGGCAGGCCGTCGAGGATCAGCAGCAGGTTCCGGGTCACATACCACGGGATTTGGCCCGAGAGGCGGGTCGCGATGATCGGTCCCAGCTCGCGGGGCGCGCGCGTCAGGCGATCGAGCAATCCCCGGCGGGTGGTGCGGGATTCCGAGGCACCCAGCACATCGAGCAGTGGCTCGAATGAGTCGACCGGCAGCCGCTGCAACATGCGGTCGAGCGTCACGAAATCGGGCGGCTCGGTGTTCGCGAGCTGTCGCACGACGTCAGGGGAAGTCACGCGGGTCCACAGCGGCGCGACGTCAGCGCGTCGAATACGTCGGC
>DAIQBJ010000075.1:0-11336 GCA_036781225.1 Gemmatimonadales bacterium | reverse complement strand
CGATCGGCTGCGCGGTGACGCTGCGCGGCGGCCGCATGTACGAGTTCCTCGATCGCTTCATCTCGATCGCGGTGCCGCGCATGCGGGACTTTCGCGGGCTGCCCACGAAGAGCTTCGACGGGCGCGGCAATTACACGCTGGGCATCAAGGAGCAGATGATTTTCCCCGAGATCGACTACGACAAGGTCGAGCGCATTCACGGGATGGACATCACGTTCGTAACGAGCGCCGGACGCGACGACACCGCGCTGGCCCTGTTGCGCGAGCTGGGCATGCCGTTCCGGGTGGAAACCCCGGCAGCGGCCTAGGAGACGTCATGGCGAAGAAGGCGTGGATGGAGCGAGTGAAGCGCGGCCCGAAATTCAAGGTGCGGGGCTACTACCGCTGCCAGCGCTGCGGCCGCAGCCGCGGCACGCTGCGCAAGTTCAAGTTGTGCCGCATCTGTTTCCGTGAGCTTGCGCTGCGCGGGGAAATTCCCGGCGTGCGTAAAGCCAGCTGGTAAAGGACACGAGATGAGCGTCATTGATCCCGTCGCCGATATGCTGACCCGGGTGCGCAACGCCTGCATGGCGGGCCACCGCCGGGTCGACATGCCGGTGTCGAAGCTGAAGGTCGCGATCGCCACGATTCTGCGTGACAACCACTACGTCCAGGACTTCAAGGTGCTGGACGATGGGCAGCACGGGCTGCTGCGGCTGTACTTGAAGTATCACAACGATGCCCCCGTCATCCGGGAGCTGCAGCGCGTGTCGTCGCCCGGGCTGCGGCGCTACGTGAAAGCGCGCGAGATTCCGCGCGTCAAGAACGGCCTCGGCATGGCGATCCTCAGCACGCCGCAGGGCCTCATGACCGACCGCGAAGCGCGGACCGCCCGGGTGGGCGGCGAAGTGCTCGCGGTGGTGTGGTAGGAGGCGCGATGTCACGCATCGGCAGAAAGCCCGTGGCGTTGCCCAAAGGGGTGACCGCGACGCTCGACGGGCACAAGATCACGGTCAAGGGGCCGAAGGGCGAGATCAGCCGGACCTTGCACGAGGATATGGCGCTGACGCTCGAGGACAGCACCGTCGTCGTGAAGCGCCCGTCCGACGAGGCGCGTCACAAGGCGTTGCACGGCCTCACGCGCACGCTGGTCGCGAACATGGTGGAAGGCGTCACGGCGGGATTCGCGAAGTCGCTCGAGATCCAGGGCGTCGGCTACAAGGCCGAGCCCAAGCCGTTCGGCGTGCAGCTCGTGGTGGGATTCTCGCACCCTGTCCCCTACCACGCACCGACGGGGATCAAGATCACGGTGACCAATAACGTCCTCCTGAAGATCGAGGGCGTCGACAAGGAACTGGTGGGCCAGGTGGCCGCGGAGCTGCGCAATGTCCGGCCGCCCGAGCCCTACAAGGGCAAAGGCATCCGCTACGCGGGCGAACAGGTCCGCCGCAAAGCGGGCAAGACTGCCCAGGCGGCGAAATAGCATGCGATCCGTTCGAAAAATCAAAACCGCGGCCCATAGCCGCTACCGCCGGCACCTGCGCGTCCGCAAGAAGGTCGAGGGGACGCCCGAGCGCCCGCGGCTCGTCGTGTTCCGCTCCTCCAAGCACATCTACGCCCAGCTGGTGGATGATGGGCGTGGTGTGACGATCGCCGGCGCCGCCGACACCTCCGAGGGGATGCAAGTGGAAGGCAAGGGGAAAGTGGCGCGGAGCTTTGCGCTGGGCCGGCTCATCGCCGCAAAGGCGAAGGAAAAAGGCATTGCCAAGGTCGTCTTCGATCGCGGCGGTTATCAGTATCACGGGCGCGTGAAAGCAGTGGCAGACGGCGCCCGCAAGGGAGGCTTGGAGTTCTAATGGCTGATCCAAAAGACGAAGCAACACCTGCGCCTGAGGGGACGACCGCGTCGCCGAGCGTGCCGGCGGCCGATGTACCGGCGCCGCCGGAAGAGCACCGCCCGCCGCGCGGTCCGCGCGGCCAGGGTGGCGGTCGCGGCGGCAGAGGCCGGGGACGCGGTGGCGACCGGCGTGACGGCGGCGATCGCGGGCAGGGGCGCGAAGGCGACGGCATGGTCGAAAACGTGGTCGCGATCAACCGCGTGGCCAAGGTCGTGAAGGGCGGCCGGCGCTTCAGCTTCAACGCGCTCGTCGCGGTGGGCGACGGCAAGGGCCAGGTCGGCATCGCGACCGGCAAGGCGAACGAAGTGAGCGAGGCGGTGCGCAAGGCGGTCGAAGCCGCGCGGCGCCGCATGAACGAAGTGCCGCTCACGGGCGGCACGATTCCGCACGAGATCGTGGGGAAGCACGGCGCCGGCCGCGTGCTGCTCAAGCCGGCCGCGTCCGGGACCGGCGTCATCGCCGGCGGCCCCGTGCGCGCGGTGCTGGAGTGCGCGGGGATCCGCGATATCCTGACCAAGAGCCTGGGCTCCACGAATCCGCACAACATGGTACGCGCGACGATGGACGGCTTGAAGCGCCTGACGACGGCACGGCGCGTCGCGCGCGAGCGCGGCATCGAGGTCGAGGCGATTCCCTATCGGGCCCGTCAGGAGTCCGTTACGGGGGGGGGAGTGACGCATGGGTAGGCTCCCACCCACCAGGAAATACCGCAAGCGCAAACCCGGCCGGGATCGCGTTCTTCCGCCGGCGGGGAAGGGCAACCTGCGCATCAAGCAGGTACGCTCGGGCAGCGGTCATTCGGAGCGCCTGAAACGGACGCTCGTGGCGCTCGGGCTCAAGCACCATCAGGCTGAAGTCGTGCACGCGGATCACCCCGCCGTGCGTGGCATGCTGCAACAGGTCCGCCACCTCGTTGCGGTGACGGCCGATGCGAGCCCCCTCCCCGCGGCCACGCCGCGGGCCAAAGGAAAGAAGTCCGATGCCAAGCGCTAAGGCGAAACCGACTCGCAAGCGGGCGAAAGCGGCCGCGGCCACAGCCACAGCCCCGCGCTTGTCGCTGCACGAGCTGAAGCCGCCGCCCGGCTCGCACCGCGCGCGCATCCGCAAGGGTCGCGGCCCGGGGTCGGGTATCGGCAAAACGGCCGGCCGCGGCGGCAAAGGTCAGACCGCGCGTCAGGGCGGCAAGGTGCGCCCCGGATTCGAGGGCGGGCAGATGCCGCTCATCCGGCGCATCCCGAAGCGCGGGTTTACCAATCCGTTCAAGCAGCCGGCGCAGGTCGTCAACGTTCGCCACCTGGTCCTGCTGGCGGAGGGCGTCGAGGTGACGCCCGAGACGCTGTTCGGCGCCGGGCTCGTGCGGCGTCCCGATCACCCGATCAAGCTGCTCGGCACCGGCGAGGTCCAGGGGCGGAAGTTCGTTGTGAAGGGCGTCGCCGTGTCGGCGAGCGCAAAAACCAAGATCGAGCAGGCGGGCGGAACGATCGCGTGAGCAATCCGATTCCCAATCTGTTCAAGGTTCCGGAGCTCAAAGAAAAGCTCCTGTTCACCCTGCTGTGCCTCGTCATCTACCGGATTGGGGCGCACATCGCGACACCGGGCGTCAACGTCGATGCCCTCGCCGACTTCATGAGTACGCGCGGATCGGGCACGCTGTTCGGCCTGTACGACATTTTCTCGGGCGGCGCGCTGCGCCGGGCGACCGTCTTTGCGCTCGGCATCATGCCCTACATCTCGGCCAGCATCGTCTTCCAGCTGGCGGGACCGGTGTTCCCGGTCATCGAGAAGATGCAGCGCGACGAAGAGGGGAAGAAAAAGCTGACGCAGTGGACACGGTATCTCACGGTCGTGCTGTGCGTCTTCCAGGCGTATGGCTTCGCCCTCTTCACGGAGTCCCTCGCCAACGCGGTCGCCCATCCGGGCTTCGCGTTCCGCATGACGACGGTGCTCACGCTCACGACGGGCGGCATCTTCGTGATGTGGCTCGGTGAGCAGATCACCGAGCGCGGCATCGGCAACGGCATGAGCCTCCTGATCTTCTTCTCGATCATCGAGCGGATTCTGCCCGAGACGTTCAATACCATCGAGGCGCTCAAGACGGGCACGCTCAGCTTCCCGATCCTGCTCATCGTGCTCATCATGATGGCGCTCGTGGTGGCGGGAACGGTGGCCATCACGGTCGCGGCGCGGCGCATTCCCGTGCAGATCCCGCGCAAAGTGATGGGCCGCGGTCGCATCCGGGAAGGGCAGAAGACGTTCATCCCGCTGCGCATCAACAGCGCGGGCGTGATGCCGATCATCTTTGCCCAGTCGTTGATCATCGTACCGGGTACGGTCGCCACGTTCAGCGGCATTCCGTTGCTCAAGTCGTTCGCCGAGGTCTTCAACACGACGTCGGTGTGGTACATCGTGGCGAACGCCGTGCTGATCGTGTTCTTTGCGTACTTCTACACGTCGATCATCTTCAATCCGGTGGATCTCGCGGAGAACCTGAAGAAGCAGGGTGCGTTCATCCCCGGCGTGAAGCCGGGCGCGGCGACCGCGGATTACATCGACGAGGTGCTCACGCGCATCACCCTGCCGGGCGCGGTTTTCCTGACGTTCGTGGCGCTGTTGCCCATGGTTATCTCCAACACGCTCAACATGCCGTTCGGGTTCGGCGGCACCGCGCTGCTCATCGTCGTGGGTGTCGCGCTCGATACGGTGCAGCAGGTACAGCAGCATCTCCTGCTGCGGCAATACGACGGCTTCATGAAGGGTGGCGGCCCCGGCGGCGGCACCTCGCGGGTTCGCTTCCGGCGCTAGGGCCTGCACTGTAAGTGTTCATACTCATCCTGGGGGCGCCGGGCTCGGGAAAGGGGACACAAGGGAAAATCCTCGCCGAGCGACTGGGGCTGCCCAAGATCACCACCGGCGACCTCATCCGCGGCGCGATGCGCGACGGCACGCCACTCGGGCTCGAGGTGCAGAAGTACTACGACGAAGGCAAGCTGGTGCCCGACAGCGTGGTGCTCGGCATGATCAAAGACGAGCTGGATCGTTCGGAAGCGAAAGAGGGCGCCATCCTCGACGGTTTCCCCCGCACCGCCGCGCAGGCCGAGCTCGTGGACCGGACGCTGGCGCAGCGCAGCCAGCGGCTTAACCATATCCTGCTGCTCGATGTGACCGAAGACGAGCTCGTCCGGCGCATGAGCCAGCGCGCCCAGGTCGAAGGCCGCCCCGACGATACTCCCGACGCGATCAAGACGCGCCTGCAGGTCTATCAACGCGACACCGCTCCGCTCATCGCGCACTACGCCCAGCGGGGCATCGTGCATCGGGTCCCCGGCACCGGGTCGGTCGATCAGATCAGCGGGGCGATCAAGCGGATCATCGGTCGATGATCACCATCAAGTCGCCGCGCGAGATCGAGACGATGGCGGCCGCGGGCCGGATCGTCGCCCAGACGCTCGCGCTCGTGGGGCAGCACGTTCGACCCGACATCACGACGGAGGAGCTGGACCGGCTCGCCGAGTCGTTCATCCGCAGCCATCCGGGCGCGCAGCCGTCGTTCAAGGGCCTGTACGACTTCCCGGCCACGCTGTGCACGTCGATCAATCAGGAAATCGTGCACGGTATTCCGTCGCACAAGCGCGTGCTGCACGACGGCGACATCGTGAGTATCGACGTGGGCGTCTGGCTCGAGGGACTGCACGCCGATTCGGCCGCCACCTTTCCCGTGGGCGACATCAAGCCCGAGGCGGCGCGGCTGCTCGAGGTGACACAGCAAGCGCTCGCCGCCGGAGTGGCGCAGGCGCGGGCCGGCAATCACGTCGGCGACATCGGGCACGCCGTGCAGGACGTCGCGGAAGATGCGGGCTATTCCGTGGTACGGGAGCTGGTGGGGCACGGCATCGGCGCGTCGTTTCACGAGGAGCCGCAGGTCCCGAACTACGGCAAACCCAAGCGGGGGCCGCGCCTGGTGGCCGGCATGACCATCGCGATCGAGCCGATGATCAACGTGGGCGGCTCGGCGATCCGGACGCTGGAGGACAAGTGGACCGTGGTCACGCAGGACGGATCGTTGTCGGCCCACTTCGAGCACACGGTCGCGATCGGGGATAACGGTGACCCACCTCGCATCCTGACGTCCGAGTGAGGTCAGCCCATCCCTGACTGCTTTGCCCTCGCCGGATCCGACATCCCGGCCAGATTCACGTTGACGTTCTCCGTTGCCCCATCGATCGCCGTTCGTGCCAGCATTCCCGCGACGCGCGCGTCGCTCGCGGCGTTCTGGTTGCCGATATGCTCGATGGTTTGGGCCAGAGCGAGGATGCGGCGGGCGAGCTTGACAACCTCCGCGGGCGGGCGCGAGGCGGCCAGCAGCGCGTCGTCGATCGCCCGGGCGCGCCGGGAATCGCTCTTCGGGATCTTGTAAGCCGCGCTGACGCCCTCGTACGCTGCCGCATCCTCATCGACCAGTCGCCGGAGCTCAGCGCGGAGCTGCTCGGCCTCGGCGAGGATTTCGCGGGCCCGTGCCTCGACTGCCGCGTACGCTTTACGCCCAATCGTGAGTCGCGCGACCATCGCCACGAGGGCCGCCGCGAGTGTGCCGGCGAGCGCCGCAGCGCTCCCGCCTCCGGGCGTCGGAGCCGCGCCCGCCAGCTCATCGATCCAGCCGTTCAGTGTGGGCGCGGCGTCGCGTGAAGAGGGAGGGGGAGGGGAAGCGGGAGGGGGAGGGGATGCGCCAGGCGTACGCGCCGCAGCGCGGATCTTCGCTTCCAGGATGTGACTGGCGGCATCGGATACGCGCAGCGCCGCTTCGGCCGCCCCCACGATCGCGCGCTCGGGAATGAGACCCACGATCTCGCTCTTTTGCACCGCGACGCCGAGCTTCTCCGCCCGGACCTTGATCGCATTGAGCACCACCGCGGGCGAGGTGATGTCGATGTCCAGGAGATTCATCGAGACCTGGGCGAGACCGTCCACGATGAAGCCGCTCGCCTGCACGCCGGGTAACCCGCCACTCGAGGTCCGAATCTGCTTCGCAATGTCCTTGGCAATCGTGACATCTTGCGTATCGAGATACACGTTGAACGCGACGAGGAACGGGCGCGCGCCGATCGCCGTCGCGCCGGCGGTGGGATGCACGCGCTTCGGTCCAAAGTCGGGATCCAGCTCGCGCCCCCGCATGCCCTCGAATTCGCCTTTGCGGACATCGGGGAGCAGCACGCGGTCGGGACGTGCGGCCGCCCGCGCGTAGAGAAACACCGGGATGTCGAGGTCTTTCGCCGCCGCCTCCCCCAGCCGGCGGGCCAACGCGACGCAGTCCTCCATCGTGACGCCGGAGACCGGCACGAAGGGGACGACGTCCGTCGCGCCCATGCGGGGGTGCTCACCACTGTGTTTGGTGAGGTCGATCCGCTGGGTCGCCACCCGCATCGCTGCCAGCGCTGCTTCGACCGCCGCGTCGGGCGGTGCGACGAACGTGAAGACCGACCGGTTGTGCGACGCGTCATTCTGGACGTCGAGCAGCTGAACGCCGGGAACCGCGCTGATCGCCGCTTGCAGCGCATCGATCGTGGCCTGATCTCGGCCCTCGGAAAAGTTCGGCACACACTCGACGAGAGGTGTTGTCACGAGCGCTCCTTAACACGCCGCATCATCACAGGTCTCTCAGCAGGTTCAGCAGCCATTCGTGCATCGCCGGGTTGCCTCCCACCACCTCGCCACCCCCCTGATCCAGGATGTCGTCGTTTCCATCCGGGCGCGTAATCCGGCCGCCCGCTTCGCGGATCAGCACGACGCCGGCCGCGAGATCCCAGGCCGCAAGGCCCTGCTCCCAGAAGGCCTCGAAGTTGCCCGCGGCGACGTGCGCCAGGTCGAGCGCGGCGGATCCGGCCCGGCGAATGCCGCTCGTGTTGCGGGTGACGGCAGCAAACTGGCGTAAGTACTTCTCGAGCCCACCCAGCTGGCGAAACGGAAACCCCGTGGCGATCAGCGCGCGCCGTGGATCGTTGACCGGCGAGACCGACATCTTCTCGTCGCCGCGCCACGCTCCGCCCCCCAACCAGGCACGATAGACGATGTCACGCGTCACATCGTGAATGACGCCCACGCCCAACGTGCCACGCACCACGCACCCTATTGAAACAGCATAGTTCGGAAACCCGTGTAGAAAATTCGTCGTGCCATCCAGCGGATCGACGATCCACACGACGTCGCCCCGCGCGACGAGCGCCGGTGTCAATTCCTCACCGACAACCAGCGATCCCGGGACCGCGCGCTGCAGCGCCTCGGCGATCAATTGCTCGGAGCCGCGATCGATATCCGTGACGAAATCGTGCTGGGCCTTTTCGGTCCACGCCTGCCACGCGGGCCGGACGGCCGTGCGAAGATAATCGGCGGCGCGCGCTGCCGCGCTCGTCGCGATCTTGACTAAGTCGTTGTAATCTCGCACCTTGCAACGCCCATGACACGCATTCTTAGCGGCATCCAGCCCTCCGGCGAACTCCACATCGGCAACTACCTCGGCGCGGTGCAGAACTGGGTCCGGCTGCAGACCCAGTATGACTCACTGTTTTGCGTCGTCGACCTGCACGCGATCACGCAGGACTACGACCCCACGAGCCTGTCCTCGCTGACGCTCGATATGGCGGTGAGCCTCTACGCCGCCGGTCTCGATCCCGACAAATGCATCGTGTTCGTCCAGTCGCACGTCGCCGAGCACACCGAGCTCAACTGGCTGCTCACATCGGTGACGCCACTGGGTGAGCTCGAACGCCAGACGCAATTCAAAGACAAAGCGCAGCGCCAGGAGAGCATCCTTGCGGGACTGCTGGCCTATCCCGTCCTGCAGGCGGCGGACGTGTTGCTCTATAAAGCTAGCCTGGTCCCGGTGGGAGAGGATCAGGTGCAACACCTGGAGCTGATGCGGGAAATCGCGCGCCGCTGGAACGCGCGCTACGGCCCCGGTTACTTCCCCGAGCCTCAGCCGCTGCTCACCAAGACCAAGCGGGTCCTGGGACTCGACGGCAAGGCCAAGATGTCCAAGAGCCTGGGCAACACCATCGGCCTGTTCGAGTCGCCGGAGGCGATTTGGGAGAAACTGCGGCCCGCCGCCACCGACCCCGCGCGCGTGACACGGAAGGATCCCGGCACGCCCGAGCTCTGCAACATCTACACGCTGCACCAGGGCTTCTCACCGCCGGCAACGGTCGAGGAGGTCGCGGACAAATGCCGCAACGCGGGGTGGGGCTGCATCGACTGTAAGCGCAAGCTCGCCGACCACATGATCGCTACCCTCGCCCCGATGCGGGAGCGGGCGGTGACGTTGAAAAGCGACCCCGCCGGCGTGATGGCGCGGCTGCGCGCGGGCGCGGACAAGGCGCGCAAACTCGCGCGCCGCACCATCGCCGACGTGCGCGATCGGATGGGGTTCTTGAAAGCGGGAGAGGACTGATGATGGCGAGCCGGGTGATTGAGATCTTCCGTCTCGATCTCATGCTGCAAATCGGCCTGGCGACGCTCCTGGGCGGCGCGATCGGGCTGGAGCGCGAGCTGGGCGGCAAGCCCGCCGGCCTGCGGACCAACATCCTCATCTGCATTGGGTCGGTTCTCTACACGCACCTGTCGCTCGCCATGCTGACCGGCAGCACCGGCGCGATTCCCGTCGGCACGGATACGACCCGCGTGGCCGCCCAGATCGTGACCGGCGTCGGTTTCATCGGCGCGGGGACCATTTTGCATGCGCGTGGCGCCGTGGTGGGACTGACCAGCGCCGCCACGATCTGGGTTGTCGCCGCGATCGGCATCGCGCTCGGCAGCGGCTACTACCTCGAGGGCGTCGGCACCACCGTCGCCGTGCTCGTGGTGCTCGCCGGCCTGGGCCGTGCCGAGAAGATCCTGCAAGCTCACTCCATGCGGTCGACGATCACCATTCACGCGCGCTCCGGACCGACCGTGCTCGAGGACCTGGAAACGCTGGTGCGCCGGACAGGACTCGAGATCTTGACCATCTCGAACCGGCAGGAGAACGTCGATCTGGTGATCGAGCTGGAGTTACGCGGATCGAAGCGCCTCTACGATCAGGCGGTCGTGACCTTGTTGCATCACAACCACGTCCGCACCGTGTCCACGGGGGAGTGACGGCGCGGCGCCTGGTTGTGGATCTGGCTTCGCCGCGCGCGTCCTGGCGCATCCCGGCCGCCCGCGTGAGTGAAATCGGTGCGGCGCTGGGAACGCAGTGGGACCTGGTCGAAATCCGCACTCCCGCCTCCTCTGACGGAGACGGCGCGTCGGGGAGCGGATCGCCTGAGGCGATCGCTGCTGCGCAGGGCGCCGAGATCTACATCGGGTACGGGATCGCGGCGGGCGTCGCGACGGCCGGCAAGGGAACGCTGCGGTGGGTGCACAGCGGCACCGCCGGCATCGGCTCGAGTATCGCGCAGCTCCGCGGCAGCGGCATCCTACTGACGAACTCCGCGGGTGTGCACGCCGAGCCGATGGCGGATTGGGTGATCGCGGGCGTAGCGTACTTTGCGCGCGGGCTGGACCGCATGGCGGCCGCGCAGCGCGAGGGGCGCTGGGCCAAGGAAGAATTCGCCGATCATGCCGAAACGCTCCCCGAGCTGAGGGATGTGCGTCTCGGCATTTTCGGCCTCGGCGGGATCGGCAGCGCCATCGCGCGACGCGCGCTGGGTCTCGCGATGCCGGTGGCAGGCGTGCGCCGCAACCCGCGCCGCGGCGGTCCCGCCGGCATCCGCTGGGTTGGCGGCCTGAACGACCTGCCGCGACTCGCAGCGGAAAGCGATTGCCTCGTGATCGCGGCCCCGCACACCGCGGAGACGGCCGGCGCCGTCAATCGCCAGGTGCTGGAGCGCCTGCCGCCAGGCGCGCTCGTGATCAACGTGTCGCGCGGCTCGCTGCTCGACGAACCGGCGCTACTGGCGCTGCTCGATTCCGGCCGCCTGCGGGGGGCCGCGCTGGATGTCTTCGCAACCGAGCCGCTGCCGGCCGGGCACGCCTTCTGGCAGCATCCGCGCGTCCTGATGAGCCCGCATGTGAGCGCGGTCACCAGCCGCTTCTGGGAGCGGGAGACGGCTTTGATCGTGGACAACATCAAACGCTATCTTGCAGGTGCGCCCCTCACGAACGTCGTCGACCTGGAAGCCGGGTACTGAATGGAAAAGATCATCAAGGCCGCCGTGGACCGGGGGGCGTCCGACCTGCACATCAAGGCCGGCGACGTCTTTCGGGCGCGCATCAATGGGCGGCTGGTTCCCCTCACCAAGCAGCGCCTCACGCCCGAGCAAACCAAGGCCATCGCGAAGCAGCTCATTGCCAACGACGACGACCGCGGCCGCCTCGACAAGCTGCGGGACTACGATTGCTCCTGGGGCATGCCGGGCATCGGGCGGTTCCGCGTCAACATCCTGCGGCAGCGCTCGTCGTTCATGATCGTGATGCGCGTGATCCCGTTCG
>DAIQBJ010000074.1:0-11364 GCA_036781225.1 Gemmatimonadales bacterium | reverse complement strand
TCGCGGCCTTCGACTCGCCGGCAGCGTACAGCTGCACGGGCACGGACACGAGGCCGAACGAGACCGTGGCGGAACCGATGGAATGGGCGGCCATATCGAGGTATGATACGCGCTGATGCCTACCCGTCGGAAGACCCGCGGCCCGGAAGGCAACGGGAAGAAGAAACCAGGTGGTGACGCGCTCAGTACCTACCGTGCGAAGCGCGCCTTCGACCAGACTCCCGAGCCCGGAGGGTTGGCCCCCAGGCCGGCGCCCAAACCGGGCGGCCTGCTGATCGTGCATATGCACGACGCCACGCGGCTCCACTGGGATCTCCGCCTCGAAATGGATGGCGTCCTCAGGTCGTGGGCAGTGCCCAAGGGTCCGTCCGCCAATCCCGCCGACAAGCGGCTTGCCGTCAAAGTCGAAGACCATCCGCTCGAATACGGTGACTTCGAGGGAATCATCCCCGAGGGCAACTACGGCGCCGGCACGGTCATCGTGTGGGATCGGGGAATCTGGGAGCCGCTCGAAGATCCCCACGAAGGGCTGGAAAAGGGCAAACTGCTGTTCAACCTGAAGGGCTACAAGCTTCACGGTCGCTGGACGCTCATCAAGCTCAAGAAGACCGAAAAGGAATGGCTGCTGATCAAGGAGCGCGACGAGTACGTCTCGACCGAGCCGTACACGAACGAGTCAGTGTTCTCCGGACTGACCAATGACGAGCTGCGCAACGCCAAAGCGCGCGCCGAGCCGATCAAAAAGGAGCTCGAGAAGCTGGGTGCGCCCAAGCGCGCGCTGCGGGTCGAAGACACCGAGCTGATGCTGGCGGAGACCCGTGAGGTGCCGTTCACCAGGGACGGGTGGGTGTTCGAAGTAAAGCTCGACGGCTACCGCATGCGCGCGGCGTGTGAGGACGGTGAGCCGATGCTGTACTCGCGCAAAGGCCTCGAGTACACGGAGTCATTTCCGGAGATCGCGCGGGCGGTCAAGGCGATTCCGTTCGACGGCGTGATCCTCGACGGCGAGCTGGTCGCCCTCAACGAGGCGGGGAGGCCGAACTTCAATTTGCTCCAGGCGCGTGCCAGGCTCGGCGCGCGCGAGGCCAAGCGCGCCGCAATCGAGTCGCCCGCGACGCTGTACGTGTTCGATCTCCTCGCGTTCGCGGGCTACGACCTGCGCAAGCTGCCGCTCGTCAAGCGCAAAGAGATTCTCCAGAAGATCCTGCCGCAGACCGGCCCGCTACGCTACTCCGAGCACTTCGAGAAGAACGGCGAGGCGTTGTACGAGCAGGTGGTGAAGCTGGGACTCGAGGGGATCATGGCGAAGAAGGCGGACAGCCCGTATCGCAACGGCCGGTCCGGCGATTGGCTGAAGATTCGCGCCGACAAGATCGACGACTTTGTCGTGGTCGGTTTCACAAAACCCAAGGGTGCGCGCGGCGGCTTCGGGTCGCTGCACGTCGGCGCCTACCAGGACGGCAAGCTGATTTATTGCGGTCGAGCGGGTTCAGGATTCAGCGGGGAGCAGCTGGACGAGATCAGCGCGACCCTCCAGGGGCTCGTCCGCAAGACGCCGGCCTGCGAGCCGCCGGAGCATGGCGCTCTTCCGAAGGGTCCGGATCATCTCTGGGTCGAGCCGACGCTCGTGTGCGATGTGCGCTACAAAGAGATCACGAAGGACGGGCTGCTCCGCCAATCCGTCTTCTTGCGCTTTCGGGATGACAAGAGACCTGAGGATGTGATGATGCCGGGACTCGGGGCTCGGGACTCGGGTCTCGGAGAACCAATCCCCAAGCGCGAGCCGCGGGCCCCCAGTCCCCGAGAGGTCAAGTTCTCCAACCTCGACAAGGTCTTCTGGCCCGTCGAGAAGTACACCAAGGGTGACCTGATCGAGTATTACCGGTCCATGGCACCGTGGTTGTTGCCGTACATCAAAGACCGGCCCGTCGTGTTGACGCGCTACCCCGACGGCATCGACGGCAAGTCGTTCTATCAGAAAGACGCGCCCGGGTTCGTGCCGGACTGGATCCAGACGATTCCGATTTGGAGCGAGGACACCCAGCGCGACATCTCGTACTTCGTATGCAACGACGTCGAGTCGCTGGTCTATCTCGTGAACCTCGGGACGATCCCGCTGCACATGTGGATGAGCCGGATCGACGATCTCACCAAGCCCGACTGGTGCCTGATCGATCTCGATCCGAAGGACGCGCCGTTCGAGCACGTCGTCACCCTCGCGAAGACGATGCGGACGGTCTGTGCAGACGTCGAGATGCCGGCCTTCATCAAGACGACGGGGAAGTCGGGGCTGCACATCATGCTGCCGCTGGGCCGGCAGATGACCTACCAGCAGTGCCTGCAGTTCGCGATGCTGTTCGCGCGGCTCGTGACCGACCGGCATCCCGACATCGCCACGACGCAGCGCACCATCAGCAAGCGCGAAGGCAAGGTCTATGTCGACGCGTTTCAGAACCGCGCCGGGCAGTTGATGGTCGCGGCCTACAGTGTGCGGCCGAGCCCTGGTGCGCCGGTCTCGATGCCGATCGAGTGGGACGAGGTCAACGGCAGGCTTCACAACAGCAACTGGACGATCGCGAATGCGCTGAAGCGCATGCAGAAGCTTGGCCACGATCCGGTCGTCAAAGTGCTCGAGACAAAGCCCAAGCTCATGGGCGTGCTCGAGCGGCTCAACAAGCTCATTGGCCAAGACTGACGACGCACTGCTCGTTCGGCCGCACGATGCCCGCCTGCTGTTCGTGCTCGCGCATGGGGCCGGCGCGGGGATGCGACACTATTTTCTCGCGCAGGCAGCAGACGCCTTCGCGGGGCGGGGGATCGCGACCTACCGTTACGAGTTTCCGTATATGCTGGCCGGAAAGAGCCGCCCCGATTCTCCAGGAGTGGCGGAGGCTGCCGTGCGGAAGGCCGTTGCGGCAGCGGCGCACGCCGCGCCCGGGTTACCGCTCATCGCCGGTGGGAAGTCGTTCGGCGGGCGAATGACATCGCAGGCACAGGCTCATGAGCCGCTACCGGGCGTCCGCGGCCTCGTTTTTCTTGGCTTTCCGTTGCACGCGCCGGGGAAGCCGGGCACGAGCCGCGCCGAGCATTTAACGTCTGTTGACGTGCCGATGTTATTTCTGCAGGGGACGCGCGACGAGTTTGCGCAACTCGATCTACTGCAGCAAGTCGTGAAAGGCCTGGGCGATCGAGCGACGCTGCATCTCATCGAGGAAGGCGACCACTCGTTCCAAGTCCCCAAGCGCACGGGCAAGACCGAGTCTGATATCATGAACGAGCTGGCGGACACAGTTCAGGAGTGGGGGAGCCATGCCTAACTACTGGCTAGTCAAAACGGAGCCCAGCACGTACAGCTACGACGATCTCGAGCGCGAGAAGACCGCCGTCTGGGACGGCGTGCAGAATCCGGTCGCGCTGAAAAACCTGCGAGCAATGCACCCCGGTGATCAGGTGCTCGTGTATCACACGGGGGAGGAGAAGGCCGTCATCGGATGGGCGACGGTCGTGTCCGCACCGTACGCCGATCCGAAGGAGAACGACCCGAGTCTTACGGTCATCGATCTGAGAGCGCACCGCCGTCTGCCGCAATCCGTGACGCTCGCCCAGATCAAGACGGACAAGGCGTTCGCGGATCTCCCGATTGTGCGGCAGGGACGGTTGTCGGTGAGTCCTGTGACGGCGCCGCAGTGGAAGCGGCTGCTCAAGCTGGCCGGAGCGGAACCCTAGCTCCTCGAACGCTTGGCTTTGCGGGCGCGACCCTCCGCCCGCGCGGCGGCGATCCCGGCCGCGACGCCCGCGACGATCGCCGCGCGTCCCGCCGCCCGCAACACTTTCCCGGTCCGCCGCAGCGCGGCCTTGACGCGCCTGCGGCGCTCCTCCGACTCGACGCGTTTGCGCGCTTCCGCCAGCAGCCGGTCCGCTTCGCGAGCGGCGGCCAGCGCCCACATCCGCGCCTTCATCGCGGCCTTTACCGCCGCCTTCTTGTAGCGCTCCGCGCGTGACGCCATAGTCTGGTCCTCTTCAGTTAGGGTCGCCTATTGTATGCCGTCAGACGCCGAGAGTTTCCGCCGCCTTCCGTACGTCCTTGGCCTCAACCCACAACAGGGCTCCGTACCGGCCACCACCCGTCCGGACTGCGCTCAGTGCCGTGACATTGATGCCGGCGGCGCCGAGCCGCGACAGCGCGGGCGCGAGCGCGCCGACGCGGTCGTCTCCCTCGATCAGGAACATCGTCTTGGGCTTCGACAGCTTCAGACCGGCGTTTTTGGCGGCGGCGAGAAACGCCACCGCATCGGAAGGCACCAGGTCGATCTGGGATTTGCGCGCGCTCGGGAAGGCGTGGACCGCCAACAGGTTCACGCCGGCGTCACGCAGCGCACCCAAGATGCGCGCGCCTTCCCCAGGCTTGTCGGACGCGGTGACGTAGTAGTAGTCGATCTTCCGGATAGAGTCGGCCATGGCTTCCTCCTCGAGGATCCACTAAAGCCTCGCCTGAATATCGGCTACTGGCAACCGGCTAGGCAGCGCGCTGTTTCGCGAGCCGCACGCGCTTGGTCAGCATCCAGCCCGCGATTGCCACGACCGCTACCGGGATAACGACACCGAGCGATTGCACGGCAAACGCCAAGAGCACGACGAAATTGCGCCACGCCTGCGTAAACGCTTCGCCCATGACGCTCTTGCCGGCGGTGCCGACGACCGGGAACGGCTCGTGGACGGTGACGCTCAACGTGCTCATCGCGGTGTGAGCTTTCAGGTAGCGGATCCGCCCCTCATGCCGCTCGATCTCCTCGCGCACGCGGGCCAACGACTGCTCGACGTCCAACACGTCCTTGAGCTTGCCGGTTCGGGTGGCGAGCAAATCGATCAGGCGCTGCTCGAGCCGCTTGGCGTTGTCCATGCGGGCGGTCACGTCGACGAACTCCTCACCCACGTCTTGAGCCTCCACGTTGACCGACTCGAGTCTGCCGATCGGGGTGAGGCCCGAGAGAGTCTCTTCAAAGCGTGTAGCCGGGACCTTCATCTCGATGTCTCCCTGACGTTGGCGGCTCTTCCCGACTTCGATCTCCGAGTTCGCAACGTAGCCTCCAACACGGGCAGCCAGTTCCTTCACTTGGACAACCGCCCGCTCCAACGAGTCGACCTCGACGGTGGCCGTCGCGGTTCGGATGATCATGCTCGACGCTGCGTCGGCGGGCACCACGGGACTCCACTCGTTCGCCGTCACGACGATGCCTTCGAGCCGTTCCGGGGCGGGTCTGCCCGCGGCGTCGTACCCGATTCTCCTGGTGCCGCTCTCCGAGCTGCGTGCCTGGAACTGCTGTACAGCCACGCTCGAATCGGATGACGGATGCGTACCGCGATTTCCGGCACGCCGCTCATTGCAACCGACCAGCGTTGTGGCCATGAGTGTGATTGCGAGGGCTCTCACGTCCTGGCTCCATTGGGGGGGATGCCATGGAGGACGTGATGTGCGTGACTCTTTGCACAGCCAGGGTTCGTAGATTGGACGCTATGGACGCGATCGCAGTAAAGCTCGAGCGCTTGAAGCGCGAAGCGCAGCGCGAGTGGAAGCGCAAATGGCGCCAGAAGTTGCGGCAGGCGACGCCGTCGAACGCGGCCGAATGGCGCGCGCTCGCAGGCGTTGTCCTGAGCACGCTGCTCAAGATCGCGCTGATCATCGCGCTGCCATTCGCGGTGCTCGTGCGCGGCTCCGTGTTCATCTACCAGCATGGCGAGACGTCGGTGTGGCTGGCGTTGCTCGTCGCGGCGTTTCTCTCCGCGGCCGTCGTCACCGTTTATGCCGTCTGGCTCGCGCGCAAGTTCACAAAGAAAGGAGGGAAGGGTGGGCGAGCTCTGATTATCCCGCTCGCCAAATGGGTGGCGCTGCCGCTCGTGGTGTTCTACTGCGGCTACTCCTTACTCTACGTGGCGAGTGTGAACGCCAAATCGGCGCCGGTGCGGGCGTACTACCGCGCGGTCCATCCCTTGCTGCGTCTCGCGCTGTCCACGCTGATTCTGGTCGATCGCGACATGCTGATCACCGACACGGGACGGCAGCCGGACGATTACACGCGCATGGGGCTGCCCGCGAACAGTCGCACGCGTCACTATCGTCAGGCCGACGGCTGGATTCACGCCGTCGATCTGCGGACCACCGGGCGAGGAATGATCAAGAACCGCGGCGTGCAGCTCTACTTCTGGCTGATGGGATTCGACACGCGACGCCACGTCGGCACTGCGGATCACCTGCACGTCGAGTTGAACTAGGGGTCGTTAGCCGAACAGCTTCTGCAGGTCGGCGAACGGAATGCCGTACGCTTCCAGCGTTCCGTAGGTGCCCTTCTCCTTCCACTCTCGCGCCATTCTCCGGATCAGACCGAGCGTCGCCCGCATGGGCGCCGAGCCGAAGGTCACGCGGCGTACGCCGAGCGCGGCCATTTCCTTGAGCGACGGCGCATTCGGCGTGCCGAGGATGTTGAGGGGCGCGCGGATCAGCTGGACGAGCTGCTCGATCGTTCCGTGATCGCCGACGAACGGCACGAACACCGAATCGGCTCCGGCTGCGCGGAACGCGTTGCCGCGCCGCACCGCTTCTTCCAGGCGCTGCTCGGGCCGGAGCTCCGAGGCTTCGAAGGCGTCGGTGCGCGCATTCAGCACGAACGGAATGCCCCCCCCCGCCGCATCGGCGGCGGCACGGGCGGCGCCGACGCGTTCGACCGCGAGCGGAAAGTCGATCAAGCGTTTTCCTTCCATGCGATCTTCCAGATTCATGCCAACGGCTCCGGCATCGATGACACGACGCACAGTCTCCGCGACCGCCTTCGGCGGGATGCCGTAGCCGGCCTCCATGTCGGCGGTGATGGGGACATCGATCCGGCGGGTGATGCGTGAGACGGCGGCCAGCATCTCGTCTCGACTGATCCGCTCGCCGTCCGGGTATCCCAGGCTGAAGGCGATCCCCGCACTCGTTGTGGCGAGCGCCTTGAAGCCCGCTTCGACAAAGAGCCGCGCGCTGCCCGCGTCCCACGCGTTGGGCAGCACGAGCATCGGGCCCTCGACATGGAGTCGTCGCAAGACCTCGGCTTTTCCACGAAGCTCCGACGTGCGAGAGTCCGACATGGGCGGGTATCTTATCCGTTCCTCGAACGGAGTCAAAGCGTGCTGCCGCTCATCGCGCTTGTGCAGGCAACCTGCGTTTCCCAGGCCGCGAAGCTGCCCTCAGTCGATCAGCGCTGGGTGGCGGTGGCTGAGAGAGCGCACGCCATCGCCTGCGAGAAGCTCGCCCCCAACATCCCCGGATTCGCGTTGGCGGTCGCGGTGGACGGAAAGCTCGTGTGGTCGGAAGCCTTCGGCTACGCGGATGTCGAAGCGAAGCGTCCCGCCACGCCGGCGACGCAATTTCGCATCGGCAGCGTCTCGAAGCCCCTGACCGCGGACGCCGTCGCGCAACTCTACGAAGCGGGGAAGCTCGACCTCGATGCGCCGGTGCAACGCTACGTGCCGACGTTTCCCGATAAAGGCGCGCCCATCACCACCCGGCTGCTGGGCGGTCATCTGGCCGGGATACGTCACTACAAGGGAAATGAGTTCACGCTCAATCAGCATTTCGCGAGCGTCACGGCAGGATTGGCCATCTTCAAGGACGACTCATTGGTCGCACCACCCGGCACGCGCTTCTCATACTCGAGCTACGGGTTCAATCTCATCGGCGCGGTCGTCGAAGGCGCATCGGGTGAACAATTCCTGACGTACATGAGCCGGCATGTGTTCAAACCGCTGGGCATGACGCACACCGCGCCGGACAAGAACGACAGCCTGATCCCCAACCGCACGCGCTTTTACGACCGCACCGACTCCGGCCAGTTCGTGCTTTCCCCGGCGGTCGATAACAGTTACAAATGGGCCGGTGGCGGCTTCCTCTCCACCGCCGAGGATCTCGTGAAATTCGGCTCGGCCCATCTCTCGCCCGGGTATCTCAAGGCCGCGACGCTCGAGCTCCTGCTCACGCCGCAGCATACCACCTCCGGCGCGGCGACCCCGTACGGCATTGGCTGGTTCATCGCGACGGACACGCTGGGCCACCGCTACGCGTACCATGGCGGTGGCTCGGTCGGAGGAACAACCGCATTCGGCGTCGACCGCGATTCGCGCGTGGTGATCGCGCTCGTCACCAATCTGACCGACGCGCGCCTCGCGCCGGTGCAGGAGATCCGGCTGGCGTTCGACTCCGCCGCGACGCGGCGGTAGCTACCGCGCGAGGCGGTAGCCGGTCTTCCGGACGGTCAGGATGTGCTTGGGATTCGCCGGGTCGCGCTCAAGCTTGCGCCGCAGCTCGGCGACGTGGGTGTCGACGGTGCGGCTCATGACCTCGGCACTATAGCCCCACACTTCGATCAGCAATTCGGCACGCGTGATCACGGCGCCATCGCGCAGCAGCAGCGCGATGAGCAAATCATACTCCTTGGGCGTGAGCGAGACGGGCGCGCCGTCGCGCAGCACGGTGCGCGAAGGCGTCAGGACTTCGATCGCGCCGAACTTGTCGAAGGCGGGAGCCGGCGGACCGCCGTTTTTGCGGGGCGCGTTGACGCGACGCAGCAGCGCTTCGATCCGCGCCAGCAGCTCCAGGACCCCGAACGGCTTCGTGACGTAATCGTCGGCGCCCAGCCGGAGGCCGCGGACCTTGTCGGCCTCCTCGCCCCGCGCCGTCAGGATCAGCACCGGCATCACGATGCCGTCGTCACGCAGCGCCCGCAGCACCCGGAAGCCGTCCATGCCCGGGAGCATCAGATCGAGAACTACGAGGTCGGGTCGTGCCGCGCGAGCGCGCGACAGGCCCTTCGTCCCATCCTTCGCAACCTCGACCTCGTAGCCCTCGATTTCCAGGTTGTTGCGCAATCCGTACGCGAGATCGGGGTTGTCCTCGATCACCAGGATCCGCTTGGTATTCGCGACGCTCGGTCCGCCGCTCATGCCGGCAGCTCGATGACGACGCGTGTGCCGGTGTCGGTGCCCGAGTCGTCGATCCAGGCGCGGCCGTGATGCAGCACCGCGAGCTCACGAACCACGGCGAGCCCGATGCCGCTCCCGGCGACTGCCGAGCCGCGGTCGCGCTCGAGCCGCCAGAAGCGGTCCCACACGCGCTCCCGGTCCGCGCGGGGGATGCCCGGCCCGCCGTCGTCCACCCACAGCCGCGCGCCGCCCCCGGGGTCACGCGTCGCGCCGATGCGGATCTCCTGACCCGCGGGACCATACTTCACCGCGTTGTCGAGCAGGTTGAGCAGCATTTGCCGCACCGCGCCCGGATCGGCCGGGACGACGAGATCCTCCGGAACGGCGGTGGACAGTCTCGCGCCACGCGCCGCCGCGAGCGGGGCGAAGGCGTCGATCACTTCGCGCACCAGCGGCGCGAGCGCCGTCGGCTCCGGCGTGATGTGCGCCGTCTGCCGCTCCGAGCGCGAGAAGTGCAGCAGGTTCTCGACCAGGTGCGTGAGGCGACGCGCTTCCTGATCGATGATCGCGAGGGAACGCAACCGCTCCTCGTCGGTGCGCACGCGCCCGAGCACGAGGGTCTCGGAGAACATGCGGATCTGCGCGAGCGGGGTGCGCAATTCGTGGGACACGCCGGAAATGAAATCGGTGCGCAGGCGCGCGAGCTGCGATTCGCGGCGCAACTGCAACAGGGCCGTCCCGATCAACGCCGCGGTGAGGCCGAGGAGCCCGAGGATCAGCGGCAGGCGCGACTTGGGAAGACCACCGATGATGAGCTTATCGGCGACGGCCGCCCGCAACGTTGCCTGCGCGTAGAGATCACCCATGTCCGTGCCCACGGTATCGCGCGCGGTGAAGGGCGACGTGTACTGGACTGCGGAGCGATAGATCTCCACGCCGTAGCGGTCGCTGATGATGATCGACCCCATCGAATCGTACTGGACCCCGCCGGTGAGCGGCCGGGGCAGGAGCGGAAACTTCTCCGTCGCTTGAATCACGAGCGGCCGCAGCGCTTCCGGCTTTGCTTCGAATCCGAGCGCGGTGCGCAGCACGCCCTTCGAGTCGCGCAACACCGTGTAGGCGACGTAGCGCCGCTCGCCGCCCGGCTGGCCCAGTACCGTGCCCATGTGCCACGACGTGTCGTAGACCGCTCGCGTGTGGATCGGCAGCGTATCGATGATCCAGGAACGGACGGCGTCCGGCAGCAGCTCGCCCGCGGTCTCGAGACGTCCCTCCTTCAAGTCCATCTGGAATGTGAAGCGGACGTACGGAGTCAGTGAGAATGAACCCTCCATCGCGTCGACGCGGAGCTCGCTCGGGGCCGGCAATTTGCCGGGCGACATTTCGTGCGCGTGCTGGATTGCTTTGAGCCGCGGCATGACCGCCTCGTAGATCTCAATCGCGCTGCGCTGCGCCACGCGCGCCGCGGCGAGCTTCGCATAATCGCGCAGCACGCGATCCGCCTGCGCCCGGTGATAGCGCGCGACGCCGTAGGCTTGAACGCCGAGGACCGCCGCGACGCCGAAGGTGAGCACCAGCAGCACCGCCACGACAGCGGCGCGTCGCACCCGGAAACGGGGGATCCGATCGAGCAGACTCATTGCCTGAAGAATCCCTCTTGAGCCATGCCGCGGCAACATCGGGAGTGGTTCACTGGACGTGTTTCTGACAAAGACATCGCGCAAACGGCCCTACATTCGAAACCAAAGAGGGTCAACGCAGGTACTGCACGTTGACCCTCTACGAAGTAGGTCGCGGTCAAGTGTCGACGGCCACTTGGCCCGGCCTCGCCAACCCGGAGTGCAGCGCGTGGCTCCGGGTTTGGTTTTTGTGTTGGCTTAGTGACGCGCCGACATCGACGGGACCACCCGCATCCGGCCCAGCATCTCCGCGATGCGCTCGGCGGCGATCCCGAGGGCGCAGCCGATCGCCAACGCGATCACCACCCGGACACCACCGTTGAAGTTGACTACCCGGGACCCGAGGGCGCCGATGGCCGTCGCCGCACCGAGGAACGCGCCAGCCGTATAGGACAGCAGGGGAACCTGCGCCTGGAACACCATGCCGAAAATCACGGCGCCCATTGCCAGCGCGTCGAGCAGATCATTGCCGCCCAGCGCCCGGGCCACGGCGACGTACAGCAGCGCCCAGACCACGCCGGACGCCGAACTGAGTGCCGACTTCTGCAGTCCCATCATCCCGCCGCCGGCGCCCACGAAGCAGGCGAGTCCGACGATCACGGGCCACAGCTGTAAGGGGAGCTTTCCGAAATGCGATATGACGGCCCAGAGGGCCACGACGATCCCCAAGCTGAGTGCTTTGGTAGTAGACGCATTCATCTGTTGGGCCTCCTCCAGAAAGGGGGAATGCGGC
>DAIQBJ010000073.1:0-11370 GCA_036781225.1 Gemmatimonadales bacterium | reverse complement strand
ACGGTGGCAGGACGCTTTAACGAGCGTCCCGGCGAGACGACCCCTCGCGCTCCAACGCCGGGCGGTGGATCATTACCAGCGGCGGGAAGCGAGACTGGCGGAGAAGGCGATGCGCCACCCGACGCGAGCTTCCTCCAAACGCTCGGCAACCTGCTGCGCAAACCCGGTCAAACGGGAGGTGGCGGTGGTGGGGGGGGTGGCCTTGGCGCGCTGGGATTCGTCGCCCAGGCCTTCGGACGGCCTACGGGCGGCGGAGGGTTTGGCGGATTCGGTGGTGGCGTGCCACCCGTTGCGACCGGAGACTACCTCGTCACGATCACACTCGAAGGCAAGACACTGAGCCGCGTATTGCGAGTCGAGCGAGCCCAGTAGGGTTGTCGTTTCTCGATACCAAGCATCAACGCGCCGCGTTCATCATTATCGCGCTGGGCGCGGTGGTGCTGTGGTCCCTGGGGCCGTACGCCACGGGGATCATTGGTATTCCGGTGCTCGCCGTGCTATTCGCGCCGCTCGAGACCTGGTTCGTGAAGCGTGGCGTGCACAGTGGTTTTGCGTCGCTCGTGGTTACCCTGCTTGGGGCGGTGCTGCTCATCGTCCCGGGCCTTTTGCTCACCGGTTTGCTCATCAATGAAGCACAGCAGGTGGCGCAAAACGTGCTGCGGAGCCCGATCCTCGAGCAGTTCTCCAGCCTGCAGATTCGCGGTATCCCGGTGGGCCCCCGCCTCGCCGAGGCGGGCGGCCGCATCGTGGCCGCAATCGGGGCCAGCGCGTTCGGCTTGGTGGGAACGGCCACCCGGCTGTCCCTCAACCTCACGATTTCGTTTTTCGGCCTGTACTACGTCCTGAAGCATCCGGGGGACGTCTGGCTCGACGCCCGGCCCTACATCCCGTTTTCCAACGCCAACACCGAAAAGCTCGGGAAGCGATTCAGGGATGTGACGGTGTCCACGGTGATCGGCACCGGCGTGGTCGCCGCGATCCAGGGGGCGCTGCTGGGAATCGCCTTTGCAATTGCCGGCATCCCCAATGCCCTGTTCTGGAGCGTCGTCACGATGGCGCTGGCGATCCTGCCGGTCGTGGGCAGCGGCATGGTGTGGGGGCCGGCGGCCGTGATCCTCATCATGCAGAACCGGGCCGTCGCAGGTGTGGTGCTGATCGTCTGGGGGATCGTGGTGGTCGGGAGCGTGGACAATTTCATTCGGCCGCTGATTTATCGCCGCTTCTCCGAGATTCATCCGCTCATCACCCTGATCGGCGCGATCGGTGGTGTGAGCCAGTTCGGCTTGCTGGGGCTGCTGATCGGGCCGCTCGCGCTCAGCTACCTCTTCGAGCTGATCCGGATGTATCGCGAGGAGTATCTCGAGCCCGAGCGGGCTTAACGCAGCGCTTCACGCGCACGGGCAATATCGACGCGGTCGCCGTCGCCGGACTGCATTTGCACCAGGAATTGCATGTACCGGGACCTCGCGGCCTCCCGATCACCCGCCAACTCCGCCGCGCGCGCTGAGCCATAGAGGCTGCGCGCCCGATTGGGCTCGCGCGCGAGCGTCGCTTCGTATGCCGCGCGGGCCTCGGCATAGCGGCGCACCACCAGGAGCATGTCGCCCTGAAGCTCGCGGGCCGGAAGCAGCTCCCCCGGTGTGATCGGTTGCTTCTCCGTGACATCCTCGAGCTCAGCGGCGGCCTTGGCTTGCTGGAGGGCGACCGCCGTATCGCCCGCCGCGAGGGTGGACCAGGCCGTCACCAGCTGCCGTTTGATCGCGACGACACGAGCCCAATCGCTGTCACCGCGGCGGGTCATGTCGGCTTCGATAGCAGCGAGGGCCGCGGTTTCCACGTTGGCGCGAGTGGTATCGAGCACACGGGCTGCACCGATCCCGCGGGCGAAGTGGCCCAGCGCCGCGCCGATCGTCATCCCGACACCACGCACCGGCAGCTGCGCTGCCTCCGACCAGTCACCCCGCTCGAGCGGGAGACGCGTCTCGAGGGCGACGCGGTTGTAGCTGGCTACCTGGGCGTCGTAGGTGAGCGTCGTCGGGAGCTCGAGCGCTTGCGCGATGGTGCGCCGCGCCTCTCGGTCGCGGCCTTCCTGGAGGTATGCGTACACCAGGTAATCGAGCGCATGCAGCTGCTCCGGCACGACGCCGCCGTGGTGCGCGTCGGCATACGCCACGCCGGCAGCGAAGGCGCGCTGGTTAGCGGCAATGGTCTCATCCCACAGGCCGCGCCGGATGAAGATGTGCGACGGCATATGCTGCGCGTGCGGTGCCGATGGCGCGATCTGCGCGTAGCGGCGGGCGGCATCGAGGCCGAGGGGAGACAATTCGGGCGAGTCGTAGGCGTGGATGATGTAGTGCGCCAGGCCCGGATGGGTCGGGAACCGGACGAACAGCGGGTTCAGAATCTCGGCGGCGCGCTTTTGACGTGCGAATGTCGTATCGGTCTTCGGTGCGGTCACCACGAGCGACAACGCGTAGTAGATGGCGACTTCCGTATCGTTCGGGAGGTCCCGATAGAGGCGCGCCAGCGTATCCGAGTACGCCTGGAGACGGCGGCCGTTGGGGATGGAATCGGAGCCACGATACAGCGCCGCGGCGGCCGCCAGAAATCCCTGTTCGCGTCTCGTCGGCGCACCCAGTCCCGCCGCGCGCCCGGCCGCGGTGGCGCCGCGGCGCATGCTCTCGCTTCCCTGTGCGGCGCCTCCGGCGAATGGATTTCCCCACGCCGTCAAGGCGAGGCCCCAATAGCCCATGGCGCAGGTCGAGTCAGCGCGGAGCACCTGCTGAAACGCATCCTGGCTCTGCTCCCACCAGAAGGAGTGGAGCATGGTCATGGCGCGCTCGAACTGCTGTTGGGCCGGGGCGTTGCAAGAGATCGGAAACACGACGTGGCCGAGTTGCAGGAAGGCGACAAAGAGATAACTCATGTGGTCCGCCAAGATAGGTACGCGGGTACGCCGAGTGCGATGAGCAGCGCGCCGCGCGCGGCGTATCCCGGGTTCGAGATGATGACGCTGATCACGACGTACGCCGCCGCCACAACAAACACTGCCGGGCCGAAACGAAACTTGTCCCGCAAGAGTCCCGCGACTGTCAGTCCGAAGAAAACCCAATCACCGAACGTCACGTAGTCCACCAGCTGGCCGAATGTGCCCGTCAGCGTCAGGAGCACCGCGAAGGTTGCAAGGGCGACGATCGCCGCAGCCGGCGTCTGGTACGTCGGGTGCAGAACCGCGAAGCGGCGGAAAAAGACGCCGTCGGCTGCCATGGCTTGCAGCACGCGCGGTGTCACCAGGATCACGAGATTCAGAAAGCCAAACGTCGAGAGCGCGATCCCGGCCGCGATGACCTTTTCACCGGCGGGGCCCAACAGCGCTCGCATCGTCGCGGCCGCCGGCGCTGTACTGTTCCCCAGCGCCTCGACGCCTAATACGTGTATGTACACGTAGTTGGCCAGGAGATAGACGGTGACCACGATCGCGACCCCGAGCATCAGCGCCCGCGGCAGGTTCCGCTCCGGCTCGATGATTTCTTCGGCGATGAAGTTGGTCTGTTGCCAGCCGCCGTAGGTGAAGAGAATCGGCACGAGGGCCGGGCCGAAGGCGGCGAGGTGAGGCGGCGGCGAATGAGACGGCGGCGAAGGGGCGGCCAACAACAACCCGACGCCAATGAGCGCTGCAAGGGCGACGAGCTTCAAAACCGTAAAGATGTTCGTCGTGATCGCCGCGGGTCGCACGCCGATGTAGTTGATCCCGGACAACAAGACGATCGCGGCAACCGCCAGCGCGACCGAAAGCCGATGCGGCAATCCGAATAGCGCGAGGGTGTAATCGGCGAATGTCACGGCAACCGCGGCAATTGCGCCAGTCGCAATGACCAAGACCAGCGTCCAACCATACAGAAAGGCCGGCAGCCGCCCCCACGACTCGCGCAGATACACGTAGCCGCCGCCCGCCCGCGGATGGCGTCGTCCTAACTCGCCGAAACAGAACGCGCCAATCAGGGCGACCACACCGCCGACCACCCACGCGAGCAAGACCAGCCCCGGTGATCGCAGCCGCTCGGCCACCGTCGCCGGCGTGCGGAAAATCCCCCCACCGATGATGCCCCCAACAACGGCCATCGTTCCCGAGAAAAGGCCGAGCCGGCGGGCGTAGGGGGTCATGGGGGATCCTAACTAGCGCCTTCCGGGTTTCCCCGCCACGTTTGAGGCATGCCAACCTACACCCTATTGGTGAATGGGCGGCGCCGCAGCGTCGAAGCAGCCGCCAACACCCCCCTCCTGTGGGTTCTCCGTGATAGCCTCGGCTTGACCGGCACGAAGTTCGGATGCGGTATCGCACAGTGCGGTGCCTGTACCGTGCATCTCGGTGGCGAGGCGGTCCGCTCCTGCGTGCTGCCAGTCGCCGCTGTCGGGACCAAGCCCATCACGACCATCGAAGGCCTCAGTCCAACGTCGACGCATCGTGTGCAGAAGGCATGGATCGCCGAGGACGTCCCGCAGTGCGGCTACTGCCAGTCGGGACAACTCATGGCGGCCGCTGCCCTGCTGAGCCGCACACCCCAGCCCAGCGACGCCGATATCGACGCCGCGATGACGAACATCTGCCGCTGCGGAACCTATCAGCGCATCCGCGCCGCGATTCATCGCGCGGCGAAGGAGGTCTGATGGAACGGCGTGCGTTTCTGCAGGTCGCCGGCACCGTCGGCGCCGGGTTAGTGATCGGGTTCAGAATTCCCGACCGCCGTGGGATTGCCCCGTTCGCGCCGAATGCCTGGCTGCAGATCGATCCCACGGGTGCCGTCACGATCACAATCGACAAGTCGGAAATGGGCGAGGGCAATCATACCGCCCTCGCGATGCTCGTCGCCGAGGAGCTGGACGCCGATTGGACCAAGGTGAAGGTCGGCCCGCTTCCGGAGAACCCCAAAGGGTGGTCGCGCCGGATGTCCACCGGAGGCAGCACGAGCGTGCGGACGTCGTGGGACATTCTGCGCAAAGCCGGCGCCAGCGCGCGTGTCATGCTCGTCGGCGCGGCGGCGCAAACCTGGGGTGTCGATCCCAGCGCGTGCCGCACGGAGAGCGGCGTCGTGACTCATGCCACCCATCGAGCCACGTACGGCGAGCTGGCCACCAAGGCCGCGACGATCGCCATCCCGGAAAACCCGCCGCTCAAGGACCCCAAAGACTTCCGGCTGCTGGGCAAGCGCACGCATCGCCTGGACACGCCGTCGAAGGTGAACGGCACCGCGCAGTTTGGGATCGACGTGCGGCTGCCGGGGATGCTGATCGCCACCGTCGAGCGCTCCCCGGTGTTCGGCGGCAAGGTCAAAAGCTTCGACGCGACGCGGGCGAAGACGCTGCCCGGCGTACGACACGTCGTACAGCTCGAGAGCACGCCGTGGACGGGTGTCGCCGGAGCGTGGGGCGTCGGGACCGAAAGCGGCGTCGCGGTCGTGGCCGATACGTATTGGCAGGCGGTGCAAGGGCGCCAGGCGCTACAGATCACGTGGGACGAGGGCGCCAACGCGACGCTCGGCGACATTCCGGCAAGACTGGCGGTGCTCGCGGCGCAAACCGGTGTGCAGGCGCGCAAAGATGGCGACGCAACCGCGGCGCTCGCCGGAGCCGCGAAAAAGATCGAAGCCTTCTACGCGGTGCCCTTTCTCCATCACGCCACGATGGAACCGATGAACTGCACGGCGTTCGTGCATGCGGACAGCTGTGAAGTATGGGCGCCGACGCAGAACCAGACCCGCGCCCAGGAAGTCGCGGCCGAGGCTGCCGGTTTGCCCGTCGACAAGGTCCGCATTCATACGACGCTGCTCGGCGGCGGCTTCGGGCGGCGGCTCGAGTCGGATTTTGTAGCGGAGGCGGTGAGGATCTCCAAGGCCGTGAATGCGCCGGTGAAGGTGATTTGGTCGCGCGAGGACGACATGAAGCACGGCTTCTATCGCCCGGCGACATACAATGCCCTCACCGCGGGACTCGATGCGCAAAACAAGCCCATTGCGTGGACGCACCACATCGTCGCCCCGCCGATTCTGCTCAAGTTTGGACCACTGCAGAACGGGATCGACCGGACCCTGATCGACGGCGCGGCGAACCTGCCGTACGCCTTCCCCAATGTGTTCGTCGATCAGGTCGCCGCCGACCTGCCCGTCCCCCTCGGCTTCTGGCGCTCCGTAGGCGCGTCGCAGAACGCGTTTGTGGTCGAGTCGTTCATGGACGAGCTGGCGATCGCTGCCGGCCGCGATCCCTATGAGTTTCGGCGCGAGCTCTTGCAGGCAAAGCCGCGACATCTCCGCACGCTGGAGCTTGCGGCGACGAAGGCTGGCTGGGGCACGCCGTTGCCGGCCGGGCGCGGTCGCGGCATCGCCATCGCGGAGTGGGAGCCGACGACGTGCGCCGCCGTGGCGGAGGTTTCGGTGGCGCCGGACGGGACGGTGCGGGTGCATCGTGTCGTATGCGCGGTCGACTGCGGCGCGGTAGTGAATCCCGACACGATCGAGGCACAGCTGCAGGGCGGCGTCGTATACGGATTGTCGGCGGCGTTGTACGGCGAGATCACGATCGAGAATGGCCGGGTGAAGCAAAGCAACTTCACCGATTATCCGGTGCTCCGGATTCCCGAAATGCCTGTGGTGGAGGTGCATATCGTGCCGAGCACCGATGCGCTGGGAGGCATCGGGGAGCCGTCAGTCCCGCCGACGGCTCCCGCGGTGTGCAACGCGATCTATGCGGCGACCGGCAAGAGAATCCGGAAACTGCCGATCGGAAAGGTCACCTAGCGCAGCGACGCCAAGAGTCCGGCATGATCCGACGGCCAGATCGGGTATTCCGGCCCCGCCACCCGATCCGCCGGGACGTTGCCGAACCGATCGATCCTGCCGCTGACCTTGCCGTCGTCTCGCGCGAACCCGCGCGTCCAGATGTAGTCGATGCGCTGATCGAAGTTGGCGACCTGATCTGACAGATCCGCCGGGTGGCAACAGGTGAGCCCCACGACACCCGGCCGCAGCGCCGGCCACGTATCGGTGTAGCCCGAGTTCGCCAGCACGCCGTACATCGGCGACCCGGGGGTATCGTTCAGGTCACCCATCAGGACCACGCGCGCGTCGGCGCCGAGCGTCGCGACCATCTCCCCCACCTGCGCGGCGCGAATCTGCGCCACCAATCCCACGGGCGCCCCGGCGAGATCCGACTCGGTATGTGCGCTGGCGAATGTGTACGCCTGGCCGTCGATCGTCGTGCGCGCGTAGACCCAGCCGCGAATCAACGTGACACCGTCAGCCACCTGGCCGAGATTCACGGCGAAATCCTGGCCGCTTGCGGCAGCGACGCTCACGCGGTCGGCATCGACGAGCAGCGCGTCATGATCCCGCAGGCGGACGAGCCCTGAGACGAGGCTGACGTTGATGTTGTCGGACGTCGCGACAACCTCGTAATGCAGCCCGCGCTCCGCGAGCGCGGCCTGGAGCAGCTCGAGAAAGTTCTGATTGACGACGGCGTCCACGCCCAACGGCCGCAGGTCGATGTTGATCTCCGAGACCTCCTGAAGCCCAACGGCGTGCGGTCGCCGGGTCTGGATCTGGTCGGCGATTGCCTGCGCGCGCGCCGGGAAGTCAGTCTTACCGACTGTCTGAATCGCGAACATGAGCGCGGCGAAGTCATCGTTGGGATCCGGCGTGGCGAGCGCGCGAATCACGAGATCGACGTCCGCGCCGACGTAGAGGTTCTGGGTCATGACGCTGATCTCCGACGCCGGGGCGGCCACGCGCTGGGGCGTGAGCGGCGCGGCCACGGACCCGGAGGGGTCGAGCGGGGAATCCTTGCACGCGGTTGCAGGAACGAGCAGAACGATAATCAGGAGTGCAACAGCCAATGAACGATGCATAGGGGCTCCGGGGTGGGTGTTCCGCCAGGTGACTTCCTCGTACCAGCTTCCCCCGAGCCCGTCAAGCGGCCGTCAAGGTTCTATTCGTGACGGCGCGTAGTGCCTGTCCGAGGATCGATCTCGCGCACGCCGCGCAGGATCATCCGTCGGAAATGGATGGTGTGGATCTTGGTCCAGTAGCCCTCGAGCGCACGTGAATCGAGGGCAATGGCGCGCGAGCGTGTCACGCCCGGCGGCGGGGGCACGAGGGCGGCCAGTCGATCGTAGACCATGGCGCGCAGCGGTGGATCGACGCGCTGCAGCAGGTGCCACAACGACATCGCGTCCTGCGCCCGGGCGAGGGCGAGGATGGTGCGCGCGGCGCGGGCCCCACCCTTCTCGAAATCGAATGCCACGAGCGCACGCACCAACGGCCCCGGCGCATCCTCGACGTACGGAATCCCGGGACCGATGGCCGGCCTTGTCTGGATGATCGCGCCCAGCAGCACACGCGACGCTCGGGGACCGGTCTCGAACGCCACCTCGCCGCGCGTCACGTGCAGCCGGCCGTTGCCCAGGGAATCGGTGTCGAGCGTGTAGGCGCAGCCGAGATCGATCGCCGTTCCGGCCGGCGTGTCGACGAAGAACAGTCGGGGCACCGCGTCGACCGTCGCGTCGATGCCGCCTCGTGCCAGCGCCAGGCGGTGATCGTCGCGGCGCGCGGCCACGAGTTGCAGCCGCGTGCCCGGCTTCACCTCGACCTGGCCGATATGGCCAACCGCGATCAGCGCGCGCGACGAGTCGTCGGTTTGCAGCCAGTCGCCGACGCGCAGGCGGCCCGACGCGACGAGCCGCGTGGTCCCGAGCAATGGGCGTCCCGCGAGCATGGTCACATCCCAGGCCGGCTGCGTTTGGATCGAGCGGGCGATCACCACGAGAGCGACCACCGCGGCCGCCGCGAGCGCAATCCAGTACCACTGCCGGCGCCGCTGGAGCCGGGCTTCGATTCCCGGCCACAGGTCGCGCGGCGGCTCGATACTTCTCGGCAGGCGGCCGACCGCCCGCTGCAGCTCGTCCTCGTTCATCCTGCCAGCTTCTCCCGTAACAACTGCCGTGCCCGGAACAATTGAGCCTTGGACGTTCCCTCGGCAATTCCCACCAGCGCCGCGATCTCCGCGTGGGCGTAGCCCTCGATGTCGAACAGCACGAAGACTTCACGCGCGCCGTCCGGCAGCTCGGCAATCGCCCGCTCGAGATCGATACTCAATCCTATCTGCACCGGCGCGGTGTGCTGCGCCCCTACGACACAATCCGGATCGTCCACCGGCATGACGCGACGCTCCCGCCGCCCCGTCGTGCGACGCTCATTCAGCACCACATTGACGACGAGGCGATGCAGCCAGGAAGAGAAAGCGCTCTCGCCCCGGAAGGTGCGGAGCTTGTCCCACAATCGCACGAACACGTCCTGCGTCCGTTCCTCCGCATCACCTGAATTCCCGGTCAGGCGCAGGCAGAGCGCGTAGACACGCCCGACGTGCTGGCGGTACAGTTCCCGGAAGGCCGTCTGGTCGCCAGCCTGGGCTCGGGCGACGAGATCGTCCGGGGGAGCCACGGATCTAAGATGCCGTCGGGTTCTGCAGCGTTTGAAGCGGCAGGCCGCCGCTCACGGCAGGCGAATGCCGCGCGTGAGACTGCGGAGCTGCTGGTCGAGCTGCTTCTGGAGCTCGTCGATGCGCGCGTGCTGCTGGGCGATCTGCGCCTGCGCCTGAGTCTGGAGGTCGTTCACGTGCGCGCGCACCGGCGTCACTTTGTCGTCCACTAACGCGTCGACGCGTGCCCGCACCTGTTTCTCCGCAGCCGCCACCTGCTCGCCCAGGACCGCCTGCAGGCGCGACGCGATCGCCTGGTCCAGATTCGAGCGCACGGCGAGCGAGGGATGCTGTAGCACACCTGACATCTGCGCGTCGACGTCGAGATTCGCGATCCCCGACACGGCACCCCAGATCAGGTTGCCGATCGGGCTGTTCGCAAACCCCGAATCCCGCGTCCAGCGCACGTTGCTCGAGCGGATCCCGAACCGCGCACGGATCGTGTCGCCATTCAGACGGAAGCCGAGCTGCGTGGTGGAAGCGCCGGGATCGAGCGAGAGCGGGACACCCGGCAGCTGAAGGGCCGGCAGGCGAATCCCTCCGACAGTCGCGCCGGCCGTATCGACCGGTGTGTCGTGTACGTGATTGATCATGGCGCCGGCGGCGAGCTGCGGTCCGGTTGCCTCCCCAAGCATCGGCCGGCCAGACAACGCAGGATCGCTCGAGACGCCGGTCAGCCTGCCGGCATAACGCTGTGGCTGCTGGGCGGTTGGATTCAGGAGAAACGACAGTTCCGCGGTGCGCAGCAGGAACCGTGGTAAGGCGTGCTCTCTGGGGAAGCGCACGTCCTCTCCGGCACGCCGTACGCGCGTGGGGCCGCTGCTCGTGCGCGGCAAGAGACCCGGCGGCATGTAGCGGCGCGCCAGCTGCGTGTAGTACAGCACGCGCTCGAATGGTCTGATCGCGCCCGGTCCGAAGAGCGCCGCGCCGACGTGCGGCGCATCGAGCGTCGGCAGCTTCAGCAGGCTGCGCGCGAACACGTAGTCCCGGCGCTTGGCGCTGTCCAGTCCCGCCACACCCGACTGCAGGCTGGCCAGCCCAGTTTTCACGCCGTGCTCGAGCGACGTGACGCGGCCCTGCGCGCGTTTGAGACGCTCGATGGCCTGCCGCGCTTCGTTGAGGGTCGCGACATCGGTCGCCCGCGCGTGCTTGAGCTTCTCGAGCGTGGCGTTGGCGGAATCGAGCGTCGGGCCGAGTTGCAGCCCATCGAACGACGCCTTCCAGGCGCGCTGGCTGGAGTCGGCGCGCGCGCCGAGCGCTGCCGCGGCGGGAATGGTCGAGAGCTTGCGCGGATCGAGTGAATCGATGCTGATCTTGCCGGTGACGAGCTGCAATGCGGGAACCTGGAACTGGCTCGCCCAGTCACGCGTCTCGGCTAGCACCCGGCTGGTGATGCTGGCGCCGCTGTCCGACTTCGCCGCGACGCGCCCGTCGGTCTCGCGCGGCGTACCGAAGCGCAGGCCATTCGCGGCGAGACGGTTGATGACGAGCTTCTTTTCGGTGAGCGGCACGACGTCAATGTCTGCGACCAGCTCGTCCGCCTGCATCAGGTTCCGGAGTGCCTCATGCGGGCTGGCAAACGTCAGGCCGTGGATCAGGACTTTTCCATGCGGCAGATCGAGGTGCAGATCGTTGATCTCGACCTTCGCCCCCAGCAGCTGCGTACCGACTTTCTGCGTTGCGTGTCGCGCGATCGTATCGGCAAAGAGGATCCAGAGCACCCCGACGATCACCAAGAGCACGAGCAGCGGCGCGACCGCCTTCCAGCGGAAGATCTTGACCCGGGGGGAAGGCGTGGCCGGAGCGGTCATGGCCGGAACATCTTGTAGACGTTGTACATCTTGG
>DAIQBJ010000072.1:0-11478 GCA_036781225.1 Gemmatimonadales bacterium | reverse complement strand
CCCGTGCCGTCCACCAGCAGGACGTGCGTCAGCGCGAGCAGCGACGTATCGACGGTGATGTATTCGCGCACGCCGGAGGCGAATGAATCAGGACGCTGCGCAGCCAGGGCGAGCAGGAGAGTGAGCGCGTACATGAGAGCTCCGGTTATTCCACGGTGAAGTGCGTCATCATCCCGGCCGAGAGATGCTCCGCGATGTGGCAGTGCAGCATCCAGCGGCCGGGGTTGGAAGCGTCGAGCAGAATATCCACCACAGATCCGGCGGGCACCAGCACGGTGTCCTTCCAGACGAGGTTGTGCTTCGGCACGCCGTTCACCGCGAGCACCAGAAAGCGCTGGCCATGCAGGTGGATGGGGTGTTGCATGCCGTGAAACGCGCGCCGCTCGTTGACGAGCCGAATCTTCACGAACGACCCGCGCTTGAACCGCCAATCGACGGCGGTATTCTCCCGGCCGGTGGCCGGATCGCGCAGGATCCATCTCACCTGGTTCGCGGTCGACGCCCAGTTCATCATCGGCATCGTGCCACTCCACTCGACCGGTGCGAAGTAGATCGAATCGAGCATCATGAGACGCTGCGTGACGAACGGCAGGTCGTGCGTCTCAAGGGTGAGAATCAACACCTGATCCGGCGGCCGCGCGATGTAGCGCCGCAACGGCTCGAGCTGGCGCATCGTCGCCGTGTCGCTGCGGATTCGCATGAAGGTCGTACCCAGGTCTGGGCTGACAGGCTGCGCTGAGACCGCGACCGTTCCGAGCGTATCGACCTCAGTGAAGAAGCGGCCGTAGAGGTGATCGAGTCCCTGCACGCGATTGAGGAACGCGCTCGAGCCGCCCTTGTCGAACCGCACGTCGATCACGTAGCGCTCCGCCGGTCCGATCACCACGCTCTGGACCCAGGCTTCGCGCTCGAATGGGCCCGCATCCGATGCCAGCAGTTTCATGCGCGCGCCCGCGAATGAAAGATTCCAGGTGCGCGTGTTGGAGGCGTTGGTGAGATAAAACCGGACGAGCTCCCCACGCCGCACCGCCAGGTGATAGGCGGGTTCGCCGTTCACGAGAAACACATTCCCGAACCGCCCCATCAGCGCGTGCGTCGGCGATTCCTTTCCTAACGGAATCAGCCCGGAATCGCCGATCAGGAGATCATCGAGCATCAGGATCGCTTCGCGATTGACGGGCCCATAGGGTCGCTGCGGCGCGCGCACCAGGATGTTGCCGTACAGGCCGAGCTCCTGTTGCACGTCTTCGCGCACGTGCGGGTGATACCAGTAGATCCCCGCGTCGGGGAAGCGCACCCGGTACGTGAATGAGCCGCCCGGCGCGACCGCGGGTTGCGTCGCATCGGGGACACCGTCGAACGGATAGTCGAGCCGAATCCCGTGCCAGTGGATGGTACTGGAATCGGGGAGCTTGTTGGTGAACACGACCACCACCTCGGCGCCCCTCGGGACGTCGAGCAACGGTCCGGGATATTGCCCGTTGAACGCGTACATCGCGTAGGTCCGGCTCTTGAAGATGCGCGTGACGATACCGGCCTCGAGCCGCAGCGTGTCGCCGTTCTTGAGTTGCACCCGCTGACTGGGATAGGCCGGCGGTGCTGCGGTGTCAGACGGGAGGTATGGCGTCGCTTCCGGACGCAACCGCATTTCCGCCGGAAGCATCGTCACCTGGGGTGGCGTTGGCACCATCGGCCATTCCCCCTCCCCATGATGATGATGCTCCATCGCATCCATCGTATCCTGCTGCTGCCCCTGCCCCATCGCCCCGACGGAAAACTCCAGCAGATCCGGTGGAAAGAGGCGCGTGCTGGGCGACTGGCCCCTCAACACGTAGCGGCCGGATGGTTGCTCGGAGATCAGCACGGTGAACTTGTCGAAATCGATTGCGCGCAGCGTGGTCCGCCCGTTCTTCACCGCGCCGAGCTTGATGATGGAATCCATCTGCGCTGTCGCCACCCAGGCGATGTACGTGTGTCCGGAGGGCAAGCCGCTGAGCGAGAAGACGGGGAGGTAGCGCGAGCGGCCGTCGACGGTGACCGCGATGGTGAAGGGACCTGGAGGCTGGCTCAGCTCGACCCGTCCCGACACGCCGGTGACTCCCGGCGTGGGGACGAGCTCGAGGCAATACAAATCGTGGCTGGGGCCGAGAGGCGCTTGTGGCTCACACGGCCGCTGCAGCGCAGCGACGAGGAGCAGCAGAGCCTTCAGCAACGCCTAGGTTTTCGCGTGCTTCGTCACATGGAACGGGTCGGTCGGCAGCGTGAAGCCGCCGCCGTGCCAACCTCGACCTAACACTGGCGCAGCCGCCGCCGCACTCGCCGTCGTCGACGACGAGACATCAAACGTGTACGCCCCCGAATCCGTGGGGCTGCTCCCACTGATCAGCACGTCGAAGACCGCGCTGGCCGGGACCGTGTAGCTGATGTATGCGGTGGGATTGCCGCTGGCGCTGTCATCGTTGGCCACGGCGAGCGTACGGTCGTAGTTCGCGCCCGACACGGAGTACAGCGCCAGGGCCGGATTCATCGCCGCTGAGTGCACGGACATGGTGAGCACTGTCCCCGACAGAGCGATGATTCGGGCGACGTCGTAGTGATGGGGCGTCGCGGCGGAGTCAGCGCAGTCGGCTGCGGAGATCGCATCGGTCACCGTGACACCGCGCGTGACCCAGACCTGGCGACAGCCGTTCAGCGTCGCGGGGCGCGTGGCCACGTTGAGCGCGTACGCTCCCGTCTTGAACGTGTCGAAGGAATTCGCGCCGATGATGTAGCTGTCGCCTGGGAGAATGATGTCGAGCTGGGAATTCTGGACCTGTTGGAAGACTGCGTCGTCATCAAACCCGACGTAGGGTCCGGAGGCGTTCCAGAGATCGACGTACGTGTCAAAGGCCGTCGAGTTCATCGTGATGCTAACACTCTGCTCTCCTGCGGGCAAAGTCAGCAGGTAGAAGTCGTAGTACCAGCCGCGACCCTGATAATTACAGTCGGTGGCGGCCAGCGCCGCGTTGATCGTTTGGCCGACGGACGCGGGAGCGAGGTACTGGCAGGGATTCACTACAAGGGTGTGGAACACCACAGCTTGCTGCACGCCCGGGACGGTCGCCGAGATCGTGACCGTGTCGGGCGTCGCGCCCGCCGTCACGTTGGTCGTGACGGCACCGTTGGCGTCCGACGTCGAGGTTAAGGGGGACAGCGCCACTCCGGTGGGCGGCGTGGCGGCCCACGTGACGGGCACGCCCTGAACCGGGGTCCCGTTGGACCCCAACAGCACCATGCTCAGCGGGAACGCCAGCTGCGCTCCCGTGGGGGCCACCTGGCTGTCGCCTGATATGCCCGTCACAGACGCCGCATGCGGGCCACTGGGCTCGCTCGAGCTACTGCATCCCCAAACACCCACCACTGCGGCGAGCGCGAAAGCGACAAAACCAAATAGGCCTTTCATCGGGTCTCCTTTACCGGGGAGGCGGGACGACACGGTAGAGCACTTCGCCGTCACGGATCACGCCGAACTGCTCGCGGGCGACGCGCTCTTGCACGGTGGGATTCGTTTCGAGGTCGTTGGCCAGCTTGGCGAGGGAGTCGAGCTCGATGCGCAGGGCGGCCACCGTGGCGCGCTCGTCAGCGAGCTGGCGGCGAATCGTGATCCAGTCCGCGGTGCCGTATTCCCCGCCCCACACGGCGAGGGCCAGCAACCCGAGGCCGCCGGCGATGCCGGCCACGCGGGTGCGCGTCACAAGCCGTACAGGTGCCGTCCGGGGTAACTCCCCACGTCGCCCAGCTCCTCGTTGATGCGCAGCAACTGATTGTACTTCGCGATCCGCTCGCTGCGGGATGCGCTGCCCGTCTTGATCTGCCCGACGCCGGTGGCGACCGCCAAATCGGCGATGAACGTATCCTCGGTCTCGCCCGAGCGGTGCGAGATCACGGCACCGTAGCCGTTGCCCCGTGCCAGCTCGATGCACTGCAGCGTCTCGGTGAGCGTGCCGATCTGATTCACCTTGATGAGAATCGCGTTCGCCACCCCTTCCTCGATGCCGCGCGTGAGCCGCTCGACGTTGGTACAAAACAAATCGTCGCCGACGAGCTGCACACGCTCCTGCAACGCCTCCGTGAGCTTGGCCCACCCCGCCCAGTCGTCTTCCCCGAGACCATCCTCGATCGAGACGATCGGGTAGCGATCGATCCATCCTTTATATAGCGCAATCATCTCTTCGGCACTCTTCGTTCCGCCCTTGCTCTTCTTGAAGACGTAGGAGCCGTCCTGGTACAGCTCCGAGGCGGCCACGTCGAGCGCGATCGCGATGTCCTTCCCCGCCTCGAAGCCGGCGGCGTCGATCGCCGCCATGATCGCTTCGAGCGCCGCCTCGTCATTGGGGAGGTCGGGCGCAAAGCCGCCCTCGTCCCCCACCGCCGTCGACAGACCGCGCTTGCCCAGCACCTTCTTCAGGGCGTGAAAGACCTCCACTCCCATCCGCAACCCTTCCGGAAACGTCTCGGCGCCGATCGGCACGACCATGAATTCCTGCGAGTCCACCGTATTCGCGGCATGCGCGCCGCCGTTCAGGATGTTCATCATCGGCACCGGCAGCACGTGCGCGAGCGGTCCGCCGAGATACCGGTACAGCGGCAGCCCCGCATCGAGCGCCGCCGCGCGGGCGACGGCGAGCGAAACCGACAGGATCGCGTTCGCCCCCAGGTGCCCCTTGTTCGGCGTGCCGTCCAGGTCCAGCATCGCATAGTCGAGCGCGATCTGGTCCTCGGCGGACAGGCCCTCGAGCCGCGGCCCGATCACCTCATTCACGTTCTTCACCGCTTCGAGGACGCCTTTGCCCCCGTAGCGCTTGGGATCGCCGTCACGCAGCTCGACCGCTTCGTGCTCCCCGGTCGATGCGCCACTGGGCACGGCCGCCGTGCCGACAGCGCCGCTCGCCAGCGTGACATCGGTCTCCACAGTGGGATTGCCCCGGCTATCCAGGACTTCGCGCGCGTGTACCGAGATGACGGTGCTCATGGGTGGTCCAACCCTACCGTGCCTTGGACTGTAGGGCAACCATCGCGGCACGCACTTCGTCCCGCAGCCGCTCGCGATCCTCGGGGCGCCTCCCCGCGGTGGAGATCGGCGGTCCGATCAGCAATCGAATGGGTCGCGGCCGTAAACGCCATGTGCCTTTAGGGAGTATCTCGAAGGTGTCGTGAACGTAGACGGGGACGATCGGCACCTGCGCCGCGATCGCCAGGCCGAACGGGGCATTCTTGAAGGGCAAGAGCTCCCCGGTGCGGCTGCGGGTTCCCTCGGGAAAGACGACCGGCGTCACGCCCCGCTTGATCGTGCGCGCGGCCTCGTCGTAGGCCTCGAATGCCTTCTTCCGCGCCTCCCGATCGATGGGAATATGTCCAGCCGCCCGCATCGCCCGCCCCAGCAGTGGGATCTTGAACAGCTCTTTCTTGGCGACGAAGCGCACCGAGCCCGGGAGCGTCGCGAACAACGCCCAGATGTCGAACATCGATGAATGGTTGGAGGCGTATATCACCGGCTGGTCGCGCGGGATGTTCTCCAGACCCTCTGCGATCACCGGCGTCCCCGCGGCGCTCAGGACGTCGCGCGCCCAGTCTGTTCCCGCCCAATCGTACACGCCCCCGCGCCGCAGCGGCACGCGCAGCAAACCCGCGACCGCGGAGGCTGATGCGTGCACAATTCCCGAGAGCGAGAGGACAACGTAGTACCAAAGAATCCTGATCACTGTGGGCTGGCGAAGTGATCGTACCCTTGCGGCAAATGGACAGGCGTGTTGCCATCCAGCAAGCGCACGCCACCACGGCGTCCGCCGGTCGAGCGCAAGCACGTGCCAATGCGACTGAGCTCTATGCCGGTATCGCCGCGGAAGGCCGAGGCGCTCGCGTCGCCGAACGTCGGCGGCATCGTGACGAGTAGCTCGAACTCCTCACCGCTGGCCACTGCCGCCATCGGCTCGACGCCCTCCCAGCACGGAATGCGCTCGAGGTGGATCTCGATCCCGACACCGGAGGCGGCGGAGAGATGTTGCGCATCGGAGCTCAGTCCATCGGAGATGTCGATCATGGCGGTCGCACCATGCTGTGCCAGCCAGCGGCCCGCGGCAATGCGGGGCTCGGGATAGGCGTAGCGATTCCGCAGCGGTGTGGACATGCGTTGCCCCGCGCGGAGCTGCTCGAGTGCCAGTGCCGCGCCGCCGAGGTAGCCGGTGACCCACAGCGCGTCGCCCTCACGGGCTCCAGAGCGACGTACCGGAGGGTCGGCGGTCCCGAGCACGCACACGTCTACCGTGTATTTGTCGGCGCGTGTGAGATCACCGCCCAGCACCCGCGCCTCCAGATTATGCGCCAGCGTCGCGACGCCCGCCATGATCTCCGCTGCCGGATCGGTCTCGCTCTCACCGTTCGCGGTCGGCAGTCCGATCGAGACCAGCACGCCGAGCGGCGACGCGCCGTCGGCGGCGAGATCGGACAACGCCGACCCCGCGGCGCGGAAACCGATCTCCTTGAAGTCGAGCCAGTCCGTCCGGAAGTGGACACCTTCGACCGACGAGTCGATGCTGAGCGCGAGCGTAGTCGCGCCGAGCGGGAGGAGGGCGCAATCGTCGCCGAGATCGGAGCCGTCGCCCGTGATTGCAGCGACCCGCGCGATAATCGCGCGGATGCGGTCGAATTCCTTGCCGGGCCCGAGGTTCATTGGATGCGCAGCAAACCGCTGTCGGTCGCGGCCCAAAGGTAGGTGGGATCGGCGGCCAGATCGCGCACGGCGGCCGGCACTTCGAACGGGACCGGATGCAGGCGAATCAATCCGCTCGCAACGTCGGCCTGCCCCAGACCCTGGGTACCACCGATCCACAGGCTGCGGTCCGGACCGGCAACCAGTGCGGTGGGACGGCCGAGTGAGAGCGGAAGGGCAACGGCAGCCCACTCACGCGTCGTGGGACTGCGCCAGAGCAGCTGCTGCCCGGTGGCCATGACGATCGTGTCCTGAAGACGCGCCAGCGCGTAGACGGGAACGCGGAGCGTAGCACGCTCCGCCAGCTCAGGCGGCGTGGAGATGGCAGCGGCGCCGGGGAGGACTTGCCCCAAGCCGACGCTCGTTCCGACCCACACCGTGTCGGCGGCGGCCAGGAGACTGAGAACAGCGATCCCGTTCGACGCAATGTCGTACACGCGATCGTCGGGCTTAATAATAGAAAGCCCACGCGTCGTGCCGACCCAGATTCCGACAGACGTGCGCGCAAGACACGTGGCATCCGGAAGGTCCCAGGTGCGCGACTGCGAGGTCGGCTGATCGATGCGAATGACACCCTGTTCCGTTGCCACCCAGAGTTGATTGCCGGCAGCGAGCATCCGGCGAGCAGAGAGAAACGAGCCTTCGACGAAGCGCGTCGACGATAGATCACTCCCAATCCACGAGACGCCGCGACGCTGGTCGAAGCGCGCGTTGGCGCCGGCCCAGATGCCACCCTGATCCAGCGCGGGCGCTACGGCGCCCACGGCCGGTGCGAGCAATCCGTAGTGCAGCACTTCCCACTCTCCCGTCTGCTTATCTACCCGAACGAGCCCCAACCCGTTCGTTCCCAGGAAGACCTCCGCACGGTCCGGAGTGGCTGCCGCCGCGGTGAATTGATGGACCCGGAGCCGAGAATCGGTCAGAATCGCGGCTCGCATCGCGTCCGCCAGCGGCGCCTGCGCCAGCGCGGCTTCCACGCTCAGCACTCGGTCATTTTGCGTCGCAGGCAGCGGGCCCGGAGTCCAGATGCGGCCATCGACATCAAAACGGACGTAGCCTCCGGTCGTTCCCAGGTCGAGCCAAACCGCATTCCCGGTCTGGTCGGCAATTGCACGCCGTACGCTTCGTGCCGGGTAGCCGTCGAGCGCCGTGACCGGCGGGCGGAAGCGATGCGCCACGCGATCGTAGATCAGGAGGCCGTGCGTGGTCGCGCCAAAGACGAGCCACGGTGAGGCCGCGACGGCTTCGACGTCCGAAAAATCCGACAGCAGCACACGATTGTCCGGTCCAAGCGCGATGTTCGGTCGGCTCGACGGCCCGATGCCTCCCGTAGCGCAGCCGAACATTACCACGACGGCTGTTGCAGTTCGACGCCAGTTGCGGACCGATGGCATGACGAGGATTGGGTTACGCGGTCTCGGGGGCCGCGAGCTCGACCAGGACTGGTGGTCCGGCGGGCTGTGCGTCTTTCCACGCGCGCCACACATCTGGCAATGCGGCGAGCACATCGGCGGGCCGAAGACTCCGCGCGGTCCATTGACGCGCGCCCTGCTCCGCTGCGCGTCCGAGCGCATGCGCGCCCAACGCTGCGGCTTCGGCGCCCGGCGTGCTGCGCGCGAGAAATGCGCCGATGAACCCGGCGAGCAAGTCCCCACTGCCCCCGGTCGCCAGGCCGGGATTGCCGCTCGCCACCACATGTTCCGGCCCGCGCAAATCTGCGATGACGGTGGGAACGCCTTTGAGCAGCACGGTGCACTTGAGCTTCGTGGCGGCGCGCCCGGCCGCGGACCAGCGATCGTTGGCGGCTTCGTCCGCCAGCGCGTCGCCGGCGAGCGCTCTGAACTCACCTAGGTGCGGCGTGCAGACGATTGCTCGGTTGCCCGGCACGTCGTTCCGAAACACGTGCAGAGCATCGGCGTCGATTACCGTTGGGAGCGGACGGCCCGCGAGCACGGCGCGAACGAATGCTTCGCGCGCGTGACGGGGTTCACGCCCGAGCCCCGGACCGAGGACGACCGCGTCGGCCCACGCGAGGGCTTCGGAGACCGCCGGCTCGAGTTGTTCCCCGAGGGCCGTCTCGACGGTGAGCACATCCGGCAGGCTCGCTTGCGCGGCAGCAAGGGTCTCGCGCGCGGCGACGAGCTTCACCAGGCCGGCGCCGGCGGCGAGCGCAGCGCGGGCGGCATGCAGCGCCGCGCCACTCATCCCATCCGCGCCGCCGATCACACACACCCGCCCGCGATCGCCCTTGTGCATCTGCGGCGCGAGCGGCGGCACGCGCGCCGCCGCCCAGGCGTCGGTCACGAGCACCGGCCACGCCGCGTCGGGCGGAGGCAGCCCGATATCGACGACGACGATCTGACCGCACCATTCACGCGCCAGGAGATGTCCACGTCTGGGAGCGCCGAACGTCACCGTCAGCCGCGCGTGAATGGGACCGTGCGCCTCGCCGCTCGTCAGATCGAGCCCCGTCGGTCCATCGACCGCAACGATCGGCGCGCCGTACGCCGCGACTCGCTCCGCGAGCGCGAGCACCTCTCCCTTGGCGGGCCCGGCCGCGCCGGTGCCCAGCAGCGCATCGACGGCCACGCTCGCCTGGGGCCACGATTCCTCGCGGCCCAGCTCGCGGACGCCGTCGAGCCGCGCGAGCGCGCGGTTGTCGATGGCATCGTCTGTCTTGGGATCGAGCGCGGCAACCCAGACGGGGATGCCGGCAGCGTGCAGCGCGCGCGCGATCACCCAGCCGTCGCCGCCGTTGTTGCCGGCGCCCGCGGCGACCAGCACACCGCCCGTCACGGCGGGCGGCAGCTGCGCCACCAGCACCTGGACCACGGCTCGGCCCGCGGTCTCCATCAGCACGCGGCTCGGCACGCGATACTGGGTGCGCGCCGCGGAGTCCCACGCCGCGGCTTCGCTCGCCGAGAGAACCGGAATTGGATTCACGGAATCACCACCCCCGCGTACCCCACCACACGCGCGTTGTCGCCGGAGACCCAGCCCGAGTGGCGGTAGTCTACAACCTCCGCGCGCTTTGCGCCCAGGTCCTGCGCGGCACAGAGCACCACCGCCGCCGGCCCGCGGCCGCACATCGAAATGCGCTCGCGCTTGCAGCGTGCCAGCAACTCTTCGGCGTCGAGCGCACCGATGGCTGCGAGCGCCATGGCGTCCTTTTGTTCGGAGACTGCCGCCGGTTCGTAATGATTGAGGTCGCTCGAGGCCAGGAGCAGGACGGGTTCCCCGGCCGCGCGGACGAGTCGGGCCAGCACGTCGCCGAGCAGCCGCGCGGGATGCCACGCGTCCCACGCGATGACGAGCGGCACGATGCGCACGTCCGCCCGCAGGAGCTGCAGGAACGGCAGCTCGACTTCGACCGCGTGCTCGGCGCGATGCGCGTCGTGATCCACCGCCACGAAGCCTTTCGAGATCTCGCGCATCGCCTGGGCGGCAGCAGCGTCCACCGGCACGTCGCCGAGCGGCGTCCTAAACGCGCCCGCTTCCCAGAGCGAGACGCCCGATTCGACTGCGCAGACGCCGGTGTGGTTCGGCGCAAGGATGATGACGAGACCGGGGATCGTGGTGCGGGCAAAGACGTGAGCAGCCGTGGGACCGGAGTAGACATACCCGGCGTGCGGCGCCATAACGGCGCGGAACGCCGCGGTGGGTGCAGGGCTGGGGCCAACTCGTCGCACGTCGGCAAGCAGCGTCGCGACGACGGCACGCAGCTCGGTCGGGTCAGCGGGATAAAAACGCCCCGCGACGGCGGGTGCGCGGACTGAGGACGTTATTTCGAGCTCGGATTCCTACCCTGAGGATGAGACCCCGGGCCAGCGATACCCGGCCCCCGCTTTGAACACCTCGCCGAATTCGTACACCCGCTCGAAGTCCTCGATTCGATCGGACGGTTGCCGCGCGAGCAGTCCGACCTCGATCAATATGAACACGATCTGACCGAAATCGTCGGTCGTCTGAATGCCCCAGTGCGTGAGCACCGTCGCCGCGAGCATGCCGAACTGCTCGAGCGCGAAGTCGCGGCAGGCCCATGCCAGCTCGACCCCCGTGAGATGCCGGCGCGCGGGCAGCTTGGTCTGCGCGTACTCGAGCGCCGCGAGCACGAACACGTACGCGCGTTCGTTGTACTTGCCGTCGCGCCGCCGGATTTCGGCCAGGGCCGCTTCGAGCGTACCGACGTCACTCATCGGCGGGCTTCGCCCGGAGGCGGAGGTGCTGGAGGCGCGGGCGGGGTAGACGGCGACGGCACGACGCGAATGCCACCGGAGCGGCGCCGCTCCTCCTGCGGGGCCTCGAGCAGCGCGAGGTCGAGCACATCATCGATTGTTTCCACGAGCCGAATATCAAGCAACTTCCGTACCTCTTCAGGCAAATCAATCAGGTCATTCTTATTCCGCTCGGGCACCAGCACGGACGTGACCCCGGCCCGCGCCGCGGCTGTCAACTTCTCTTTGAGTCCACCGATCGGGAGCACCCGACCGCGCAGCGTCAGCTCACCGGTCATCGCGACATCATGGCGTGCGGGCCTGCGACAAAGCAGTGACGCAAGTGCCGCAGCTATCGTGATACCGGCCGAGGGCCCGTCTTTCGGAACGCCGCCCGCGGGAACGTGCAGGTGCACGTCCGACTGCGTGAACGCTTCCAGCGGAATGCCGAGCGTGGCGGCACGCGCCCGCAGCAGGCTCCAGGCCGCCTGCGCCGATTCCTTCATGACATCGCCG
>DAIQBJ010000071.1:0-11628 GCA_036781225.1 Gemmatimonadales bacterium | reverse complement strand
TTCCTGTTGTTGAAAGAGATTACCGTCTGGAGAGGTCAACCTGCGGTACCGCGCGTTCAGCTTGTTCTTCGATCTCCCACAGGTCGGCCGGTGCCGCATTGGCGATGCCGGCCACCAGCGTCGTGGGGAACTGCTGCTGCTTGGTGTTGTACTGCGTCGCCGTGTCGTTGTAGAGCTGCCGCGCGAAGGCGATGCGGTTCTCGGTGGAGGTCAACTCTTCCTGCAGCTGACCAATGTTTCCCGTGGCCTTGAGGTCGGGATAACGTTCCACGACCGCCAGCAAGCGTGTCAGCGCGCCGGACAGCGCGTTTTCCGCCTGGCTGATCTGCTTCATCGCCTCGGGTCCGGATGCGTTCACCTTCACCGCCTGGTTGCGCGCCTGCACCACCGCTTCCAGCGTCGAGCGCTCGAAGTTCATCGCGCCCTTCACGGCATTGACGAGATTGGGAATCAGATCGTGGCGGCGCTTCAACTGCACGTCGATCTGCTTGAACGCGTTGACCGTCTGATTCTTGAGCGAAATCAGGCCGTTGTATGCACCGACCATCCAGAGACCGGCGATCACGACCACTATCAGCAGCAGCCACATGTCGATTCGTCCCCCGGTAAGAGTAGGGGCGCAGCATGCTGCACCCGTACAGAGTATTACGTGCTGTGCGGCAGGAGTTTCGTGATGGCCTGGCGTACCGTCTCGGCGAGGCCGTTGTCGTCGGAGCCCAGCCGGGCAAGGGGGTGATCGGCGTCCACGTGCAGCTCAACGCCACGCGTGACCGGGATGCGGCGCCAGGTCGTGGGACCGCCCGTCTCCTTCTCGGCATCGCGCGTCAGCCACGCGGTCAACGCCCGTCCGGAGCGGCCGCGCGGCATGCCATCGGCGCCCTTGAGCGGCAGCCGGTCCGGGGTGGGCAGTGATGTCCCCAGCACCTGCGCGCAGCGCCGCTCCAGCACGTCGCCTGTCTGGTCGTGCATGTCCTTGGTTATTGCGGCGAGGGTGGCGCCTTCCATCTGCCGCAGCTTGATCGCCAGCAGCTGCAGAAAGTGGCGATAGGAGTAGGTCGCGGCGGTGCCCCGCCCTTCGGGTGGACTGACGAGCCCCCGCGTGACGTAAAACCGAATCGTGCGCTCGCTCGGTGCGGCGCGGGCCGCGGCATTGATGGGAGTGACGGCCGAGGCGTCGAGAACCGCGCCGACCACGACCGAGAGGTCTCGGAGATTCCAGGGCGCGAGATTGCGGTATTCACGAAGCACATGCAGAGGATCTGCGTGTGCTACTGTCGTCATGCGTCCATCGCTCCTGTGGAACGGTCTCGTTCCAACACGGACGATACCCATTCTGCGACTTGCTGCAAGTTGAACGGTTTCCGGATCACCATGCAGTGATGGTGTTCCAGCCAGCTGCGCACTTCCTCGGCTTCGGCATCTCCTGTCATGATCGCGATATGGCCGTCCAACCGCGGCCAGCGGTGAATAATGGCCAGATAGAGTGCCAATCCCGACATGGTGGGCAGATGGATGTCGAGCAGCAGGGCGTCCGCCAGATCGGAGGCCAAAAGGTCGTAGGCGGCTTCCGCCGTCCCGGCCGACAGCACGCGGTAGCCGTGCCGCTCCAGGAATCGCTCCAGCACGCGGCGCAGTCCGGCCTCGTCGTCGACGAGCAGAACGGTCGCCGGTTTGCGTGGCGGCGAGGTCATCATGAGGCGGTCGCCGCCGCCACCCATCGCGCGGGCCTGAGGAAGCCCTTGACGATGCGGGCGGTGGCCTCGTCGGCGGTCAGCGACAAGCGCATCTCACCAGCCGTGAGTCCGAGGTAGGTGCGGGCATGTTGTTGCAGAGTCTTTGCCTGCGCATAGCCGAGCCGGTTCGCGACGTCTTCAATTGTAAAGCCGGGGTCCTGCAGCAAGCGGTGTGCATACAGCACGCGCGCCGCAGCGAGGATGTGCCGAGGGCTCGGCAGGCCGGCGCGCGTGAACCAGCGAGCGCAGGTACCACGATCGACACGCGCCCGCGCCGCAACCTGCTGGACCGTCTGCACCACGCCCGGCGTACGGAGGGCGTCTTCCAGGACCCAACGCAGCCCGCGTGGCAGAGGAGCCAGCGCGGCCATCAGCTGGTCGACGAGCCGGTGTGAGGCGGCATGCATCGCTTCGGACGAGACCAGGTTGAGCAAGCCCTCCGGATGGTCGTCGACGCCCCGGAGCACGACTTGGCGGATGCCGCACTGGCCCAGCGCGAGCAGTACGGGCGCGAGTTGCGGCGTCATCGACGTGTAGAGAATCAGGCGCAGGGACGGGAACAGCAGATGGAGCCGCTCGATTTCCCGTCCGCTCGGCGCGCCGCCGAGCGCCGGATCGACCAGCGCGATCTCGACGAGGCGGCCGCGAATCGTCTCCAGCGCGCTATCCCAGGTTGACGCCCGCACCGCCGAGAATCGCGGTGCGAGGGCCCCCCGAAGCTTCTGGAATTGCAGATCCGCAATCGCTCCCAGTACCAGCATTTCCCCTAGATGTCCTCCGCAAGAATTCCGAATTGCCGCAAAAACGCCCTACGATGCCGCAAAAACACCCTAAACGGGACTGCCCCCGCCACCCAAGTTCGTTTGACCACTCACCAACTTCCCTGACCGTGGAGGTCTTATGACCCGTCGCCTGCGCTGTGCCCTTGCCCTGCTCCTCGTGTCGTTCGCCCTTACCGCGTCGGCTTGCGCCGACGCATCGGGTCCGAGCGGCGTGACGTGCGATAACAACAATCCGGTGACTTGCCGGTAGCCTGCTCTCATCGTCTCTAAGTCCGGAGCGCAGCGAGTGAAGCCGAGAGCTCGCGCAGCGATTCAGTCCGGTACGGCGGTTCAACGGCGGCGCTCTCGACTCGGTCGGGGGCGCCGCAGTCGTTCAAGCCCGCGAGCATGCGTTCGATGCGGAACACAAACTCGTGCAAGCCGTGTGCGCTGGCGATTTCCAACGCCTCACGCAGCGCCGTGCCCGCCCGGCGATAATTCCCAAACCGCGCATATCCGATCCCGGCCTTGAGCGCGAAGTCGGTGCGAAGGTTTGGAGCCGACTGCCCAAGGTGCTCGAGGCACCGCTCCCGCCACCGCTCGAACCCAACGCGATCATCCCGGGTCGACGCGCAGTGCATCAAATCGATCAGTGCGTTGGTAAGGTTCTCGCCGTCAACGGCGTGACGTACCACTTCGGCGAGCGCGTTTGCCGCCGCGTCAATATGGCCGAGCCGCAGCAACAGACTGCCCAGGTCCTTGAGTGTCCGCAGCTGTAGCATCTTGTCTTCATACAGCTCGTAGGCGCGCCACAAATGCGGAGCACCATCCGCGGTCTGACCGCGTCGTTCGAGCGCATTGCCGAGACCGTGCTCCGCTTCGGCCATTCCCCGTCGGAATCCCATCGACGTCGCGTCGGCAAGCACGGCCCGCCAGCTGCGTTCGGCTTCCGCGAGATTTCCGCGGAAGTGGAGGACGTTGCATTGTCCTATGCGACTGCTCAGTACCAACTCATGTTCGCCGGCACGCGCCGCGATCCTCCCAGCCTGGGCGTAGGCTGCATCGGCGCCGTCGAAGTCCGCCTGCAGACGACGCACGCGACCGAGCCGCAGCCACGCGCTGATACTGTCCGACGACGCCAGCCGATCGCCGCCGACGTCGATCAAGGTGTGTAGCGCGTCCTCGGCTTCCTCGAGACGCGATTCCTGTTCGAGATACAGCGCGTACGCGAACAGAGACGGTCCAATGAGATGGTGTTCGCCGGTGCGATGGGCCTCACCCGTCGTACGAACGATGCAGCTGAGATGCGACGCCTCGGGTCCTTCGCCCGCCAGCTCCGCGCAGTACCGCTCGGTCGCGGCCCATTGATAGCGAAACACATCAGGCGTCGGGGCCTCGCGATCTGGCGAGAGCAGGTCGACGAACCGTAACGCGAGAAAGGCGCCCTGGCCTAGGCGCACCTGGGCGGAGGTGGCCGGCTCGTCGGTCACCCGTTGGAGAAACACCGCATGGGGAAGTCCGGCGCGGTGCGCGTTGGCTTCAGTGGTCATCGCGTCACCGCTGGTGCAGCCGGCATGCCGAAGGGCAAGACCATCACGCGCACCAACATAGCCTTGCAGCCGCCGGGGCGTTAGACGGCAAATGACGCGTTTTCGGGCTTTTCGCCGGGTTTTTCGGGTGCTGGAAGGGTTTCGCTGACAGTTATAACCGATGGATGTCCAAGGGCTTCACATTGCTGGAACTCATCATCGTCACGTGCATCGCCGCCGTTCTGATGGCGCTGTGGGTGCCACGTGCGGCGAGACTCATGGACTGGCTCGCGACCGAGCGCGCCGTCCGCGATGTCACGACGGCACTGGCGGTCGGAAGACATGGTGCCGTGATGCGAGCAATTCGCGCGCGGGTTGCATTCGACAGCGACACGATTCGCATCGATCGTCTGGAGTCGCAGGGCTGGGTTCCCTGGTGGCGGACGCCCGGCCCGGCGAGCCACGGTGTGCAGATGGAGGTCTCGAACCCCGTCGTGTTTTTTGGTCCTAACGGAATGGCATGGGGCGTGTCTAATACTAAGATCGTATTGCATCGCGGGTCGCAAGTCGAAACCATTACCATGTCGCGCGTTGGAAGGGTGAAGCACTGGTAGTGCAACCGTTCAGCCGGATCGAGCATCTAATCGTATGAAACTTGGATGTAGTGCTACACGTTGTTCAACGGTCGCGGCTGAAGTGTGACGGCCACTTCACCCGACCGCCAACCCCGGGGAGTTTTTCGCCCCGGGGTTTGGTCTTTTTAGAGGGTCGGCCCGTCTTCGTCGAGAAACACCAGCGTCTGCCGCCGACCCACGATCCGGACGAGCGCATCGTAGACGGTGGGGTCGACCACCGTTCCCGCCAACTCCGCCATCCGCGCGACGGCCTGTTCGGGCGTCATTTTGTCTTGATACGGTCGGGCCGTTGTCAGGGCATCGTAAACTTCCGCGGCGCCGATGACTCGTCCCCCGAGCGGGACTTCTTCGCCCCGTAATCCGTCGGGATAGCCGGTTCCATCCCAGCGCTCGTGGTGGCTTCTCACCATCGAAACGACGTCGCCCAGGTGCACGAGCGGCGCGAGAATCTGCGCGCCGATGATGACGTGCTGCTTCACATGTTCGAACTCGTCCGCCGTGAGCGGCCCTTCCTTATTAACGACCGCGTCCCGCGTGCCGATCTTGCCCAGATCGTGCAGCCGGCCCGCCATCCGCACGCGGTCCACATCCTCTTCGGAGAGTCCCAGCTCTGTCGCGATGTTCGCCGAGAGATCCGCGACCCTGGCTGAGTGACCGCGCAGGTAAGGATCCTTTGCCTCGAGCGCATTGACCAGCGCCTCGAGCGTCGCGGTGGAAATGCGCTCCAACCGGTGTCGCTCGCGTTGCAGCTCGGCGGTACGCGTCGTGACTTCTTCCTTCAGCCACTGATTCAGGTGGCGGTTCTCGAGCAGCATCTCGCGCCGCTTGAGCGAGCGCTGGACGGCGCGGCCGAGGTCGGCGAGCTCGATCGGCTTGGTGAGATAGTCCATCGCGCCGCGCTGCATACAGAGCGCGGCGCTGGTCGCGTCATTGACCGCGGTGAGCATGAGAATGGCAAGGTCCGGCTCGATCTCGAGCGCGTGCGGCACGAGATCGACCCCGCTGGTCCCCGGCATGCGGATATCCGACAGCATCAGCGAGACCTTGTGAAGGCGCAACTGCTGCAGCGCCTCGTCGGCCGAGCCCGCCGTGAATACTTCGAACTGCTGTTGCTTCAGAAACTTCCGCAGTGCGTTCCGGATCGGCTCTTCGTCATCGACCACCAGCACGGTGACGACGCCGGCGTGTGCGGTCAACCGCGGCTCCTTGCGAAGTCAGCGCCAAACTAGGAATCGGCCGCGACAAACGCCAGATCCATGGGGCCCGGAACGATGCCGGACGCGCGCGCGCGCGTGAGGAGCTCGGTCACGGCGCGCCGCCCGGTCGCGCCGTAGTCCACCGTGTAGGCGTTCACGTACATGCCCACAAATTCGTCTACCCGTTTCGCGTCGAGACCGCGACTGAACCCTTGCGCGTGTGCGAGGGCTTCCGCGCGGTGTGCCAATCCGTACTCGATGCTCGCCTTCAGATCGCCCGCAATCGCGCGCATCAGGCTCTCCCCGAGGTCGCGTCGGACGACGTTGCCGCCGAGCGGCAGCGGGAGGTGCGTCTCTTGATACCACCACTCGCCCATGTCGGCCCAGAGATGGAAACCGCGATCGGCGTAGGTCAGCTGGCCCTCATGAATCAGCAGTCCCGCATCGGCGTTCCCGGAAGCGACGCACTCTTCGATTTGATCGAAGGCAACCACGACGTGCCGCGCGGCCGGCTGGTACAATCGGAGCGTCAGAAACGCCGTCGTCAGCTCACCGGGAACCGCGATCAGCCGCCCCGCCAGCGCCGCGCGCGGATCGCGCGGCGCCGGTGCGCGCGCGACGATGCGCGGGCCGTACCGATCTCCGATGCTCGCCCCGTGGGCGAGCAGCGCATAGCGATCGGCGAGATAGGCATAGGCGTGCAGCGACACGGCGCTGACTTCGAGCTCACCGGCGAGGGCCCGGCGATTCAGGCTCTCGATGTCCCCGAGCTCGTGCACGTAGCGCCGGCCGCCGGTGTCGATTTTGCCTGTCGCCATCGCCCAAAACATGAACGCGTCGTCCGCGTCCGGGCTGTGCGCGACGCGAATGATGCCGGGATGCGGGATACGGGATACGGGAAGCGTGGTCATGCGCCCGGCCTGCCTCCAGTCACCCGCGAGGCTTCGGTTTTGAAACTCTTCAGAGCGTCGGAGTGGTCGTTGTACTCGGGCCGGTTCCGCGCCGTCTCGGCGGCCTCATTGCGTAAGAAATCCGCATAGGCCCGCCGCTCCAGTGGGGTGTTCCCACTCTGCTGATACGCATGGGCACGCAGTACATAGATGAAGAGATGGGTGGGGATCGAGCGCTGGATGGTGTCCGCCTGGGCGAGCGCGGCGTCGACATCCCCGCCCGCCAGCTGCAGCAGGCCAATGTGATACCGCGCGTCGGCGTCCAGCTGGGGCAGCTGACTGTAGGCGCCAAGCGCCATCGGGAGGAAGAAACGGACACTGTCGGTCTTGCCGGCTTCCGCCAAGATCATGACGCGGTTGAACAGTCGGTTGGCCCGCTCTTCCGGCGACATCTGGCTGATATCGGGAGGACGGAGCATGGAGTTCGAAGCGGGAGGCTGCTCCGGGCTCTCCGCTCTCTGCTCCTTGCTCCCCGCTCCGCGCGTTGCCATCACGGCTACCAGTGCACCAACGGCCGCGCCTGCAATTCCCCAGGGCAAGCCGGCGCGCCATCCAGCGGTCTGGACGCCAACCGCAGCGCCGCACTTATGGCAAAAGCGCGCGCCAGGCGAGAGTTGCGCCCCACAAGCGTGGCATGTCATAGGCGTCGGAATGTAACCTCGGGCGGACGGGCAGACGGGCTGGCGGGCGGAGTGAAAGCCGGTAGTGTAGGGCCTATGGCGGCCACTGAGTACGGCAAGCACATGGGCGAGCTAAAACGCGGCGAGCAGCGCTGGGACGTTTACCTCGAAGGGCAGCCTGACACCACCCTCGGCGCGGTGCGCGGTCGCATTCACTTCGTCAGCGGCCAGCAGCACAAGATGACCGGCTGGATCTTTCTCGAATGGCAGGAGAAGGACATTCAGGAGCGTTTCGGGGAGTTTTCGGCCGTGGAGCTGCTGCACTTCGTGGAGTCGTTGTAGCGCATTTGTTGCACATTTGAGCAGGCAGTTTGCACATTTCCCGGTGTACAAAGGTTATACAAGCAGTTTTCTTTGCAGATTATGCACGGTTTTCTTGACACCCCTGCAGATGCCCTCTACTTTCCTGCATGGCTCGCCGCTTGCAAAAAGGCTCCACGACTCGGGAAGGAGATCCCACCCAATGACCGCTACGCTGGAACCCACCGTTACCGGTGGCGCGAAGACATCTGCCGGCCCCTCGCCCGCGGATGTGATTCGCAAAGCCAAGGAAGCTGGAGTTCAGGTCGTCGACGTCCGCTTTACCGACCTGCCCGGCACTTGGCAGCATTTCTCGATTCCGCTGAAGGAGCTCGAGGAAGACACCTTCAAGGACGGTTTGGGCTTTGACGGCTCGTCGATCCGCGGCTTCCAGGCGATCAACGAGAGCGACATGCTGTTGCTTCCGGATCCGGCGAGCGCGTTCGTGGATCCCTGCCTGCAGGTGCCGACGCTGTCTCTGACGTGCGACATCGTCGACCCGATCACCCGCGAACCCTACTCTCGGGATCCGCGCTATGTCGCGCGCAAGGCGGAAGCGTTTCTGAAGAAGAGCGGCGTCGCCACGACAGCGTACTTCGGGCCCGAGGCGGAGTTCTACATCTTCAACTCGGTGCGCTTCGATCAGAACGCGCACGAGGGCTACTACCACATCGATTCCGAAGAGGGGATCTGGAACAGCGGTGCCAACGGCACGGCGAATCTGGGCCACCGTCCCCGGCACAAGGAGGGCTATTTCCCGGTCCCGCCGACCGACCGGCTGCAGGACCTGCGCTCCAGAATCATGCTCGCGATGATCGCTGCGGGCATCGAAGTCGAAGTGCATCACCACGAAGTCGGCACCGCGGGCCAGACGGAAATCGACATGCGGTACAGCACGCTGACGCGCATGGCCGATCAGATCATGATGTACAAGTACATCGTGAAGAACGTCTGCGCCGCGAACGGCTATACGGCGACGTTCATGCCGAAGCCGATGTTCGGCGACAACGGCTCGGGGATGCACGTCCACATGAGCCTGTGGAACGGGACGAACAACCTGTTCTTCGACAAGAACGGCTACGCGTTGATCTCCGACTCGGCGCGGTGGTACATCGGCGGGCTGATCAAACACGCGGCGGCCTTGCTGGCCTTCGCGGCGCCCACGACGAACAGCTACCGCCGGCTGGTGCCGGGCTATGAGGCGCCGATCAATCTGATTTATTCGCAGCGTAACCGGTCGGCGATTTGCCGCATCCCGATGTACTCGACGTCGCCGAAGGCGAAGCGGCTCGAGTTCCGGGCGCCCGATCCCTCGGCGAACCCCTACCTCACGTTCGCGGCGCTGCTCATGGCGGGTCTCGACGGCATCAAGAACAAGATCGAGCCGCCCAAACCGATGGACGTGGACCTGTACGAGCTGGAGCCCGAGGAGCGGAAGCATGTGAAGAACACACCTGGAAGCCTGCAAGAATCGCTGGCCGCGCTGCAAGCCGACCACGCGTTCCTGCTCGAGGGCGGAGTCTTCACGCAGGATCTGATCGACACTTGGTTGACGATGAAGAAGCTGAAGGATGTCGACGCGGTGGCACTGCGGCCGCATCCGTATGAGTTCTTCCTGTACTACGACGCCTAACTAAAACCGGCGGCGGAGGGCGGCGAGGGGCGGCGAAGGTGTTGCCGCCCCTTTTCCGCCTTTCGCCGCCCTTTGCCGCCCTTTTATGACAACCAAACGCGAAATCCTCGAGATCGCCAAAAAGCAGGACGTATCCTCCCTCAGGCTCCAGTTCACCGACATTCTCGGCGTCAACAAGAATGTCGAAGTGCCCGAGAGCCAGTTCGAGAAGGCGCTCGAAGGCGACATCATGTTCGACGGGTCGTCGATCGAAGGCTTCGTGCGGATCGAGGAATCGGATATGGTGCTCAGGCCCGACCTCGAGACCTTCCGCGTCCTTCCCAATGGAGACGCCGCGGGCAAGGTCGCGCGGGTGATCTGCGACATCTACAACCCCGACGGCACGTCGTTCGCCGGATGCACGCGGCAGGCGCTCCAACGCCAGATCGCCAAAGCCCAGGAGCTCGGGTACGAGATGATGGCCGGCGTCGAGGCCGAGTTTTTCATCTTTCAGCTCAATGCGACCGGTGATCCGACCACGGAGACGCACGATCGCGGCGGGTATTTCGATCAGACGCCGGTCGATCGCGCGGAGGAGATTCGGCGGCTCATCGTGAAGGATCTCGTCGCGATGGGGTTCGAGGTCGAGGCGGGACACCACGAGGTCGCCCCTGGGCAGCACGAGATCGACTTTCGCTACGCCGAGGCCCTGCAGACGGCGGACAACCTGGCGACGTTTCGCTTCATCGTGCGCAATGTCGCCTACCGCCATGGCTTTCTGGCGACATTCATGCCGAAGCCCATCTTCGGACAGAATGGGTCGGGCATGCACACGCATCAGTCGTTGTTCCGCAAGGGCGCGAACGCATTTCACGATCCGAAGGCGCCGTGGGAGCTGTCGGCGGTGGCCCTGTCGTACATTGCGGGACTGTTGACGCATGCGCGCGGCTTCTGCGCCGTCACCAACCCCCTGGTGAACAGTTACAAACGGCTGGTGCCGGGGTATGAGGCGCCCGTCAATGTGGCCTGGTCGATGCGGAATCGCTCGCCGCTGGTGAGAATTCCGGATCGGCGGGGGGCGGGCACGCGCTGTGAGCTGCGGATGCCGGATCCGTCCGCCAACCCGTATCTCGCGTTGGCGGTGCAGCTGGCGGCCGGAATCGACGGCGTGGCGCAGAAGCTCACGCCGCCCGATCCGGTGAACAAGAACATTTTCGAAATGAGCTTCCGCGAGCGCCGCAAATACCGCATCGACGAGCTGCCGCGCGACCTGCACGAGGCGCTGGATACGCTCGAGAAGGACGCGGTGATCAGAGACGCGCTTGGCCCGCACATTTATGAGCGGTTCGTCGAGGCCAAACGCGAAGAGTGGCAGGAGTATATCGGAAAGGTGAGCGAGTGGGAGCTCGAGCGGTACTTGAGTGTGTACTGATAGGGTTGGTGGTTACGGCGTGCGAGATCCTGGCGCGCCCCGGCGATACGCAGGGCGTGCAGACCGCTGGGGAATGGGACCAGCACGGGCGCATCGTCGTGCAGCAGGATCCACGCTATACGCTCACGCATCTGCGCGTAGATACGACGGGGGTGGCGGAGCGACGCGACGTCGTGCTGGCGCGTTTCGAGTTCGATCCGAGTGAGGCGGCGGGCGACGAATACTCGCTGAGCATCGCCCTCGATCTCGGCGACGCGCGCGCGCGCGCCGCGAATCACCCCTACGCGCTGGGCGACTCCATGCCCGCCTTCGCAACCGTCACCTGCTTGTGCCGTCCGTTGCGGGCGGACTCCGTGCGCGGCAGCTACACCATCCAGACACGCGGCCTGCGCCAGATCGCGGGCCGGATCGACGCGACGCTGTACTTCACGGCGTGGGACGATCCCAAGACACACGCGACCTACCGGTTGCGCCAGCGGATTCACGGGGTGCGGCCCTGAGGACGGCCGGACGGCCCGACCGCCCGACGGCCGGCTTCCTGGCCGCGTTGCTTGCGTCACTGGCCCTCTGGCCGTCAGGCCGTCTGGCCGCCCAGACAAACCGTCCGGCCGTCGGGCCGTCCGACCGTCCGATCATCGACACGATCATCATCGTCAATCGCAACATCTTCGACTCAGCCGACGCGGCCCCCGACTGGGTCGCCAATCTCGCCAACGGACTGCACGTGCGGACGCGGCAGTCGGTGATTCGCCGCCGGCTGCTGCTGCACCCCGGGGATCCGTTCGATCCAGCACGTGTGG
>DAIQBJ010000070.1:0-11813 GCA_036781225.1 Gemmatimonadales bacterium | reverse complement strand
GCGGTACGCGCGAACGTGCGCGCGTCCGTCCAGCAGCTGCGACACGGCTCGACGCTGCTCGAGCAGCGAATCGCACGCGATGGCTTCCTGATTGTCGGCGCGGAGTACTGTCTGGAGACAGGTGCGGTTGCGTTGCTGGACCCTGAGCATTCCTGACCATGACATCGCGTTCATCGACGCCGGCACCCCTCACGCGCAACATCGCGGGGCACGAGGTCACGATCTCGAATCCCGACAAGATCTTGTTCCCCAAGCCGAAGTACTCGAAGCTCGACCTGATCAACTATTACCTGGCGGTCGCCGACGGCGCGTTGCGCGGCGCGGGCGGGCGACCAAACATGCTGGTGCGCTTTCCCAACGGCATCACGGCGGGCTCCTTTTATCAGAAGCGGGCGCCAGAAGCGCGGCCGCCATGGATCGAAGTGGTCACCCTGCGATTCCCATCGGGCCGCACCGCCGACGAGGTGGTGCCACGGGACGCCGCCTCGCTCGCCTGGCTCGCCAATCTCGCGTGCCTCGAGCTCCATCCGCATCCAGTCCGTGCGGAGGACCTGGACCATCCCGACGAGCTGCGGGTCGATCTCGATCCGGTGCCCGGGATCAAATGGCCGCAGGTGCGCCAGGTGGCTCAGATCGCGCGCGCGGTGCTGGACGACTTCGGATTGGTCGGTTGGCCCAAAACGTCGGGATCGCGCGGCATGCATGTCTTTGTGCGCATCGAGCGGCGCTGGGGGTTCGATCACGTGCGCCGCGCGGCGCTCGCGCTGGCGCGCGAAGTCGAACGGCGCGCGCCCAGCCTCGCGACCAGCAAATGGTGGAAGGAAGAGCGGCACGGCGTGTTCGTGGACTACAACCAGAACGCCAAGGATCGCACGGTCGCATCGGCGTACTCTGTCCGGCCGACCCCCGATGCGCGCGTGTCCGCGCCGCTCGATTGGGAGGAGGTCGACGCGGCGGATCCCGCGGACTTCACGCTCGGCACCATGCCTGAGCGCTTCGCGCGTGTAGGCGATCGCCATGCCGGCATCGATTCGCAGGCGGGATCGCTGGAGCGTCTCCTGGAGCTGTCGGCGCGTCAGGAGCGCGACGGGCAGGGGGACGCGCCGTGGCCGCCGCACTATCGCAAGCAGCCCGGCGAACCGTCACGCGTTCAACCGTCGAAGGCAAAGGCGCGGGCCGAGAAGTATCCGCTGATCGAGGTCAGCCGCGGAAAGGACAAGAAGGAAGCTCTCGCGGGCCTCGCGCAATGGAAGAAGCAGCACGCGCGCGTCGCCAGGCTGCTCGAGCCGGCCGACGTGCTGGTGGATCAGATGCGCGGGCGCTCGTCGGCGTGGTATCGGATTCGGGTCAACCTGCAGCACGTTCCCGAGAAGCTCAGACCCGCCGCCCCGCGGCTCCGAACACTTTTTCCAGCTCGTAGGCCGGAGTGATCTCGAGCTGATCGTAGCGGCAGTCCGTCGGCTCCTTGTCGGGCCGCCAGCGCTGAAACACGGTCGCATGTCGGAAACGATCGCCTTCCATGTGATCGTATTTCACCTCACACACGCGCTCGATCCGCAGTGGCTCCCAGGACAAGTCCTTGCCGGCGCTCCAGCGGCTCTGGCCGCCCGGCATGCGACTCGACGCCGCTTGAGCTGCGGCCCACTCGCGCCAGGGATGATGCTGGAGCGCGTTCTTGCGGAGCGGTGCGAGCTCTTTCACGAGTTGTTTGCGCATCTGCATGGTGAATGACGACGTGACGCCGACGTGCTGGAGCATGCCCGCGGCGTCGTAGAGGCCGAGCAACAGAGAGCCAAGGGCATCCTTGCCGCTCTTGTGCCAGCGGAAACCGGCGACGACGCAGTCAGCGGTACGCGAATGCTTGATTTTGAACATGGCGCGCTTGCCGGGCTGATAGGTACTCGTCGCAGGCTTCGCGACGACCCCGTCCAGCCCGGCGCCCTCGAACCGCTGCAGCCAGTCGACCGCCAGGTCGTGATCGCGCGTCACGGGCGTGAGATGCAGGGGACGGCGCAGCTTCGTGAACACCGTCTCGAGCTGTTTGCGCCGCTCTTCCTGCGGTGCACTCATCAGGTTCTTGCCGCCGGCCGCGAGGAGATCGAAAGCGACGAACGCCGCCGGCATCTGCTTCGCCAACTTGGCGACGCGCGAGGCCGCGGGATGCAGGCGCATCTGCAAGCCTCCGAAATCGAGGCCGTGCGGAGTGGGCATGACGATCTCGCCGTCGACGACGGCACCGACCGGCAGCTGCGCCAGAAACACGTCGTGCAGCTCGGGGAAGTAGCGATCGAGTGGCCGCAGATCGCGGCTCTGAATGTAGACGTCGTCTTTACCGGGGCCGCGAAACACGATGGCGCGAAAGCCGTCCCACTTGGGCTCATACAGGAAGTTGCCATCGACCGGAACGGACTCAGTTAACTTGGCGAGCATGGGTTCGACGGGCGGGCTGACGGCTAGGCGGGCTGTACGTGGCATGACATAAGTAAGACGATAGGACCACAAGACGTCGAGAGGTCCACAGGCCCTTCGGACCCCAGGGCGCAATGGGGGTTATAGCCAGTCATGAGGATCCTGAGCGGGGAACGATGACGGACGATCGCATCCAGCAGGCCATCGCGTTGCTGACGCGCTTTGCCGAGCGGACCGGCGATGGGAAGCGCTACCTCTGGACCGATGCCTTTGCGGTGACGACCTACCTCGGCCTCGCGCTGGCGACGGGCGAGCAGCAGTTCATCGATATCGCCCGCGCGTTGATCGATCAGGTCCATCGTGTTCTAGGGCGCCATCGCCCGGATGCGGCACGCGCCGGATGGCTCAGTGGGCGCTCCGAATCAGAAGGCGCGGCACATCCTGCCGCCGGCGGCCTGCGGATCGGCAAACCGCTGAACGAGCGGGCTCCCCATGAGGCACCGAACGAGCGAACGGAATGGGACCGCGACGGGCAGTATTTCCATTATCTGACCAAGTGGATGCACGCACTCGATCAGACGACACGCGTCACCGGCGACTTGTGGTACAACTGCTGGGCACTCGAGCTCGCTGACACGGCCCATCGCGCCTTCGTGTACGCACTGCTGGACGGCTCGCGGCGCATGTACTGGAAGATGAGCATCGATCTGACGCGACCGCTGGTGCCTTCCATGGGTCAGCACGATCCGCTCGACGGCTACGTGACATTCATCCAGCTGCAGGAGACGCCCCGGCCACCGGAGTCATGCCCGGCTCCAGCGCTCGATAGCGCCATTGCGGACTTGGGCTCGATGATCGACCCCGAGAATCTGGCGACTGACGACGCGCTCGGGATTGGCGGCCTGCTGGTCGATGCCTACCGGCTGGCGCAGCTCGGTCGGCACGATGAGCTGCTCGAGGCGAGCCTGGAGGCTGCGCTGGCCGGCCTGGACGAGTTTGCGGGGTGGAATCTGCAGACCCCGCTGCACGCCCGGCGGCGGCTCGCGTTCCGCGAGCTTGGCCTGGCAATCGGCCTGTCGGCAGTCGAGCGGATGGGGGCCGTCGTGGAGCCGCGGCTACGACCCCTCATCGACGAATTGGGAAGGTTCACGCCGCTGCGCGGTGCCCTGGAGCGGTTCTGGCTGCAGCCGGAGAGCCAGGCGGCCGAGTCCTGGCAGGAGCATGCCGATATCAACACCGTGATGCTTGCGACCAGCCTGGTCCCCGATGGCTTCCTGACCCTGCATCGCCCCCGAGGGCCAGGCGTTTCATTTTTCAACCCCCCGCAAATCCAGCGGGGTCCTCGTCAGGCCTCGCATTCCGCTTAGTTTTAGGGCCGATGATCGGACGACTCCCCTATATGACGCTCGCCGTCGTCATTGCCACGGTGTGCGCCGTGCAGCGAGCCAGCACGCAACAACCAACACCCCCGGCGCCGAAGAAGAACTACACCGACGCTGACGTGCACTTCATGGCGGGCATGATCGGCCACCATGCGCAAGCCATTCTGATGGCGGGATGGGCCCCGTCCCACGGCGCCAATTCCTCGGTGCGCGTGCTGTGCGAGCGCATCGTGGTAGCGCAAAATGACGAGATCGTCATGGCACAACGGTGGCTGCGCGAGCATGGCGAGTACGTGCCGCCTGCCGACCCCCGTGGACACATCATGCAGGGCATGGCGGAGCCGATGCTGATGCCGGGGATGCTCACGCCCCCGCAGATGGCGCAGCTCGACTCGGCGCGCGGTCCCGCGTTCGATCGCCTGTTCCTCACGTACATGATTCAGCATCATCAGGGTGCGATTACGATGGTGCAGCAGCTGCTCGCGGTCCCCGGCGCGGCGCAAGACGGCCCGATCTTCCGGTTTGCGTCAGATGTCAACGTCGATCAGACCACCGAGATCAATCGCATGACCCTCATGCTCGAAGACCTCAAACGGAGCTCTCAGTGAAATTCCGATTCCTGTCTATTGGTTCGCTCGCGACGCTCGTGCTGGCGGCAGCCTCGACTGCGCGAGCGCAGGCGAGCTATAGTCCATCAGCCTCGTCCGCTCCCGCTCCCAAGCCCGCAGCCGCGCGCCCTGATCCACGCATCGGGTTGAAGGCCGGATGGTTCAATGCGGCCCAGGCCGCGTGGAACATGCGATTGGTATCGAACACGCCGCCTTCACCCAGCTTTATCAATCGCAACGACCCCAATGATTTCAACTTCATCAATTCGGACCTGACGATCCGCGGCAATTATGTCATCCAGGGCAACTTTAACGGGTTGCAGGTGTGGGATATCAGCAATCCCAAACTTCCGAAGCTGTTCAAAGCCTTCGTTTGCCCCGGGTCGCAGAGCGACGTCTCTGTGTATCGCAATCTGCTCTTCGTATCGGGGGAGGCGCTGAACGGCCGAACCGACTGTGGCACGCAGGGTGTCACCGATACCGTCAGCCACGACCGGCTGCGCGGCATCCGCATCTTCGATGGTACCGACCTTGCCAACCCGAAGCACATCGTCGACGTCCAGACCTGTCGGGGCTCGCATACCCATACGGTCGTCACGTCGCCGACCGATACGGACAACGTGTACATCTATGTGTCGGGCACGGCGCCCGTCCGTTCACCGAACGAGCTGGCGGGTTGTGCAGTCGGAGCGGTGGACAGCACGCCGAGCACCGCGCTGTTCCGGATCGAGGTCATTCAAGTTCCTCTCGCGCATCCCGAGCAGGCGAAGATCGTGAGCTCGCCGCGGATCTTTCAGGATCTCGTCGCGCCGGCGCGTCACGGTGAGACACCCGAGGACATCGCCGAGCAGAAGCGCGAGGCTGATTCCGCACGCGCGGCGGGCGGCTTCGTGGTCACGTTTGAAGGCCAGGACATCATTCTCGGCCGCGGGTTCGTCACGGCGAACCTCGACAGCATCGTAAAGGCCCGGGGGGGCACGGGGACGCCGACCGCCGCCGATACCGCGACGCTGCACGCGAACGCCGACTCGATCTTCAAGCAGCGCGTTGAGGCGAATCGCCTGCGCCAGGGCGTGAACCCGAAGAGCGGGCCGACGCAGTGCCACGACATCACCGTCTATCCCGCGATCGGGCTCGCGGGCGGCGCGTGCGCCGGGTACGGCCTGTTACTGGATATTCGCGACGCCGCCAACCCGCAGCGCGTGGCGGCCGTGGCGGATTCGAACTTCTCCTTCTGGCATTCCGCCACCTTCAATAACGACGGCAGCAAGGTCCTCTTCACCGATGAATGGGGCGGGGGACTGCAGCCGCGCTGCCGCTCGACCGACAAGCCGGAATGGGGTGCCGACGCGATCTTCACGCGCGACGGCAATAACTTGGGCTTCAAGAGCTATTACAAGCTGCCGGCGCCCCAAACGAAGTTTGAAAACTGCGTGGCGCACAACGGCACGCTCGTTCCGGTCCCCGGCCGCGACATCATGGTGCAGGGCTGGTACCAGGGCGGTGTCTCGGTCTTCGATTGGAGCGATCCGTCGCATCCCCAGGAAATTGCGTTCTTCGACCGTGGCCCGATGGATTCGACGAAGCTCGTCGGCGCGGGGTCGTGGTCGGCCTACTGGTACAACGGCTACATCATCAGCTCCGAGATCGCGCGCGGGCTCGACATTTTCGAGCTGACGCCGGGCACGCTGCTCACGCAAAACGAAATCGACGCGGCCAAGCTCGTTCGCTTCGAGTATCTGAATGCGCAGGACCAGCAGAAGCTGGTGTGGCCCGCGAGCTTCGTCGTGGCGCGGGCCTACCTCGACCAGCTGGCCCGGTCGAACGGTCTGCCGAAGGCCAAGATCAACGCGGCGCGTGATGCGTTGTCGAACGCCGAGAAGGCGACGGGCCAGGCGCGCTCCACGGCGTTGACGCAGCTGGCGACGCGACTGAAGACGGACGCGGCGACGTCGACCGATCAGGCCAAGATGCAGCTGCTCATCGGCGTGGTAACCGATTTGGGCAAGTAGCACGCCGCAGTTGACTAAGCGGATCAGCGGGGTTCACGTTGTCTCGTGAGCCCCGCTCGTTCGTCCCGGAAGCGGTACGAGGAGTTTGTTCAGGATTACAAGCACCGCCGCCTCGATGACGTCGCAGAGGCGGACGGTGGCCAGCCGGTCGCTCAGCCGCGCGCTGCCGGGGGGGGGACGCGCCGCACGTACGTGCGGGACTACTTGCGCTGGCTGCGGCCCCATCGGTTTGAGCTGGGGTTCGTCTTTGTCCTCGCCCTCGCCGTCGCGGGCCTGCAGATGGTCGAGCCGCTGTTCATGCGGTTCATCATCGATAAGGTCATTCTCAACAAGACGCTCGATCTCTCGTCCCGCCTCACGCGGCTCAATCTCGCGGGGCTCGCCTTCCTCGGCGTAGTCGTCCTGTCGCACGTCGGTGGAGGGTTCAAGGACTACCGCCAGCGCATTCTCAACGTGCGGGTGATGCTATCGCTCCGGCGTTCGCTGTACGAGCGCCTGCTGCACCTGCCGTTGCCACGCCTGTGGGACATGAAGACCGGCGGCATCCTGTCGCGGCTCACCGGTGACGTCGAGACGACGACGGGACTGCTGCAGATGGCCATCGTTTCACCGGCCATCTCAGTGATCCGTCTCATCATCGCCATCGGCATTTTGTTGACGCTCAACTGGCAGCTTGCCGTCACGGCTCTTGCGATTATCCCCGGTGTCATGGTGTTGAGCCTCATCTTCACGCGGCGCATCCGGCCGATTTACCGCTCGGTCCGCAAGGATGTCGAGCTCGTGGACGGGCGGGTCGGCGAAACATTCTCCGGCATTCGCGTGGTTCGCGCGTTCCGCCAGGAGATTCAGGAGCTGATCAGCTTCATGCTGGGCCGGCACACGGTGCTGCGCAAAGAGCTGTTCGCGCACCGCCGCGAATTGCTGCTGTGGACGTCATGGGGATTGCTCGAGGCGGGGATCAGCGTCGTGATCGTCTGGTTCGGCGGCTATCTGAACATCGTAGGCCGGGCGTCCGTCGGCGATATCATGGCCTTTCAGTGGTACATGTTCCTGCTGCTGAATCCCGTCTGGAACATCGTGAATTCGTTCTCCGAAATGCAGCGCTCGCTGGCGGCCATGGAGCGCGTGTTCGAGGTGCTGGCGATGGAGGACGACAAGCCCGACCGGCCCGGCGCCCGGGAAGCGCCGGGCGTCGTGCGGGAGCTGCGGTTCGACGACGTGACGTTCGAATACCGCGAAGGCCAGCCGGTGGTGCGCGACTTCAACGTGACGGTCCCCGGCGGCTCGGTCATCGCGCTCGTCGGTCGCAGCGGCGCCGGGAAAACGACGGTGACCGATCTCGTCGCCCGGTTCCACGATCCCACCCGGGGCCGCCTCCTGCTCAACGGCAGCGACATTCGCGATCTCAAACTAAGGAGTTATCGCGATCTGCTGGCGATCGTGCAGCAGGAGGTGTTTCTGTTCGATGGCTCGGTGCGCGACAACATCGCCTATGGTCGCCACGACGCGACAGATGCTGACGTCGAGAACGCCGCACGGCGGGCGAATGCGCACGAATTCATCGTCCGGCTGCCGAGCGGCTACGACACGTTCATCGGCGAGCGGGGTGTGAAGCTGTCGGGCGGCCAGCAGCAGCGCCTGGCGATTGCCCGCGCGATTCTGGCGTCCCCGCAGATTCTGATTCTCGATGAAGCGACCAGCAATCTCGACACCGAAAGTGAGCAGCTGATTCAGGCCTCCATGGCCGATCTGCTTGCCGACCGGACCACCTTCGTGATCGCGCACCGTCTCTCGACCATTCACCGCGCCGACTTGATCCTGCTGATGGAGAACGGCGCGGTGGTGGAGCGGGGGACACACGAAGAGCTGATGCGGGCCCGGGGACTGTATCACGAGATGGTGCGCCGGCAAGTGGAAGCCCAGACGCGCGAGGGTGATGAGGTGCTACGGTGAGCCTCCGGGAACTTTCACCGTAGCAGGTCTTGACGCGCGGCTGAGCGCGGGAAACGATTGAGGCCTCCCCCCTCCCATCGGGAGACTCACATGACGGCGTTGTCCGCGCTGTGGCTGCCGATTCTGTTGTCGACGGTGGCGGTGTTCATGGTCAGCTCGATCATTCACATGACGCCGCTGTGGCACAAGACGGATTATCCCCGCCTGGCGAGCGAGGACCGCGTCCTCGACGCGTTGCGGCCCATCGGGATTCCGCCCGGCGACTACATGATGCCGCGGCCGGCGAACTCGGCGGAAATGCGCTCCCCCGAGTTCAAGGAAAAACTGAAGCGTGGGCCCGCCGTGGTGATGACCGTCATGCCGCCCTGGAGCGGCTCCATGGTGGGGAATCTCTCCCAGTGGTTCGTCTACTGCCTCGTCGTCAACCTGCTCGCCGCCTACGTGGCCGGCGCGGCGCTGCCGCACAACGCCGCGTTCGTACAGATCTGCCGGTTCGCGGGCACGGCGGCATTCATGGGCTACACCCTGGGGTTGTGGCAGATGTCGATCTGGTACCGCCGGGCGTGGAGCATGACGCTCAAATCGAGCTTGGACGGCGTCATCTACGCAGCGGTAACCTGCGTTGTGCTGGGCTGGCTCTGGCCGAAGTGAACTACGCGCCAGTCCTCTGTTATCACCGCATCGGCGGCCCGCTCGAGCTCGGCGTGACTCGGGTGGGCCGGTCGGTCTTTGCACGGCAAATGACAGCGCTCGCCCGTACCGGCTGGCGGACGCTCAGCCTCCAGGAATTCGCATCCCCACGCACCACGCACCCCGTACCACGCACGTTCTTGTTGACCTTCGACGACGGCTACGCTTCCCTCGCCGAACACGCCTACCCCGTGCTGGTCGACCTCGGCTTCACCGCAACAACCTTCTTGATCACCGACTATGTCGGCAAAACCAACACCTGGGACGTTCATTACACCTGGAATCGCTTGCCGCATTTGACGTGGCAGGAAGTCGAGCAGTGGCAGGCCCGCGGCTTCGCGTTTGGCTCTCACGGGGCCTCCCATCGGCGACTTACCTGGCTTACTGAGGCGGGAATCGAAACCGAGCTGGCAACCTCGCGCACGTTGCTCACCGCGCGCCTCGGCATGGAGGCTGGCCGCGCGGTTGCCTACCCGTTCGGCGCGGTAGATACGCGGGTTGCGACGCGTGCCCGTGCCATCGGCTACGAGCTGGGATTTGGAGGGGTCAACGGAACCGGCGATGCGCTCCGACTGGCGCGTGTACCCGTCTACATATGGGACTTGGGCGACACGCCGTTCGGGCTGCGCACGGACAGACTCGGCTGGGCGGGCCGGGTCGTGGCCCACGCGGCCAACCGCTGCGCGGTCGGCACGAGCGTGATGTTAGCCGTTACACAAAGAATCTCGCCACTACCGGAATCAGCAGCGGATGCCTGATCATCGCGTGTGTGAGCACGCGCCCCAGGGTGCGTTTCTGCGGTGCGACCTTGTTGGCGGTGCGCGCCAGGGAATTCAAGAACGCATCGTCCATGTGCTCGAGCGCCTGCTTGAGCCGGTAATACTTGAGGTGATCCTCGCCGAGTAGATCCATCCACGCTTGGTGATACGCGGCCAGCCGGCGCTCGCTGGTGTCACCCTCGCGAATCGCCGCAGCGGCAGTACAACCGGCCAGCCGTCCCGCTTTCATCGCGTTGTTGATGCCGCCACCCGAGAGGGGATTGATCATGTGCGCCGCATCGCCCGCGACCAGGACACCATCGGTGTAGGTCTGCTTGATGGTCGTGTGCACGATGACGCCGCCCACGGTGTAGCCGGTCCGGGCGCCAGTGGGGAACCGTCGCGCGATCCAGGCATCCAGGTACTCGCGCGCGTTGCGTCCATCGGTCTTTAACGCGACGAGGCCCAACCCAACGTTCGCCACCCCGACGCCCTTGGGGAAAATCCAGGCGTATCCTCCCGGCGCGATCGCGGTACCGAATTGCAGGTAGATGGCGTCGGGATTGATGTCGATGCCCTGGAGCACGTACTGCGCGCACGACTCCATGTCCCGCGCGGGAACGCGCGTGTCGAGGCCCGCCCAACGGCCGACCATGGTTTCGACACCGTCGGCGCAGATGACGATGCGCGCGCGATAGACGTCCTCTATGCCGCGTTGCTTCACGCGCACGTGCCAGCGGTCATTCCCGTTGCGCGCCATCGCCGTGGCCTCGGCGCCGACCAGGACCGCCGCTCCCTCGGCGGCCGCCTGCGCCGCGAGAAATGCGTCGAACCGGGTGCGGTCGAGGATCCAACCGACACCGGAATCGGCCAACACGACCTGCGTGTCGTCGGGCGCTTCCAGGATGACGTCAGTTATCCGGCGCGAGACCCAGTCGGCGCCGTCGGGATTCGCGAATTCCCGGAGACCCGCATCACCGACGCCTTCGGCGCAGCGCACCGGTGCCCCGACGGCGCGGTCCCGCTCCAGCAACACGACGTCGAGCTCGGGTGCCGCCTGCTTTGCCTGCCAGGCCGCGACCGCTCCAGCCGGCCCGGCTCCGACGACCAGGACGTCAACGTCCGGCATACGCCACCATGGCCAGGGCGCCGACGGGGCAGGGCGCGATGCATTTCTCGCAACCCGTGCAGGTCGCCTCGTCGACGGTCAGGATATTCAGTTCCAAATGAATCGCTTCGGGGGGACAAAGTGGCAGGCAGAGCCCGCAACGGTCGCACACCCCGAGGTCTACGACGGCAATTGTGTCCGGCGTCACGCGACGCATGGGCGAAAGGCTAGCCCGACCGAAATGGGCTTGTCAAGCTTCATCCTTGCTTGGGGTTACGCATTTCATTACCTTGTGCGCGTTCGCTGGCCCGCCAAACTCTTTTACCGACGATCACGTGCCGCCAAGCTGGCTGAATCTAAAAATGGGTGCCTGGAGCCCGGCGAACGAAATCGCCGTTGATCTTGGTACCGCCAACACACTCGTCTACGTCCGCGGCGAAGGGATCGTGCTCAACGAACCCTCCGTCGTCGCGATCGAAAAGGCCACCGGCAAGGTCAAAGGCATCGGTCTCGAAGCGAAGCGGATGCTGGGCCGCACGCCCGACGGCGTGCTCGCGGTCCGGCCGCTCAAGGACGGCGTCATTGCCGACTTCGACGTCACCGAGAAGATGCTTCGCTTTTTCCTCAAGACCATCATCGATCGGCATCTCTTCCGCGTTCGTCCCAAGGTCATCGTCTGTGTGCCGAGCGGCATCACCGAAGTGGAGAAGCGCGCGGTGCGCGACTCCGCGCAATCGGCGGGCGCGAAGGAAGTGTACATGGTTGCCGAGCCGATGGCGGCGGCCATCGGGGTGGGGCTGCCGGTCGAAACGCCGACGGGGAACATGGTGATCGACATCGGCGGCGGCACCACGGAAATCGCCGTGATCGCATTGTCGGGCATCGTGTCCGAC
>DAIQBJ010000069.1:0-11833 GCA_036781225.1 Gemmatimonadales bacterium | reverse complement strand
GCGATGATCTGGCCGCCGCGCGTCCGCTGGAAGTAGCCAAGCGGCAGCGTCTGCAGGTGGCGGAACAGGCGGACCCGGAGGTCGCGCACGACGTCTTCCTGGATCGCCACGCTGCCGATCGACGCCAGATAGGACGTGAGGTTCTTGAGCAGGAGCGCGACCAGAAGGACGATCACCACGTTGCGCAGCGCGAGCTGCGGGTTGCCCGCTGCGAGAAACGGGCCCGCGATCCGGTTGAGCACCGCTTCGACCTGCGATCCGCCTTCGGCCGGCAGGGCGGCGTTGCCGAACAGCGTGCGGAGGAAGGGGATCAGCAGCACGAAGGTGAAGCCGTCGAGGACGGACGAAATCACCGTGGCCGCGATCGTGGCGGCGAACAGCAGCGAGTACGGGCGGAGCAGCGACAGCAGCCGAGCGCCGCGGCCCATTAGCGCGTGGAGCGAGGGGTGAGCAATGCGACCGGGAGGATCATCTCTTCCGGTGTGGCACCACCATGCAGGAATGCGCCGCGATAGCGCGCCTGATATTCGCGCAGCTTGGTCGGATACACGAAGAAGCGATCGCCGGTGGCGAGCAGCAGCCGAACCCCCAGGCCCTTCGCCGGCAGGCCGTACGACTTCAAGTCCTCGACCATGATGGCGGCTTCCGGGTCCTCCGCGCGCAGGTCCTCGCCGAACTTGTAGCGCAGGTTGGCGGTCGCGTCCCGTTTCGCGAACACGGTCGCCGGGGTGTCGCAATGAATCGAGCCGTGATCGGTCGTCAGCAGTACCGGCACATTGCGCCGCTCCGCCTCCTCCAGTGCCGCGAGCACCGGGGAGCGTTCGAACCACGTCTTCGTCAGTCCCCGCAGCGCATCGGCATCGCGGGCGACCTCGTAGAGAATCGCGTTCTCGGAGCGGCCGTGGGTCAACTGATCGATGAAGTTGAACACCAGCGCCGTCACGCCGGGCTGCGCCAGGTGCGCCGGCAGTCGCCGCAACAGGTCGGCGCCATCGGCTGCCGTGAACAGCTTCTCGTAGCGCACCGGCACCGTCTCTCCCACCAGCTCGCGCAGCTGCTCGGCCAGGAGCTCGGGCTCATGCGCATTGAGGCTCTCCTCGTCCGTGGGCGCGCCCCACCATTCGGGATGCCGGGCGGCGATCTCCATCGGAAACAGGCCGCTGAAGATCGCGTTGCGAGAAAACGGCGTCGCGGTGGGGAGGATGCTGTAGTAGTGCGACTCCTCCACGTCGAACAGCGGGGTCACGAGGTCGCGCAGCACTTCCCACTGATCGAGCCGCAGGCAATCGATCAGGATGAAAACGACGCGGCCGGTGCGCTTGAGCGCGGGCACGAGGAACTCAGCGCCGACGTCGACCGACAGCGGCGGGCGGTCACGCTCCGGATCGGCCAGCCAGCGCGGATAGTGTCGCGTGATGAACTCCTGAAAGTCTTTCCGCAGGCTGTCCTTCAGATTGTGCAACGCTTCGGAGAGCCCCGGCTCGTCGCCCGCGGCGAGCCGCACTTCCCAGCGCGCCAGCTCGGCGACCAGCTCGATCCACTCCCGCCACGCCAGCGCCGAGCCGCGGCGTCCCTCCAGCTCGCGGAAGCGCGTGACGAAGTCGCGCGCCAGGCGCTGCTGGCGGATGCGGTCGCCCTCGAGCAAGCGCGTGACGACCGACAGCACCTGCCGCGGATGCACCGGCTTGACGAGGTAATCGTCGATCTCGATGCCGATCGCGTCGCGCAGCACGCTGTCGTCTTCGCTCTGGGTGACCATGACGACGGCCATGGCGGGATCGATGGCGCGGATCTCGGGCAGCAGCTCGAGCCCGCGGCGACCCGGCATCTGCTCGTCGAGCAGGACGATGCTGTAGGGCTGGCGCCGCAGCATCGCGAGCGCGTCATCGCCGTGCGCGGCCTGCGCGACCGCGAACCCCTGCTGCTCCAGGAAGCGCCGGTGCGCGGCGAGGCCGTCGACCTCGTCGTCAATCCACAGAATGCTCTTCGGGCGTGGCATCGAAGGGAAGCTAGTCCCGCTGGCGAAGCCGGGCAACGCGCGACTACATTGGCCGCGTGTTGCGCATCCTGTGCGTCCGGTTCAGCTCCATCGGCGACGTCCTGCTCACCACTCCCCTGTTACGCGCGCTCAAGCGCCGTCATCCCGAGGCGGAGATCTTCTTCGTCACGAAGCGCGCGATGGCGCCGCTCGTCATGGAGAACCCGAATCTCATGCAGGTCATCGCGCTCGAGCCCGACGAGCGCATCACCGACCTCGCGCTGCGCCTGCGCGCGCTCGGCGCCACCTTCGGCCTCGACCTGCACGGCAGCCTGCGGAGCACGGCGCTGCGGTGGCTGGTCCGGGGTCGCTGGTCGGGATACTCAAAGCGCAAGATCGCCCGCACACTCTTGATCTCCACCAAGATCGACGTCTACGGCACACACGTCCCCGTTCCCGAGCGGTATTTCGAAGCTGCGCGCGCGCTCGACATCGCGCCGGACGGCAGACCGCCCGAGTTTTTTCTCGCCCCGGCGGCGCGCGAGCGCATCGCGCACTGGCTGGCGGATCGCGGCCTGGACGGCAGGCGGTTCGCCGCGCTGGCGCCGGGGGCCGCGCACGCCACCAAGCGCTGGCCGATTCATCACTGGCAGGCGCTGGCCGAGCAGCTGCAGCGCATGGACTACGCTCTGGTCGCCGTCGGTGGTCCGGATGACCGCGAGCTCGCGAGCAATCTCGGGTCATCCGTGATCAACGCGGCGGGGGAATTCTCGCTCCAGGAGACCGGCGCCTGTCTCGCGCGCGCAGCGGTACTCGTCTCCGGCGACACCGGCGTGATGCACATGGCGACCGGCGTCGGAACGCACGTCGTCGCCCTGTTCGGGCCGACGGTGGAGCCGTTCGGCTTCTTTCCCTACTCGTCGCGCGCGACCGTCGTCGAGGGCGATCTCGCTTGCCGGCCCTGCTCCGCGATGGGCACCCAGCACTGCCCGCTCGGACATCATCGCTGTCTCCGCGACATCATGCCGGATCACGTTGCCGCCGCAGTGCAGCGGCTCGTCGCATGACCGTCCCGGCCACGACGCCCGCAGAAGAGCGGCTGGTGGGGCTCATCGCCGAGGCAGCGCGCGGCCCGCAGCGGGAAGGGCTGTTCGCGCTCTGGCTTGTCGTGCGCGCCGCCGAAGCGCTGCTGCCGCCGGCGCCGGTGAGCGCGAAGAACCATCGCCGCCGCCTGCAAGCGATCGAGTCGCGCCTTGGCAGCCTCGCGCTCCCCGCGCCGCTGCGGCGCGCGCTGGCGGCGGCGCGCCAGCACCTCGAGAGCGCGACACCCAACGCCGCGGCGCTGGTGCTCAGCCAGCTCACCGCGCCGGCGCGGGACGTGCTTGGCGCCGAGGCTGCGGATGCCGTCACGGTTGCAGCCCGTACCGCCAGATTGCATTTATAGACCATGCCATCGCCTGCCCGGAAGTTCGAGAAGCGGCCGACGCTCGATAACCTGGTTGAGAAGGTCGATGCCCAGCGCCCCGGTGAAATCACGGGCGACACGATTCCGACCGGCTACGGCTCGCTCGACAAGCTGCTCGGTGGCGGGTTGCGGCGCCGCGACCTGATTCTCCTGGGCGGCGACGTCGGCAGCGGCAAGTCGGCGCTCGCCCTCGGCATCGCGCTGCGCGTCGCGCAGCAGTCGCCGGGCGTCGCGTTCTTGTCGGGCGAGATGAATGAAGAGCGGCTGATGGAGCGCGCGCTCGCCATAGAAGGTCGAGTCGCGGTGGACGAGCTGCGCGCCGCCACGCTCAACGATCAAACGCGGGCCGGCGTGGGAGCCGCCGCCGTGCGGTTGCGGGGCCTGCCCCTCACCTTCCTGCCGCTCGCCGGGGACGATTTCGAGACGGTATTCGAGCGGCTCGATCCCCTCCGGCAGCTCGGGCTCGTGGTCGTGGATTACCTGCAGCTCGTGCCACCGCCGCGCGAGCGCACCACGCAGGACGAAGACACGGCTCTCGTGCTCCGCCATCTCAAGGCGTTGGCGCTCAACCGGCAGGTCGCGCTCCTCGTGGTCGCGCAGCTCCCCGGCTTCAACGCCGGGCGCGACGACCAGCGACCCACGCTGAACGATTACGGCGTGCTCGGCGCACCGAAGCAACATGCTGATGTCGTGCTGTCGATCTTCAGAGAGGAGATGTACAACCCGGGAGGCGGCGTCGATGGGGCGACCGAGTTGCTCGTCTCGAAGAACCGCAATGGTCCGACCGGGTTTGTGGATCTCTACTTTTACCGCCGCTGGATGCGTTTCGAGGATATGCTCGACCCGGAGCGGTGATTTCTAGCGCTTCGTGGAATCCGCCGGAATCTCGCCGATCATCGTATACGTCGTTCCCGCCGCACCGACACTGGGCCGCAACGTGATCCAGAGGGGGCGATCGCCCTTCTGCGCGTACAGCGTGACGTCCCCGGCGCGCCCCGTCGCCTCGCGTTGAATCACCCAGCCATTCAGCGGCAGCGCGCGGCGGAACCACGTGACGATCACGGGGAGGGAGTCCTGCGACGTCATCGTGAGCTGGGCGGCTTCTGCGCCGGCCGCCACGGTGACGGGGGTGGACCGGGGATAGGCGAGCGTTCCGCTGAGCGCGCGGCCCGCCGCCACGCGAACCCGCTGCGAATCGCTGGGCCGCTCACACGCGGCGAGGAGCGCGAGGACGATGGAGAGTTGGTAAGCGCGAGACATGGGCCGGAATCCTACAGGTGGCGCGCTCACGCGGTCAAGTTGTAAGTTGCAAGCTGCCGGGCTACAGAGGAGTCGCGAAGACGCCAGGTTGCGAAGTGGCTGCAAGACGGGAGTTGCCAGTGGCTGGTCACAGCAAATGGAAGCAAATCAAACGCAAAAAGGCTGTGACGGATCAGAAGCGGGGCGCCGTTTTCACCCGCCTGATCCGCGAAATCACGATCGCCGCGAAGGCGGGCGGTGGTGACCCCGGAGGGAATCCTCGTCTCCGAACCGCCATCGACGCCGCCAAAGCCGAAAACATGCCGTGGGACAACATCGACCGCGCAGTCAAGAAGGGCACGGGCGAGCTCGAGGGCGTGACGTACGAAGAAGTCACCTACGAAGGATATGGTCCCGGTGGTGCGGCGCTCCTGATTCAGGCGACCACCGACAACGCGAACCGCACGGTCGCCGAGATCCGCAACGTGTTCCATAAGCACGGCGGCAACCTCGCAGCGAGCAACGCGGTCGCGTGGATGTTCGATCGCAAGGGCCAGATCGTGGTGGATGGCAAGGCGAGTGAAGACGCGACGATGGAAGTCGCGCTCGACGCCGGCGCCGACGACATGCAGCGCGAGGGCGACATCTACGTGATCACGACGCCCCCCGCGCAGCTGCACGCGATCGACCAAGCGTTGCGCGCCAAGAAGTTGCCGGTGCAGAGCGCCGAGCTCGCGCTGGTGCCCAAGAACACCGTGAAAGTCGAGGGCAGCGACGCCAAGCGGCTGCTGCAGCTCGTCGAAGGCCTCGAGGAGATGGACGACGTGGCGAAGGTCTTTTCCAACTTCGACATCGACGCCGAGGCGATGGCGGCGGTGACAGGATGACGTGAGGGTCCTGGGCGTCGACCCCGGCACGCAGATCACGGGCTACGGCGTGATCGAAACGGGGAATGGGACTCCCGGCATGGGCCGTCTCATCGAGTGCGGTGTCTTCCGGTTCGGTCGCAACAATTCCCTGCCCCACCGCCTTGCCGAGCTGCATCACGAAATCGCGCAGTTGATCAAACGTCACCAACCGGCCGTGCTCGCCCTCGAGGATGCTTTCTATCATAAGAACGTCCGCACCACGCTCGTGCTGGGACACGCGCGAGGGGTCATCCTGCTTGCCGCAGAGCAGCAAGGACTCAAGATCGAGCAGTATGCGCCCGCAATGATCAAGAAGACGGTCGTGGGCGCCGGAGCAGCGAAGAAGAATCAGGTGGGTGCGATGGTCGCGCAGCTCCTGCGGCTGAAGAGCGCGCCCCAGCCCGCTGATGCCGCTGACGGCGTGGCCGCGGCGTTGACGTTTATCCTGCGTTCATTGCCCAGGATGACACGGGTGGGGGCGCAGCACGCTGCGACCCTACATTAATCGCATGAGCGCGCGCCTCACATGATTGCACACGTTCGCGGGCGACTGGCCTCCAAATCCGCCGATCGCGTGGTCGTCGAGACCGCGGGCGGCGTCGGCTACGAAGTGGTGGTGCCGCTCGGCGTGATGGAACGACTGCCGGCGGCCGGCGCCGAAGTCACGCTCGCGACCGAGCTGGTGGTGCGGGAAGATGGCTGGGCACTCTACGGTTTTTTGGACGAATCCGAGCGACGGTTCTTTCAACGGCTCACCAGTGTTTCCGGCGTCGGGCCCCGGATCGGGATTTCGCTGCTGTCGGCACTCGGCGTCGAGCGCGGGGCGCGGGCGCTGCGCGAGAAGAACATCGCGCTGCTTTCGTCCGTGAGCGGCATCGGCCGCAAGACCGCCGAGCGCCTGGCACTCGAGCTGGGTGAAAAGGTGGAGGACTTCAGCGACGCGCCGTCGGTCGCCATCCCGGTGGGCGCCGAAGCCGCGCTCAAGGCCCTCGAGCGTCTGGGCTACGCGACCGCGGACGCCGACCGCGCCGTCCGCCAGGCGCTGTCGGGAAACGGCACCGAAGGCAGCGGCGAAACCGAAGCACTCGTGCGCCGGGCACTCCAAATTCTCACGACCCGATGACGCCACCCGCCACGGAAACCACCGCCGAGTGGATTTGCGCCCGCTGCGGCTCCACCAACCGCCGCCTGGTGCCGGCCGGCGCGACCAAAGCCGAGGACTCCTGCCTGCGCTGCCACACGCCGCACATCATCGAGGCCGATGCGCGGCCGGTGCGCTGGCGGGCCGAGCCAAAGAGCAATGGATCGGATTCATGGCTCGCGCGGAAATAACGACGCCCGAGGCGCTCGAGAACGAGCGGCTGACGGACGCCGCGCTGCGGCCTTCGCGCCTGGACGAGTTCGTCGGCCAGGCGAAGGTGAAGGAATCACTCCAGATCGCGATCGATGCGGCCAAGCAGCGCAAGGAGCCACTCGATCACGCCCTCTTCTTCGGCCCCCCGGGGCTCGGCAAGACGACGCTCGCACTACTGATGGCGAAAGAGCTGGACGTGAACATCCGCACCACGTCCGGCCCGGTCCTGGAGCGTCCGGGCGATCTCGTGGGCATGCTCACGTCCCTCAAGCAAGGCGACATCTTCTTTATAGATGAAGTGCACCGGCTGCGGCCGGCCCTGGAGGAGTTTCTCTATCCGGCGATGGAAGACTTTCGTGTCGATGTGCGCATCGCCGATGGGCCACACGCGCAGACGCTGCCGATGCAGCTCGAGCGTTTCACGCTGATCGGCGCGACGACCCGCTTCGGCCTGCTCACGCCGCCGTTGCGCGCCCGCTTCGGCCTGGTCGAGCGGCTCCACTACTACCCGCCCGACGATCTGGTGCAGATCATCACGCGCTCGGCCGGCATCCTCGGCGTGTCCGCGGACGCGGCCGGTGTCGCCGAGATCGCGCGCCGCAGCCGCGGCACCCCGCGCGTCGCGAATCGCCTGCTGAAGCGCGTGCGGGATTACGCCCAGGTGCGTGCCGCCGGGAAGATCACCGCGGCCGTCGCCGCCGAGGCGCTGAAGCGCCTCGATGTCGACGAGTTCGGGCTCGACGACATGGACGCGCGGATCCTCAAGGCGATCATCGAAATGTTCGACGGCGGGCCGGTCGGTGTGCAGACGGTCGCCGCGGCGGTGGGCGAGGACCCGGGGACGCTCGAAGAGGTGTACGAGCCGTTCCTGATGCAGCAGGGTTTTCTCGCGCGCACGCCCAGGGGTCGCGTGGCGACGCCGGCGGCGTACCGGCACTTCGGATTCGTCCCTCCAAAATCGGCGGAGCAAGCCAGCATCTTCGACGGCTAGTGCACCGGCTCTCCGACTTCGACTACAACCTCCCTCCGGAGCAGATCGCCCAGCATCCCCTGCCCGACCGATCGTCGAGCAGGTTGCTGGTCCTCGAGCGCGCGAGCGGGAAGACGCAACACCTGCATTTTCGCGACCTGCCCGAGCTGATTCCGCCCGGCGACTTGCTCGTCATCAATACCTCACGAGTGATTCCGGCGCGACTGCACGGGAAACGGGAAGGGGGGCAAGAGGCCGAGTTCCTGCTGGTGCGAGAGCTCCCGGACACAACCTGGCTCGCGATGGCGCATCCGGGCGGCAAACTCAAACCGGGGCGCCGGGTCTCGTTTGGGACCGACAGCGCGGTCGAGGTCGTCGCGGTGTTGGGCGGGGGCCTGCGTCGCGTGCGCTTCGTCGGCGCGATCGACGGGCGCGCGACGCTGGAGAAGTACGGCGAAGTCCCGCTGCCACCCTACATTCGCCGGCCCCCCGATCGCGACGATCGCGAGCGCTATCAAACGGTCTACGCCAACCACGATGGCAGCGTCGCCGCGCCGACGGCGGGACTGCATTTCACAACCGAGCTGCTCGCCCGCATCCACGAGCGGCGCGCGTTTGTCACGGCGATCGATCTGCACGTCGGCCCCGGCACGTTCAAGCCGGTCGAGACCGAGCACCTCGAGGAGCACGTGATGCACCCCGAGGCTTATGAGATTTCCGAAGGGGCGGCAAATTGGGTCAACAAGGTCAAAGCTGCTGAAGGACGCGTGTGGGCGGTCGGAACAACCGTCGTGCGCGCGCTGGAGTCGGCAGCAGTTGCGCGAGGGCGGATTCGCGCTGGTCCGGGAGAGACGAGCTTGTTCATTCGTTCCCCGTTCGATTTCAAAATCGTTGACCGGCTGATCACGAACTTTCACTTACCCCGCTCGACGCTGCTCATGCTGGTCTGTGCGTTCGGCGGTTATGAGCGGGTGATGACGGCATACCGGGAAGCGGTGAAAGAGGGATATCGGTTCTATAGTTATGGCGATGCGATGCTCATTGTGTGAATGCGGAATGTGGAATGTGGAATGTGGAATGGAACTGCATGCGTTAATTCCGCGTTCCGCGTTCCGCGTTCCGCATTAGGTCATGTTCGACTTCTGGATCGACGGCCAGTCGGGCGCGGCGCGGTCCGGCTCCCTCACCTTGCCCCACGGCACGGTCGAGACGCCGGTGTTCATGCCCGTCGGCACGCAAGCGACCGTGCGAACACTCTCGCCCGCGGACCTCAAAGCCGTCGGGGCGCAAATCGTGCTCGCGAACACCTACCACCTGCACGTGCGTCCCGGTGAAGACGTGATCGCGCAGCTCGGCGGGCTGCACAAGTTCATGGCGTGGGAGCGGCCGCTGCTCACCGACTCGGGCGGCTTTCAGGTCTTCTCCCTCGAAGGCTTCCGCAAAGTCGACGAGGACGGCGTGGAGTTTCAGAGTCACGTCGACGGCGGCCGGCGCAGGTTGACGCCCGAAACCGCGATCGAGATTCAGGCGAAGCTCGACGCGGACGTCGCGATGGCATTCGATCACGTCATACCCGGCGGCGCCGACGAAGCGACGGCGCGCGATGCGTTGGAGCGGACGCTGCGCTGGTTGGCGCGTTGTAAGAAACGACATGCCGAGCTCGAGAAACGCGACCAGACGCTCTGGCCCATAATTCAAGGCGGCACGCTACCGGCGCTGCGCACCGAATGTCTTGATCGCATCCTGGAATTAGGCCCGTGGACGGGTATAGCGATTGGCGGGCTGTCGGTGGGGGAGCCGAAGGACAAGATGTACCAGACGATCGACGTGCTGGAGGCGCGGCTGCCCGCTACACTGCCCCGTTATCTTATGGGCGTCGGGTTTCCGGCGGATCTCGTCGCCGCCGTGGAACGGGGCGTGGATTTGTTCGACTGCGTCGCGCCCACACGGGGCGGGCGCAACGGCTCGGCCTTCACGCCGGACGGCACATTGAACATTCGCAATGCCGGTTTCCGCACTGATGACGGGCCGCTCGACCCGAGCTGTGACTGTGAGACGTGCACGACGTACTCGCGCGGCTATCTTCGCCACCTGTTCGTCGCGGGCGAGTTGCTCGGCCTCCGGCTGCTGTCGCTGCACAACGTGCGGTACCTGATCCGCCTCGCCGCCGAGATGCGCGACGTCATTCAACGGGGCGGCGAGGCGTTCGCGACCTGGGCCGACGACTGGCGCCGCCGTTACCAACCCACTGGAGAAGGAGTCGCATGACCACCACCGCGCCGTTGCTCCTGCTGTTGCTCGTTCCCTCCGGACAGGGTGGCGGGACGGGGATGGTCGCATTCGTCCTCCAGATCGGGGCGATGATCGCGATCTTCTATTTCCTGCTGATCCGGCCCCAGCGCCGCCAGCAGGAGCAGCACCGCCAGCTGCTCACCACGCTGCAGCGCGGGGACCGGATCGTGACGTCGAGCGGCATCGTCGGCGAGGTCGTCCACATCAAGGACGACGAAGTCACCATCCGCAGCGGTGAGGCGAAGTTCGTGATCCTGCGCAGCGGCATCTCCAACATCACGAACCGCGGCACAGAGGTGAAGCCGGCGTGACGGTGCGCAAGCTGCACCTGCTGGGCTCACCGGTGCTGCGACAGCAAGCGGCACCGGTTCGCGCCGTGGACGACGGCGTCCGGCGGCTCGTGGACGATCTGCTCGAGACGATGCGCGCCGCGAAGGGCGTCGGCCTCGCCGCGAACCAGGTCGGCGTCGCGCAGCGCGTGGCCGTGGTGGACGTGGGCGAGGAAGATCCGCCGCCGCTCGTGCTCATCAATCCGATCATCGTCGAGCGGAGCGCGGAGCAGGAGACGGCGGAAGAAGGCTGTCTCTCGATCCCGGACATGTTCGGCGACGTCGAGCGGCCGGCGCGCGTCGTGGTCGACGCACTCGACCGTGACGGCAAGCCGTTTCGCGCCGAAGCGGTGGGCTACAAAGCGCGGGCCATCCAGCATGAGATCGACCATCTGGACGGGATCCTGTTTCTCGATCACTTGAGCGCGGTGAAGCGGGCGCTGCTGCTCTCCAAATGGAAAAAGTCGCGCAAGGGCGAAAAGGGTTACCTCAAAGAGGTCACGCCGGAGCCGGCAGGCGAGCTGTAGTGCGCGTGGTTTTTTTCGGCACCCCCGACTTCGCCGTCCCGTCGTTGCGCGCGCTCGTCGGTGAAGGGTTCGACGTCGTCGCCGTCGTCACACAACCCGATGCACCGCGGGGTCGCTCGCGCTCCAAACTGATTCCGCCACCGGTCAAGGCCGCCGCCGAAGCCGAAGATCTCACCGTTTTTCAGCCCGAGAAGCCGACCGATGGCGCGTTCCTGCTTCGCCTGCGCGACCTGACGCCGGACATCGGCGTGGTGGTCGCGTATGGCCACATTCTGAAGCCCGAGCTGCTCGAGCTACCGCGCCGCGGCATGGTGAACGTCCATCCGTCGCTGCTGCCTGCCCTGCGCGGCGCGGCGCCGGTCGAGTGGGCCATCATCCGCGGCCACGAAACCACCGGCGTGACGATCATGCAGCTCGATGCCGGAATGGATTCCGGTCCCATTCTGCACCAGATCCCCCACCACATCCCGCCGGACGTGACCGCCGGGGAGCTCTCCGCGCATCTGTCGGAAATGGGGGCGCAAGCGCTGATCGAGACGCTCGCCATGATGGAGCAAGCCAACCCGCCGCCGCAACCCGTTCCGCAGCACGAGGAACGCGCGACGTTCGCGCCCAAACTGACGCGCGAGATTGCGCGCATCGATTGGAGTAAGGACGCGCGGGCGATCAGCGGCCTGATCCGTGGCCTCGATCCTCGACCGGGCGCCTGGACGGAACTCAATGGGGGCGAACTCAAGCTCTTCAACCCCAAGGTGGGGAAAGTGGGGGAGG
>DAIQBJ010000068.1:0-11940 GCA_036781225.1 Gemmatimonadales bacterium | reverse complement strand
TGTTCCTCAAGGGGACGCGCTGTCTCACGGAGAAGTGCGCCGTCGAGCGCCGCGCGTACGCGCCCGGGCAGCATGGGCAGTCGACAGGCCGCCGCCGCAAGGCGTCGGAGTACGCCAAGCAGCTGCGCGAAAAGCAGAAGGTGAAACGGATCTATGGGCTCTCGGAGCGCCAGTTCCGCAACATCTTCGAGCGCGTGCTGAAAGAGCCGGGCGTCACGGGTGAAGCGCTGCTTGTGGCGTTGGAAAGCCGGCTCGACAATCTCGTGTATCGCATGGGCTTCGCGAGCTCGCGCAAGCAGGCGCGCCAGCTGGTGCGCCATCGCCATATCCTCGTGAACGGCCGTGTGCTGGACATTCCGTCCTACCGTGTCCGGATCGGGGACGAAGTGAAAGTCGCCGACGCGAGCCGTGAGCTCGTGCTGGTGAAGCTCGCGCTCGAGCAGTTTGGGCGTGGACAACCGGTTTCGTGGATCCAGGTGGACACTGACAAAGTGCTGGGCAGGATGACCGAACGGCCGACCCGTGACGCCATCCCGATCGCGGCACAAGAACAGTTAATCGTCGAGCTCTATTCCAAGTGATGACGACTCTTGATTTGACGGGGTTGGTCCGGCCGCACCTGGTCGAGATGACCAAGCGCGAGGACAACCCGAATGCCGCCGAGTTCCGGCTCCAGCCGCTGGAGCGAGGCTACGGCTATACGCTGGGCAATTCGCTGCGTCGGCTGCTGTTGTCGTCGCTCCGCGGCGCCGCGGTGTGGGCGTTCCGCATCGACGGCGTCGTGCACGAGCACCAGACTATTCCGGGCGTCGTCGAAGACGTCCATCAGATCATTCAGCGTCTCAAGCAGCTGACGCTCGTGCTCGCTCCCGAAGTCGACGAGGCCGTGCTGCGCTTTAAGGTGGACAAGGCCGGTCCGGTGTACGCGCGCGACCTCGAGCAGCACGGTTCGGTGACGATCGTGAACCCCGAGCAGCTGTTGTTCACGGTGCAGGACGACCGCGACATCGCGGGTGAGCTGTACGTGAACAAGGGCCGCGGCTACGTCGAAGCCGAGCAGCATCCGGTGGACCGGACGCTGGCGGTGGATGTGGTCCGCGTCGATTCGATCTACAATCCGGTCCGCCGCGCCAACTTCACCGTGGCGGAGACGCGCGTCGGCCAGCGCACGGACTACGATCGGCTCACGCTGACCGTCGAAACCAACGGCACGATTTCGCCCGAGGACGCGGTGGCGTATGCGGCGGCGCTCGCACAGGAGCACTTCCGCTTCTTCGTCGACTTCGGCAAAGTGCCGATCGTCCCGGGCGAGCCGGCGGGAACGGACGGCTCCGAAGGCAGCCGCCTCCGCGACGTGCTGGGGCGTGCGATCGACGACGCCGGGTTGTCGGTGCGGTCGGTGAATTCGCTCAAGAATTCCAACATCCGCACGCTGGGTGACCTGGTGCGCTACAAGGAAGACGATCTGCTCAAGGTCAAAAACGTCGGCGAGAAGGCGCTCGGGGAAATCGCCGAGCTGCTGCGCCGCGAGAACTTGAACTTCGGGATGCAGCTCGAGGAAACGCCGGGCGGTGAGATTCACATCATCGATGCCGGCAGCGCGCCGCAGGCGCAGTTGACCGGAACCGAGGACGAGTAATGCGGCATCGCGCCAAAGGCCGCCAGCTGTCGCGGACGTCGAGTCATAAGAAGGCGACGCTGAACAACATGGCCACGAGCCTCTTTCAGCACGGCGGCATCAACACGACCGAGGCGAAAGCGAAGGAACTGCGTCCGTTCGCCGAGCGGTTGATCACGCTCGCGCGCCGGGGGGATCTGCACGCGCGCCGGGTGGTCGAGCGGCGGCTGAAGGACAAAGCCGTGACGACCAAGCTGTTCGCCGAGATCGGCAAACGCTTCGCTGCCCGGCCGGGTGGTTACACCCGCATCGTCAAGTTGGGTCATCGCGTCGGCGATGGTGCCGACGTCGCGCGCATCGAGTTGTTGGCTGAGTGACCCGGGAAAGCGTCGAAAGCAAAAGGGACCCGGATGGGTCCCTTTTTTCTTACCAGCGCCCGCTTACGAAGCCTTGGCCACCCGGTTCGACTTGATACACTGCGTGCACACGCGGATCCGGCGAACCACGCCGTTCGCCACGACGCGCACGCGCTGTAGGTTGGGGTACCAGCGGCGGGGGGTCTTGTTGTTCGCGTGGCTGACGTTATGTCCCGTGATGGGACCTTTGCCACAAATCTCACACACTCGAGCCATAGTTCGATCCGACGACAAATGAGTTCAAGGGACGCCGCAAAGAGGCCTAAACCTAAACAGGCCACCGAGGCTCGACAACCCCGGAAAGCGGGGAAGACCGCCGTGATTACCGGGGTGACGGGGCAGGACGGCTCCTATCTCGCCGAGCTGCTCCTCAGCAAGGGGTACGAGGTCATCGGCGTTGTGCGGCGCACCTCGCACGATTCCTACGAGCGCATCGGGCATCTCCTGGACCGCGTGCACGTGGTCGCGGCCGACCTGCTCGACCAGCACTCGCTCACCACCGTGATCCGTGACGCCAAGCCCGACGAGGTCTACAACCTCGCCGCCCAGAGCTTCGTCCCCACATCCTGGACGCAGCCCGTGCTGACAGGGGAGTTCACGGCGCTCGGCGTCACGCGCTTGCTGGAAGCCATTCGCCTCGCGCATCCGCATGCGCGCTTCTATCAGGCAAGCTCCTCGGAAATGTTCGGCAAGGCCGTGGAAACGCCACAGCGCGAGACCACGCCCTTCTATCCCCGCTCACCCTACGGGGTCGCGAAGGCCTACGGCCATTGGATCACGGTCAACTATCGAGAGTCCTACGACCTGTACGCGGTCAGCGGTATTCTGTTCAATCACGAATCGCCACGCCGCGGGCTCGAATTCGTGACGCGCAAAGTCAGCGATGCGGTCGCCCGCATCAAGCTCGGCAAAGCGAACGAGCTGCGGCTCGGCAATCTCGACTCTGGGCGCGACTGGGGATTCGCAGGCGATTACGTCGAGGCCATGTGGTTGATGCTGCAGCAACCGGAGCCGAGTGACTACGTCGTCGGAACCGGCACGATGCACACGGTTCGCGATCTGTGCGCGGCGGCCTTCAGTCACGTTGGGCTCGACTGGGAGCAGTACGTCAAGATCGATCAACGGTTCGTTCGGCCTGCCGAGGTGGACGTGCTGCGCGCGGACGCGACCCGCGCTCGCACGGAGCTCGGCTGGGCACCGCGTGTCAGCTTCGCGCGGCTCGTCGAAATGATGGTCGATGCCGACCTGGAGCGGCTCGCGTGAAGGTGTTGGTCACCGGCGCGGACGGGTTCGTGGGCCGCTGGCTCATCCGCCGGCTGCTGGATGATGGCCGCGAAGTCTACGGCGCCGTGCGGCCGTCGGAGCCGCAGCGCGAGGACGGGTTGACCCCGGAGGAGCGCGCCTGCGTGCGCTGGCTGCCGCTCGAGATCACCGATTCCGAGTCGGTTCGTCAATGCGTGGATCTTCCCTATGACGCGGTGGTGCACCTCGCCGCGATTTCATCGGGGACGGTGTCGCTGCGCGACCCGGGTGTCGCGTGGGACATCAACGCCGGCGGGACCGCGCGCCTCGTGCACGTTCTCGCGGAGGCCCGTCGCAAGGACCGGGCTGACCCCATTGTCCTCGTGGTGTCGACGGGCGAAGTGTACGGGCGCGGGCAGTCCGTCCCGCGCCGCGAAACCGACACACCGGCGCCCTGCTCGCCGTACGCGGCCAGCAAGCTGGGCGCGGAAGTGGCGGCGCTCGAGGCATGGCGCCGCTCGGGTTTACGGGTCATCGTGGCGCGATCCTTTGCGCACACCGGCCCGGGTCAGGAGGCGGGATTCGTCATTCCGGCCTTTGCCCAGCGGCTCTTGTTCGCCCAGAAGATCGGGGCGCCGGTCGTGAAGGTCGGGAATCTCGAGCCGGTGCGCGATCTGCTGCACGTGCAGGATGTGGTGGACGCCTATGTGCGACTGCTCACGCAGGCAGAGGCCGGTGAGGTGTACAACATCGCCTCCGGGCACGGGACGCGTCTCGAGGACGTGCTGTTCCGGATGGCCGAGCTGCTTGGCGTGCGCGCGATTCCCGAGGCGGACCCCGAGCTGATGCGGCCGGCCGATATTCCACACCTGGTGGGTGACTCCGCGAAAGTGCGGGCCACGACGGGATGGTCTCCGCGTCGCTCGCTGGACGATACGCTGCGAGACGTGCTCAATGCCCAAACGAACTGACCTCCGGCGAATCCTGCTGCTCGGATCCGGGCCGATCGTCATCGGCCAGGGGGCGGAGTTCGACTATTCGGGCACGCAGGCGATCAAGGCGCTGAAGGAAGAGGGCTATTTCGTCATCCTCGTGAACTCCAATCCCGCCACGATCATGACCGACCCCGAGCTGGCCGACCGCACCTACATCGAGCCGGTCACGCCTGAGTGGGTGCGCAAGGTGATCGAGCGCGAGAAGCCGGACGCGCTGTTGCCGACGATGGGCGGCCAAACCGCGCTGAACGTGGCGATGGCGCTCGCCAACGACGGGACGCTCGAGCAGCACGGGGTCGAGCTGATCGGCGCGAATGCGCGCGCCATTCGCATGGCCGAAGATCGGGCCGAGTTCAGCGCGGCGATGCGGCGCATCGGCCTGGCGACGCCGATCGGCCATACGGTACAGTCGGTGGATGCGGCGCTGGAGGCCGTGGGGGAGATCGGCTACCCGGCGATCATCCGCCCGTCATACACGCTGGGGGGTACCGGCGGCGGCGTGGCGTACAATCGCGCCGAGTTCGAGGAGGCGGTGGAGCACGCGCTGGAGCTGTCGCCGGTGCACTCGACGCTCATCGAGCGCAGCGTGCTCGGGTGGAAGGAGTTCGAGCTCGAGGTGATGCGCGACCACCGTGACAACGTCGTGATCGTATGCTCGATCGAGAATCTCGATCCGATGGGGGTACACACGGGCGACTCGATCACGGTCGCACCTGCCATGACCCTCACCGACCGCGAATATCAGCGCATGCGCGATGCCGCGATCGCCATCATCCGCGAGATCGGCGTCGAGGCAGGCGGCTGCAACATTCAGTTCGCCGTCAACCCGGCAGACGGCGAGATGCTCGTGATCGAGATGAATCCGCGAGTGTCACGCTCGTCCGCGCTGGCATCGAAAGCGACGGGGTTCCCCATCGCGCGGATCGGTACCAAGCTCGCGGTCGGGTACACGCTGGACGAGCTGCCCAACGACATCACGCGCACGACGCCCGCTTCGTTCGAGCCGGTGCTCGACTACGTCGTCGTCAAGATTCCCCGCTTTGCGTTCGAGAAGTTCCCCCGGGCGGACTACCGGCTGACGACGCAGATGAAGTCGGTAGGCGAGACGATGGCGATCGGCCGCACGTTCAAGGAAGCCTTCCAGAAGGGGCTGCGGGCGCTGGAGATCGGCCGGCCGGGCTGGATCGTGGGCGCGACGCTCGCGGACGACCGGCTCACGAGCGCCTCGGCCGAGGACCTGCGCGTCGCGCTCCGCACGCCGACGCCGGAGCGGATCTTCCAGATCAAGCGCGGGTTCGAGGCCGGTCTGTCCGTGGAAGAGATGGCGCTGGCCTCCGGCATCGATCCCTGGTTCCTCCATCAACTCGAGGAGTTGGTCGACGCGGAGCGCCTGTTCACCGCGTTGCCCACCGTCAGCGGACCCGATCTCAAGCGCATGAAACGCCTGGGGTTCTCGGACCGCCAGCTCGCCGTCCTGCGCGACACCACCGAGACCGCGATTCGTGAGCACCGCTGGGCGCTCGGCATTCACCCGGCGTACAAGACGGTCGACACCTGCGCCGGCGAGTTCCCGTCGACGACGCCGTATCTGTATTCGTCCTACGACGAAGAAAACGAATCCGAGCCCCTCGGCGAGCAGGGCATCGTGATTCTCGGCAGCGGTCCCAATCGCATCGGGCAGGGCGTCGAGTTCGACTACTGCTGCGTCCGCGCGGGGCTCGCGTTCCGCGAGCTCGGCTACAAGACGATCATGATCAACTCGAATCCGGAGACGGTGTCGACCGACTTCGATATCTCCGACAAACTGTACTTCGAGCCGCTCACGTTCGAAGACGTCCTGGAAATCACGCGCCACGAGAAGCCCAAAGGCGTCGTGGTGCAGCTCGGCGGCCAGACGCCGTTGCAGCTCACCCAACCGCTGGCCGCTGCCGGCGTGCCGATCCTCGGCACATCTCCCGACGCGATCGACATCGCCGAGGATCGCGAGCGTTTCGAGGCGCTGGCCGACAGGCTCGGCGTCACGCAGCCGCCCAACGGCATCGCGCGCTCGGTCGAGGAAGCGGTCGCCGTAGCGCAGCGCATCGGCTATCCGGTACTCGTCCGGCCATCGTACGTGCTTGGCGGACGAGCGATGGAGATCGTCTACGACGACGGCTCGCTGCAGGAGTACTTCGTCAAAGCGGCCCGCGTGGCGCCGGAACATCCGGTGCTGATCGATCATTTCCTCGAGGATGCCTTCGAGGCCGACGTCGACGCCATCGCGGACGGCACGCGCTGCGTCATTGGCGGCGTCATGCAGCACATCGAAGATGCCGGCGTCCACTCCGGCGATTCCGCCTGCGTACTGCCACCGTACTTGATCGGCGATCGGCAAGTGGAAGAGATGCGCCGACACACCCAGGCCTTCGCGCAGGCGCTCGGGGTCGTCGGGCTGATCAACGTCCAGTATGCCATCAAGGACGGCGTGGTCTACGTCCTGGAGGTCAATCCGCGGGCCTCGCGGACCGTGCCGTTTGTCAGCAAGGCGACCGGGGTCCCCCTCGCTAAGCTTGCGGCGGCGGTCATTGCCGGGGGGCCCGGGCGGACACTGGACGATTTAGGCATTCCCGATGAGCTTCCCGTCCCCGGGGTAGCCGTGAAGGAGGCGGTCTTCCCCTTCACCAAGCTGCCCGGCGTGGATACAGTGTTGGGGCCGGAAATGCGGTCGACCGGGGAGGCGATGGGGCTGGCCGACAGCTTCGGCATGGCGTTCGCCAAGGCCCAGATAGCGGCGGAAGGCAGCTTGCCGCTCGCGGGCGCGATCTTCGTGACGGTGAACGACCACGACAAGCCGAGCGTCCTGCCGATCGCGCGCCGCTTTCACGAGCTGGGCTTTCGGATCCTCGCGACCGAAGGCACGCAGCGCTATCTGCGCGGTCGCGGGGTGCCGGCCGAACGAGTGATGAAAGTGCACGAGGGGCGTCCCAACGCGATCGACCTGATCGTGTCGGGCGAGGTGCATTTGTTGATCAACACCCCGCTCGGGAAGTTCACGCAGGCTGACGACTACGCCATCCGGCGCGCCGCGCTGGTGCACCGGGTGCCGTATACAACGACCATGTCCGCGGCGAGTGCCGCGTGTGATGCGATCATTGCGCTCCGCAGTCGAACCGGGAGCGTCAGGAGCCTACAGGAATGGCACGAAAGAGCGAACGCCGAAAGGCCGGCTCCGACCGCCGGACGAACGGCAGCCGTAAGAGCGTAGGGAAAGCGCCGGCCAAAACCGCCGCGCCCCCGGCGCCGCCTGCCGCGCCCAAGATCAAGTTCCGCGGCAAGCTGGTCGAGAACGAGCCGATGGCCCGGTTGACGACCTGGCGGATCGGCGGTCCGGCGCGCTACCTGGCGTTGCCGGCCGACAGCGAGGATGTGGCGCGCGCCCTGGATCTGGCGCAGGAGCGCGGGCTGCCCTGGGTCGTGGTTGGCCTGGGATCGAATCTGCTCGTCAAAGATGGCGGCTTCCCCGGCGTCGTGATTCGGATGGGGAAAGGCCTGGACCGCTTCGAGATGAAAGGTGCCACGGCGATCGTCGGTGCGGGCCTGCCCACGCCACTCCTGGCGCGACGCACGGCCGATGCGGGTTTTGCGGGCGTCGAGCGCTTCATCGGCATTCCGGGCACGGTGGGCGGCGGCATCTTCATGAACGCCGGCTGCCACGGCGCCGAATTCGCGGAGGTCGTAACCGAAGTGACGGTGATGGATCCCAAGGGGAAGATCAAACAGTTGTCGCGCAAGCAGATCATCTTCAAGTACCGCTCATCCAACATCGAAGGCGTCGTGCTCGAGGCCAAGCTCGGTCTCGGCGAGGAGTCTCCGACGAAGTTGAAAGAGCTGCAGGCCAAGCTGTTCCGCTGGCGGAAGGCGGGGACGCCGTTCGACCAGCCGTGTTGCGGCTCGACATTCACGAATCCGAGCGGCACCAAGAGCGCCGGGATGCTGATCGACGAGTGCGGGCTGAAGGGGTTCTCGATCGGCGGCGCGCAGGTGTCGACGCTGCACGCCAATTACATCATCAATAAGGGAACCGCGACCGCCAGCGACGTTCTGAAGGTGATCGATCACCTCCGCAAGACGGTGGCGAAAAAGACGGGCATCACTCTGGAGCTCGAGTGCAAGATCATCGGGGTCTGAGCTACTTCGCCCATGAGTCCAGCTACGTCGACGCGGGCGCTACAATCGGCAGCGGGACCAAGATCTGGCACTTCTCGCATGTGATGCCTGGTGCGGTGATCGGCGAGCGCTGTAACCTCGGCCAGAACGTCGTCGTGATGCCCGGCACCAAGATCGGCAACAACGTCAAGATCCAGAACAACGTCTCGATCTACGAAGGCGTTGAGCTGGAGGACGACGTGTTCTGCGGTCCGTCCTGTGTCTTCACCAACGTGATGAACCCGCGCAGCCACGTGCCGCGCAAGAACGAGTATCGCCGCACACTCGTGAAGCGCGGGAGCTCGATCGGTGCGAATGCGACGATCATCTGCGGCGTCACCCTGGGCGAGTACGCCTTTGTCGGCGCCGGCGCGGTGGTCACCTCCGACGTCCCGGCCTATGGGCTCATGGTCGGCGTCCCGGCGCGACGTGTCGGCTGGATGTGCCAGTGCGGCGAGCGGCTCCACCCCAGTGCGGGACGCGCGGCGTGCGGCGTGTGCGGGGCCACGTACGAGGAGTCGGCCGGCTCGCTGCGGCAGACCAGGCCGTCGCGGGTGAAAGCGGGCGCCTCATGAACGTCCCGATGCTCGATCTCGTCGCGCAGTACGCGACGATCAAAGACGACGTGCTCTCGGGCCTCATGAGCGTGGTTGAGACGCAGCAGTTCATCATGGGGCCTGCCGTGCCGCGGCTCGAGACCGAAATCGCGCGCCTCTCGCACGCGAAACACGGCATCGGCTGCGCGAGCGGGACCGATGCGCTGCTGCTGCCGCTCCACGCGCTCAATCTCAAGCCCGGCGACGAGGTCATCACGACGCCGTTCACCTTTTTCGCCACCGCGGGGACGATCCATAACGCGGGCGGCACGCCGGTCTTCGTCGATATCCAGCCCGACACATTCAACATCGATCCCGCCGCGGTGCAGCGCGCCCTGACATCTCGAACACGCGCGATCCTGCCGGTGCATCTCTACGGCCAGATGGCGGACATGCTCGAGCTGATGGCCATCGCACAGTCGCGGGGAGTGAAGATCATCGAGGACGCGGCCCAGGCGATCGGCGCCCGGCGCAAGATCGACGGCGAGTGGCGCGTGGCGGGCGAGCTGGGGTGGGTGACCGGCTATTCCTTTTTCCCAAGCAAGAACCTCGGCGCGTGGGGAGACGGCGGGATGATGGTGACGTCGGATGATGCGGCCGCCGACCGTCTCAAGAAGCTGCGGCTGCACGGCGGCGCCAGGCAGTATCATCACGAGGAAGTCGGCACCAATTCGCGCCTCGACACGCTCCAGGCCGCCGTGCTGCTGGCCAAGCTGCCGCATCTCGCGCACTGGTCCGCCAAGCGGCGCGAGCACGCGGCCTACTACACGAAGGCGTTTGGCGACGTCCCACAGGTCAAGCCGCCGGTCGTGGATCCGGCGAACGAGCACATCTTCCATCAGTACACGCTGCGGGCGGAACGGCGCGACCAGCTGCAGGAGCATCTAAAGAAGGAAGGGATCGGACACGCCGTGTACTACCCGATCCCCTTGCACCGGCAGCCCTGCTTCGCCCATCTCGGCTACAAGGACGGCAGCCTGCCGCAGGCCGAGCGCGCCGCCCGCGAGGCCATATCGCTGCCGATCTATCCGGAGCTCACCGGGGCACAGCTCGATCGGGTCATCGATGCGGTTCGCGGATTCTATCGGTGAAGCGCCTCAGGGTCGGCGTAGTGGGCGCCGGGGCCTGGGGGCGCAATCACGTGCGTACGGTCGCCGGCCTGGCCGAGGCGGAGCTGGCGGCTGTATGCGATACCGATACGAAGGTTCGCGAGCGCCTCGCGCGGCAGTACCCGGCGGCGTTGGTGACGGGAGATCTCGCGGCGCTGTTTGGAGCGGTCGACGCGGTCATTGTCGCGTCGCCGGCGGCGACGCATGCGGCCATCGCGCAGCAGGCCATCGAAGCCGGCAAGCCGGTCCTGGTCGAGAAGCCGTTCGCCCTGAGCGTACGCGACGCCGAGGCGGTGGCGCGCCGGGGGGCGGAGCGGGGAGTGCCCGTGCTGGCAGGACACCTGCTCGTGTACCATCCCGCCGTGGAGCGGCTGCGGGACATGGTCCAGACGGGAGAGCTTGGGGACGTATTCTACCTATATGGCCTGCGCGTGAACCTGGGGCAGGTGCGAAAGGACGAAAACGCGCTGTGGAGCTTTGGACCGCATGACGTGTCAGTGGCACTGTACTTGCTTGGGGAGCAGCCTGTACGGGTCGCTGCACACGGCAGGAGCTATCTGCAGCCTGCCATCGAGGACGTCGTGTTTTTGACGATGGAATTCGCGAGTGGGGTGCTTGCGCACGTTCAGATGTCCTGGCTCGATCCTCACAAGGAACGGAAGCTCACGGTGGTAGGCGCCAGGAAAATGGTCGTGTTCGACGACATGGAGACTCGGGAAAAGCTGCGGATCTACGACAAAGGTGTGGACCGTCCGCCCGAATACGGCTCCTTCGGCGAGAGTCTGGCGATCCGTGAAGGCGACATCTTCATTCCTCGGATCCCGGCCGTGGAACCGCTCGCGGCCGAGCTGACGCATTTTGTGCGTGCCGCGCGATTGGCGGAGCCGCCTCGCGCCAGTGCCGAGGACGGCGTGCGCGTCGTCCGTGTGCTGGAAGCCGCCTCCCGCTCGTTGGCTCGTGGCGGCGCCCCGGAGACTCCATGACTGCGACTGTGCCCGCACCCAGATTGGTTGATACGCTCCTCGCCAAGGCGAAGGACCGCACCGCCGTATTTGGCGTCGTTGGACTCGGCTATGTCGGCTTGCCCCTCGCGATGGAGCTGGTTCGCGCGGGCTATCGTGTGCTGGGCTTCGATGTCAACCCCCGAGTTGTCGATTTGCTGAACGGCGGCCACTCCCACATCCAGGATGTGCCGGACGCGTCGGTGGAAGATGCGGTGCAGGCGAAGCAATTCTCGGCGACCGCCGACCTCGGGCGTCTCAAAGAGCCCGACGTGATCTCGATCAGCGTGCCGACGCCGCTCTCCAAAACGAAGGACCCGGACGTGAGCTACGTGCTCGCGGCGACCGAGTCGGTGAAGCGTGCCTTGCGCAAGGGCCAGCTCGTCGTGCTCGAGTCGACGACGTACCCCGGCACGACCCGCGAGCTGTTGCTGCCGGCGCTCGAGTCGACGGGACTCAAAGTCGGCGAGGATTTCTTCCTGGCGTTCTCGCCCGAGCGCGTCGATCCGGGGAACGAGCGGTTCAACACCCGCAATACCCCGAAGGTGGTCGGCGGCATCACGCCGGCGTGCCTGAAGGTGGCCCTGGCGCTGTATCAGCCGGCGATCGATGCACTCGTGCCCGTGTCATCCCCCGAAGCGGCCGAGCTGGTGAAGATCCTAGAGAATACGTTCCGCAGCGTGAACATCGGGCTCGTCAATGAAATGGCGATCGTGTGCGACAAGCTCGGCGTCGACGTGTGGGAGGTGATCGACGCGGCGGCGACGAAGCCGTTCGG
>DAIQBJ010000067.1:0-11979 GCA_036781225.1 Gemmatimonadales bacterium | reverse complement strand
CGCGTCGACATGTCGGAGTACATGGAGAAGTTCTCCGTGAGCCGGCTGATCGGCGCGCCCCCGGGCTACGTGGGTTACGAGGATTCCGGCACGCTCACCAAGGCCGTGCGGCGCAAGCCGTACTCGGTCGTGCTGCTCGACGAAATCGAGAAGGCGCATCCCGACGTGTTCAACATCCTGCTGCAGGTGTTGGATGAAGGCCATCTGACCGATAACTACGGCCGCGTCATCGATTTCAAGAATACCGTCGTGATCATGACGTCGAACGTGGGCGCGCGCGACAAGGCCAAGGGCAAGACGCTGGGCTTCGGACAACCGGACGCGCGCACCGAGTTCGACCGGATGTCCGAGAAGGTGAAAGAGGAAATCAACAAGGTCTTCAATCCGGAATTCCTGAACCGGCTGGACGACGTCATCGTGTTCCATGCGCTGAACCGGGAGCACATCGCGCAAATCGTCGCGATCCTGGCGCGGGACGTGCAGAAGCGGCTGGGCGAAGAAGAGCTGACGCTGCGACTCACTCCGGGCGCCACCGATTTCCTGGTGGACCACGGCTATGACGAACATTTCGGCGCGCGGCCGCTGAAGCGCGCCATTCAGAAGTACGTCGAGGACCCGCTGTCGGAGAAGATCCTCGTCGGAGATTTCGCCAAGGGCGACGAGATCGAAGTGGACGTCGCTCCCGACAAGGAGCGCCTCGCATTCAGGGCACTCTCCGGCTCGAAGGCGTGATTCGCCGGCTCACCCTTCCAATCGTCGTCAGCCTCGCCGTCCTCGCCCCGGGTCTGTGCAAGGCCCAGGGGCAGGTCGGCGCCGTGGAATCGCCGCCGACTCCCGACTCCATCGCCGTCGCCGGTCAGAAGCGCTATACCGCCGCCAGCGTCATCCAGATGAGCGGTCTCGTTCCCGGGCGGGCGTTGAACTACCGGGACGTGCAGCGCGCCGTCCAGGCCCTGTTTGCGAGCGGCCAGTTCGACGACGTCCAGATTCTTCAGACGCAGGCCGACGGCAAGAACGTCCTCGTGATTCAGGTGCGCGAGCGGCCGCAGCTGGTGAAATGGACGGTGCGCGGGGTGGAGCGGCTCGCTGAAGGCAGCGTGCGCGACAAGGTCCAGATGACGGAAGGCCGGCCGCTCGATCCCGCGGCGGTGGCGCGCGCGCTCGCCCGCATCGATTCGCTGTACCACGCGCAGGGCTATTACCTCGCCGAGGCCAAGCCGGTCTATGTGTACGAGCGCGACTCGGCGGCGGTGCGCGTGATCTTCGACATCCAGGAAGGCACCCGCGTCGCGATCGCGCAGGTGGACATTCAGGGCAATAAGCATTTCACCGACCAGCTGATCGTCGATCAGATGCATTCCAAGCCCGAGGGCTTTTTCTGGATGCATTCAGGGGAGTACAACGACGACAAGGTCGCGGAGGATCTGCGGCAGACGCTGCCGGAGTACTACGGGAAGCGGGGCTACGTCGACTTCCAGGTCCTGCAGGACACGCTGGTCGTCAACGAGAAGACGGGGAAGGCGACGCTCGTCGTCACCGTGAGTGAAGGCGAGCAGTACAAAGTCGGCACGTTCGAGATCGTCGGCAACCGGCGCTTCTCGACCGATGAGCTGCAGCCGTACTATCCGTTCGACACGCACAACCGCACCGGGTTGCTCGGGCTCGGGGGCCGGCCCTCGAACGCGTACTTCGACGACCAGCAGTGGCAGGAGGCGACGCGCAAGCTGCAGACGCTGTACTACAACAACGGCTACATCTACGTCCAGGTCCGGCCGGACGTGATTCGCCGCTTCGATGCGAACGGCAAGCCCGTCGTGGATTTGCGCTGGGTCATCACCGAGGGCCAGCCCGCGATCGTGAGCCACGTGGAAATCCGGGGCAACGACGTGACCCACGAGCGCGTGATCCGCGAGGCGATCGTGATGGTCCCGGGCGACGTGTTCCGGCAGGACGCGCTCATCGCATCCTACCAGCGCGTGTCGAATCTCGGGTTCTTCAACCAGCCGTTGCCGTTCCCCGAGACCAAACCGGCCAATGAGCAGGGCGATATCGACGTCGTCTTCCACGTCACCGAAAAGCGGACCGGCAACATCAACTTCGGCGCGTCGGTCGGGCAGGGCACCGGCGTCGGCGGGTTCATCGGACTCGACGAGCCCAACCTGTTCGGCAAGGGCAAGCGCGGCCAGCTGCAGTGGCAATTCGGGAAGAACATCAACGACTTCAGCATCACGTATACGGATCCCGCGATCCGCGAGTCCCGGATCTCGGGAACGATTGGGGTGCACAACCAGAAAGTCCGGTATGTGATTGCCGACGTGGGGCGGCTGCGGCGCCGGGGCGCCAACGTCCAGTTCGGCTTTCCGCTGTTCGGCTCCAACTACACGCGCCTGTTCCTGAACTACGCCCTCGACGAGCAGAGCTATACCGGCTCCAGCACCAACGCGGCGTTCACGAACGCGTTTCGCTGCAATTACTGCGTGCGCTCCAGCCTCGGCGCCTCGGTCATGCGCGACACGCGGATCGACTTGCCGTTCCCCACCGCCGGCACGATGGTGCAATTCGGCTTCACGCAGAACGGCGGCCCACTCGGCGGCACCGGCGACTTCCAGCGCATCGACGTCGAAAACCACTTCTACGCGCCGATCGGCACGCTCGGCGGGTCCCCCACGTCCAACGTCAAGCTGGTGCTCGGCCTTTCATCGCGTACGGGTTTCGTGTTCGGCTACACGCCGTTCTTCGACCAGCTCTTCACGCTCGGCGGCACCCAGTTCTTCATCCCGCTGCGCGGCTACGACGAGGCGTCCATCACGCCCTTCGGCTACGATCCCAGCGCCGCCGTCAACGGCGCGAGTCCCCTGGCGTTCGGGAAGTCGTACTTCACGATGACGGGTGAAATCGGGATCCGCCTGTCCCAGATGCTGTACCTCTCGACCTTCTACGACGCCGGCAACGTGTGGTCGCGGGCTGCCCAATTCAATCCGACGCACCTGTTCCGCGGCGCCGGCTTCGGGGCGGCGGTCATCTCGCCGCTCGGCCCGTTGGGGATCGACTATGCGTATGGCTTCGATAAGACCGATCTCGGCGGCCATCCGGCGCCGGGCTGGAAGCTGCACTTCAAACTCGGCAATTTCTTCTAAGCCATACCCACAAACTCAGCACCCACGTTCTTCCCGGGGAGTTCCAGCGTTATGCAGCGTTCCATGCCCGTCTCTCTCGCCGCGGTCGCCGCGCTCGCGTTCCACGTCGCGGTACCCAGTGTTGCGCGCGCCCAGGGCCCGTCGGCCAGTCAGGCGGCGTCGTCGATCAAGATCGCCTACATCAACTCCCGGGAAATCCTGCAGCGCACGCCTGGCTACGCGGCCGCCGAGTCGACGTATCTGAAGGAAGTCGACGGCTACCGCACCGAAGTGCAGAAGCTGCAGCAGTCGCTCGATTCGGCCGTGCAGGCGTTCGACCAGCAGTCGATCGCGCTCTCGCCGGCGGCGCGCGCGGCGAAGCAGAAAGACCTCCAGGCGATGCAGCAACGGATGGAAGCGCGCACCAACGAGCTGCAGGACAAGGCGCGGCAACGGGAACAGGAGCTGCTGCAGCCGATTCAGGCGCGCGTGAACTCCGTGATCCAGGGAATCCGGGCCGAGTCGAACTACTCCCTGATTCTCGATGCGGACGCGGCCGGAGGATTGATCGCCGCGGCCGACCCCGCGCTCAACATCACGGCCCGGGTGCTGCAGCGCCTCTCGCAGGCGCAATAAGCGACGGCTAGCTTCCCTCCGTGAATTCGGCGGGAGCGCGGCCGCTCGCTGCGAGTGAAATCGCGGCGCTCACCGGCGGACGGCTGGTGGGGCCGGGGACAACGACGGTCGCCGGTATTGCACCGCTGGAGCGCGCGGGTCCCGGCGACCTGTCTTTTCTTGCCTCACCTCGGTACGTCCCATACCTTGAGCGCAGCGGCGCGTCCGTCGTCCTCGTCGCGCCCGATCTGGAGCAGGCCGCGAGCGGCGGCGGACCCGAGACCCGCGTCATCGTCGCCGACCCGTATGCCGCGCTGCTCGTCGTGCTGCCGGTGCTGTACCCGCAGGCCGTGTGGGAAGCGGGCGTGCATCCGCGCGCGGTCGTGGGTCGCGGCGCGACGTGGCAAGAGCCGGTCGAGATCGGCCCGCATGCAGTGCTGGGCCACGGCGTGCAACTGGGTCGCAACGTCCGCATCGGCGCCGGGTGCGTCCTCGGCGACGGCGTGACGGTCGGCGACGACTCGCAGCTCTATCCCGGGGTCACCCTGTACGCGGGCACGGCGCTCGGGAAGCGCGTGATCGTACATTCGGGTGCGGTGATCGGCAGTGATGGGTTCGGGTACATCCCCGGCAAGGGCGGCGAGGCTCATCGCAAGATCCCGCACGTAGGGCGCTGCCTGATCGGGGACGACATCGAGATTGGCGCGAACACCTGCATCGACCGGGGGAGCGTGGACGATACGGTGATCGGGTCGGGCACCAAGATCGACAACCTCGTCCACATCGCCCACAACGTGCGGATCGGCGCCCGCTGTCTCATCATGGCGCAGGCCGGCATCGCGGGCAGCTGTCAGGTGGAGGATGATGTCATCATCGCGGGACAGGCAGGCGTTTCCGACCACATCACGATCGGACGCGGGGCGCGACTCCTCGTCCAGTCCGGCACGATCGCCGATATCCCCGCGGAGGCGACCTACTTCGGCACGCTGGCCCGCCCGCACCGCGAGTATCTGCGCGGGCAGGTCGCGCTGTACCGCCTCGCCACCATCATCGGTGATCTCGAAGAGCTCGTGAACGCCAAATCCGCCCCCGCTCCTCCCGCTCCCCCCGCTCCCCCCGCTCCTCCTGCTGCCAACCCTCCCCCCGCTCCCCCGGCCGGTGCCCCCTCCGCAACCGAGCAGTAGGCGCTCCGTCACCCGTCCGGCGGCCCTGCGCGGCACCGGGCTGCACACGGGTGCGACGACAGAGGCGACGTTTTTGCCCGCGCCTGCCGGGCAAGGCATCGTATTCCGGCGCATCGACCTCGCGGCCAGGCCGGAAGTGCCAGCACGCCTGAGCGAGGTGGAAGCCGTGGAGCGGCGTACCGCGATCGGCAAGGGTGAGGCGACGATCCATACCGTCGAGCACCTCCTCGCGGCCGTGGCCGCGCATACCATCGACGATCTGACGATCGAGTTGACGGGCCCCGAGCCGCCGATCCTCGATGGTAGCGTGCAACCATACTTCGAGGCATTGACGAAGGCCGAGCCGATCTCGGTCGGTGGAGAGGCCTCCTTTCTCACCGTGCAGGCGCCCTTCACGGTGACGGACCGGGACGCCGCGTATGTTGTGGCGCCATCCAAGACCTTGCGGCTTACGGTGTCGATCGAGTGGCCGCACCCCTTGATTGGATGCCAGGCCGGATCGTACGAGGTCACGCCCGCGACGTTTGCGACCGAGCTCGCGCCCGCGCGGACATTTGGCTTCACGCACGAAGTGGCGGACCTGCAGGCGCGCGGGCTGATCAAGGGCGCGTCGGAAGCGAACGCGATCGTGCTCGACGATCAGAAGGTGGTGGCCGGCGGCAAGCTGCGGTGGCCGGACGAATTTGTGCGGCATAAGGCGGCGGATATCGTGGGGGACCTGGCGCTCACCGGCGCCCGGATTCAGGCTCATGTGGTGGCGACGCGGCCCAGCCACGGCGGCAACATCGCGCTGGCGCGGGCGCTCGCACGCGCAGGGAGGCGCACGGGAATGCCGGCGATGGACATCAGCAAGATTATGGATTACCTGCCGCACCGTTATCCCTTTTTGCTGGTCGACCGAATCATCGAGGTCGAGGGGCAGAAACGGATCGTGGGGATCAAGAACGTCACCATAAACGAGCCGTTCTTTCAGGGCCATTTCCCCGGTCATCCCATCATGCCGGGCGTGCTCATCATCGAAGCGATGGCGCAGGTCGGCGGGATGCTGTTGATGACCCATTTCGAGGGCCAGGACACGGAGAACAAGGTCGTGTACTTCATGTCGCTCGATAACGTGAAGTTCCGCCGGCCCGTCGTGCCGGGCGACCAGATCCGGTTCGAGCTCGACATGCTGCAATTCCGCGGCAAGACGTGCCGGATGAAGGGCGCGGGGTTCGTGGACGGGCAGGTGGTCGCCGAGGCCGAGATGATGGCGATGGTGGTCGATAAGTGATTCATCGGACTGCGCTGGTCGATCCCACCGCCGAGCTAGGCGCCGAGGTTTCGGTTGGCCCCTACTGCGTGATCGGGCCCAAGGTGACGGTAGGTGAGCGCTGCACGATCGCGGGGCATACCGTCATCGAGCGCAACACCCGCGTGGCCGACGGCGTGAGGATCGGCTACGGGACGGTCATCGGTAACGATCCCCAGGACCTGAAGTACAAAGGTGAAGAGACGTGGGTCGAGATCGGCAGCGGCACAATCATTCGGGAATATTGCACCATTAACCGTGGCAGCACGGCAACCGGCAAGACGACGATCGGCGAGCGGTGCTTCCTCATGACGTATGTTCACGTCGCACACGACTGCGTGGTCGGCAACGACGTGATCATTGCGAACTCTGTGCAGATGGCCGGACACGTGATGGTGCACGACCGGGCCATCATCAGCGGGCTCGTGCCAATCCACCAATTCGTGCGGATCGGCACGTATGCCTTCGTCGGTGGCCTGTCGCGTGTCAATCAGGATGTGCCGCCCTACACAAAGGCGGCCGGCAATCCCGTGCATTTGTACGGTCTCAATTCGGTGGGCCTCCAACGCGCCGGCTTCTCGCCCGACGTGAAGCTCGCGCTGAAGCGCGCCTATCGGCTGGTCTTCAATTCGGATCTGACCGTCAGCCAGGGTGTCGCGCGGGCGCGGGTCGAGCTGCCCGACGTGCCTGAAGTGGAGACGTTTCTGCGCTTCATCGAGGTGTCGCAGCGCGGGGTGATGGTATGACGCAGCGTACGCGGCCGGTGCGCGTGGGGGTCGTCGGGGCGGGTGCACTTGGCTTTCATCACATCCGGCTGCTCCAAACAATCGCCGGCGCCGATTTCGTGGGGTTTTACGACCATAACCCCAAGCGGGCCCCGTACGTTGCGCAGGAGCTCGGGGCCACCGCATTCCCGTCACTCGAGGCGCTGCTCGACCGCGTCGAGGCGATCACCGTGGTCGTGCCGACGTCGGCCCATGTGGACGTGGGCCTGGCGGTGTTGGAGCGCGGCATTCATGCCCTGATCGAAAAACCCCTTGCAGACGCGCTGCCCGGTGCGGAGCAGCTCGTGCAGACGGCACGTGAACGCGGGCTGTGCCTTCAGGTGGGTCACGTCGAGCGGTTCAACCGCGCGGTGCGCGCTGCGGCGCCGTATCTCGAGGAGCCGCGGTTCCTGCAGACGGAGCGGCTGGCGCCGTTCCAGCCGCGCGGCACCGACGTCGCGGTGATCCTCGATCTGATGATTCACGATCTCGACCTGATCCTCGAGCTGGTGCGCTCGGAGGTGGGGGAGGTCCGGGCCACGGGCGTCCCGATTCTCACGCCGCACGTCGACATCGCCAACGCGCGCGTGGAATTCGCGAACGGCGCGGTGGCCGTCATTACCGCGAGCCGGGTTTCCCGCGAGCGGACCCGCAAGCTGCGCATCTTCCAGCCGACCGGCTATTTCTCGCTCGACCTCGCGCAGGGCAACGGGCATTTCTACCGGCTGAAATCGGGGTGGCAGGGGCTCGGCGCGACGCGGGTCGAGGAGATCGTCGAGCATGTTCGCCTCGAGGCGCCGGAGGCCGAGCCGTTGAAGCTGGAGCTCGAGAGCTTCCTGCGGGCGGTGCGGGGGGAGGGAGAGGTCGTCGTCACCGGCGCGGCCGGGCTGCAGGCGCTGGCGTTGGCGTATCGCGTCGCGGACGCGATTGAAACATCGCCGCTCGCGTCCGCGAGGCCGTGAGCACGCGCAAAACCCCGCGGATCTACATATCGGCGGGCGAGCCATCGGCGGACGCGCATGCGGCGGCGGTCGCAACGGCGCTGCGCCGGCGTTTCCCCGGACTCGAGCTCGAGGCGCTTGGCGGTCCCCTGCTGGAGGGCGCCGGGGTGCGCGTGCTGGACCGCATGGAAGCCTTTTCGGTGGTCGGCTTCGTCGAAGCGATCGCCAAGATTCCCGCGCACTACCGTCTGCTCGCCCGGGTCACGAAGGCGTTCAACGAGAAGCGCTACGACCTCGTGATCCTCGTCGATTATCCCGGTTATCATCTGCGCGCCGCCGCCGCCGCCGCTGCGGCCGGCATTCCGGTGCTGTACTACATCGCGCCGCAGATGTGGGCCTGGGGACAGTATCGGGTGCGGAGGCTCGCGCCGGTGAACCAGCTTGCGGTCATCCTGCCGTTCGAAGAAGCGTTCTTTCGCGCGCGCGGCGTGGCCGCGACGTTCGTGGGCCATCCGCTCAAGGATCGGCCGGCGCCGCCGGCACGCCTCGAGGCACGCCGCGCGCTGGGGATCGATCCCCAGCGCACCACGCTCGGGTTGTTCCCGGGAAGCAGGGCCCAGGAGGTGCGGCGCCATTGGGCCGCGTTCCGCGCAGCGACCGCGAAGGTGTTGGCCGTGCGGCCCGACGTGCAGATCGTGCTCGCGGGAACGCGGGAGGCGGAATACCCCGAGCCCGGCGTGATCAAGGTGCATTACGGCGATCCCTTACTCGTCTTCGCCGCGGCGGACGCCGGGATCTGCAAATCGGGCACGACGACGCTCGAAGCGGCGATCACCGACCTGCCCATGGTCATCACGTACCGCGTGCATCCGATTTCCTCGTTCATCGCGTTGCGCCTGGTACGGGTCCCCTGGGTCGGGCTCGTGAATCTGGTGGCGGGATATGAGGTCGCGCCCGAGTTCCTGCAGCGTCGCGCGACGCCCGACGCTTTGGCCGACGGTGTGTTGCCGCTGCTCGATGCCGACAACCCCGCGACGCGGCGCCAGCGCGAGGGTCTGCGGTTGGTCCGGGAACGGCTCGGTGCCCCGGGAGCCGCCGACCGCGTCGCGGAGCTTGCGGCCGGGCTGATCGAGTGAAGCTCCGCTGGGCGGAACCGGTCGCCGCGGCGCTCGGGCCGGTCGTGATCAAGGCGCTCGCGGCGACCTGGCGCTATCGCGCCAGCGGCGTCCGACCGTGGCAGCCCCCATTCATCTTTGTCTTGTGGCACTCGCGCATTCTGCCGTTGCTGCCGTTCCATCAGCACAAAGGCCACGTGCTGCTCATCAGCCGGCACCGGGACGGCGAGTATCTGGCGAATCTGGCGGAGGGATGGGGCTACCGGTTCGTCCGGGGCTCGACACAGCGCGGTGGTGAAGTCGGATTACTCGGGATTGTGCGCGCGTTAGAGGCCGGGGCGATCGTCGCGATGACACCCGATGGACCGCGCGGCCCGGCCGAGCGGGTCCAGCCGGGCGCCATCGCCGCGGCTCAGCACGCCGGCGTGCCGATCGTTGCCGCGGGTGCGCGGGCAGCGTCGGCCTGGTATCTCCGCTCCTGGGATCGCATGTGCATACCGAAGCCGTTTGCCGGGATCGACGTCCGATTTGGACCACCCATCTCCATCGGCCCCGGCAAAGAGGGGCTGCGGCAGGGCATGGCGGCCGTGCAGCGCAGCCTCGACGAGGTCAACGCATGAGCGCGCAGGGCGTCGCGCAATGGCTGTGGTGGAGCCGCACGGCTCCGGCGCGAGCCACGCGGGGCGTGCTGCTGCCGTTCGCGCTGTTGTACCGCGCGGTGATGAGCGCCCGAGCGAAGGCCTACCGGCGCGGCTGGCTGCGCCGCCGTGCGTTGCCGCTGCCGTCTGTGGCCGTTGGCAACCTGGCGGTGGGTGGAGCGGGGAAGACGCCGTTCGCGGCGTGGACGGCGGCCTACCTCGCCCGGAGAGGTGTCAGGCCGGGCATCCTGCTCCGCGGCTATCGCGGTGACGAGGAGGCGGTGCACCAGCGGTTGGTGCCGGACGCGATCGTCGTCGCGAATCCCGACCGCGTGGCGGGAGCCGCGAGTGCGCGCGCCGCAGGCGCGCAGGTCCTGGTGCTCGACGACGCCTATCAGCGTCTCGATGTGGCGCGCGATGTGAACGTGGCCCTCGTCAGCACCGAGAGCGCTCCGCCGCGGGCCGTGGCCTGGCCGCTCCCCGCCGGGCCGTGGCGGGAGGATTGGAGCGCCCTGGGCCGCGCCGACGTGATCATCGTGACGCGGCGGCGTGCGGCGATTGCGGAATCCCACCGCCTGGCCGCGCGCATCGCGGCCCGCTGGCCCAGCGCCGTGGTGGCGAGCGTCCATCTGGCGGTCGAGGGGCTGCGGGGGCTCCGGTCGGGCGGCCGGGTGGGGCTTTCCCTGCTCGCCCGCAAGCGGGTCGTGGTGGCGGCGGGCATCGCCGACCCCGTGAGCTTCGCTGCCCAGGTGCGCGCCTCCGGTGCCACCGTGCAACTCATGGCGTACCAAGATCATCACCCGTACCCTCCCGGTGATGTCGCCCGGCTCGCGCAGGTCGCAAAAGACGCCGATTATGTTGTAGTTACCGAGAAGGACGCGGTGAAGCTGCGCAATCGCTGGCCGGCGGATGCGCCAGAGCCGCTCGTTGCGGAGCTAGCGCTGCACTGGGAGCTCAATGGTGAAGCCGTCGAACGTGTCCTGGAAGGGGTACTGAAGCGAGCGGTATGAGCGAACCTGCGATTATCCGGCCCGACAAGCAGACGTTTCTCGCCGAGGAGAATCCGTTTGAGGCGATGATGGAGCGCTTCGATCACGCGGCGAAGCTGATCAACCTCGACCCGGGCCTCTACAAGGTCCTCCGCAATCCCGAAAAACAGATCATCGTTTCGATTCCGATCCAGCGCGACTCAGGCGAGGTGGAGGTCTACACGGGCTACCGCGTGCTTTACAACACGTCGCGCGGGCCGGCAAAGGGCGGCATCCGCTTCGATCTGAACGTGACGCTCGAAGAGGTGAAGGCGTTGGCCGCGTGGATGACGTGGAAATGCGCGCTCGTGAACATCCCGTTTGGGGGCGCCAAGGGCGGCGTGGTGTGCGATCCCCCGACCATGTCGATGGTCGAGCTGGAGAAGGTCACCCGGCGCTATACCTCGAGCATTATCGAGATCCTCGGTCCCGATTCCGACGTTCCCGCGCCCGATGTGAACACGAACGAGCGCGTGATGGCGTGGATCATGGATACGTACTCCATGCACAAACGCCACACGGTGACTGCGGTCGTCACCGGCAAGCCGGTGGAGATGGGCGGCTCATTGGGGCGGCGCGAAGCCACTGGCCGCGGGTGTATGATCGTTACGCGCGAAGCGCTGACGAAGCTGGGCATGAGCCTCAAGGGCGCCCGCATTGCGGTCCAGGGCTTCGGCAACGTGGGTTCGATCGCCGCCGAGTTGATGGCCAAGGAAGGCGCAACCATTGTGGCCGTCTCGGACAAGTCGACGGCGCTCCACAATGCGAAGGGCCTGGACGTGCAGGAGCTGCTCAAGTGGGTCAAAGAGCACCGGCAGCTCGCCGGCTATCCACAGGCCGAAACGATTCCGCACGAGCAGCTCCTGAAGGTCGACTGCGATGTCCTTGTCCCCGCCGCCACGGAAAACGTCATCACGAGCAAGAACGCCCGCCAGATCAAAGCAAAGATCATTTGTGAAGGCGCGAACGGTCCCACCAGCGTGGCGGCCGACAAGATTCTCGAGGAGAAGGGCGTCTTTGTGATTCCCGACATTCTCGCGAACGCCGGGGGCGTCACGGTCAGCTATTTCGAGTGGGTGCAGGACCGCGGCGGGTATTTCTGGGACGAGGAGACGGTGAACCGCCGGCTCGAGGCAATTCTGGTGCGGTCGTTCGGCGAGGTGATGGCGATGGCGTCGAAGCACAAGGTCGCCAACCGGATCGCGTCCTACATCGTGGCCGTGGATCGCGTCGCGGCGATGCACCGGTTGCGCGGCATGTATGCCTGATGAAGTATCGCGTCATCGC
>DAIQBJ010000066.1:0-12008 GCA_036781225.1 Gemmatimonadales bacterium | reverse complement strand
GAGAACAGGTTGATGATCCCGTGGAATTCCAGTCCTTCGCCGACGGGAATCTCCACCGGGATCACCTTGGGCGTCAGCTGATCCTTGATCTGATTGAAGACGCGCTCGAAGTTGGCGTGCTCCTTGTCCATCAACGACACGAAGAACAACCGCGGCAGCGAGCGACTCTCGCAGTAATCCCACACTTTCTCCGTCCCCACTTCGACGCCCCCGGTCGCCGACAACACGACGACAGCGGAGTCGGCCCCGTACACCCCCGCGAGCGCGTCGCCGGTGAAGTCGAGATATCCGGGAGTGTCGATCAGGTTGAGCTTCGTGTCCATCCACTCGGCGACAGCCAGCGCGAGGTTGATGGAGTATTTGCGTTCGATTTCGTCTGCGGTGTAATCGGTGAGGGCGGTGCCGTCCTTCACGGACCCATGTCGTTTACTCGTTCCGGCCACGAACGCCAGCGCATCGACCAGGGAGGTCTTGCCGCTCGCGCCGTGGCCGACGACGGCCACATTCCGGATCTCCGGCGTCTTGTACACGCGCATACAGCGCAATTCTCCTGCAAGGGGGAAAGAAATATGACCGGCGAGGCGGGGACACGGCTAGATCATAAAAAAAGAGGCCGAGGGACTGGGCCCTCGGCCTCTCGCGTTCAGCACATCGTCGTTAGCTGCCCACCTCTTCCATCTCCCCATCCGCCACGTCGTCGTGATCGTGGTGCGCAAACTCGACGTGCTCGCGCAGCCGGTGCAGGATCTGGAGACTGCGCAGGTTGAGCGCGAGCGCCGTGACCTTGTCGCCGGCGGCCAAAGCCGAATCGGCGCTGGCGCGGAGCGTGTCGATGTGCGCCAGAATCGCGCGAAGCCGCGGCGCGGGCCGATCGCCCAGGAAATTCTCGATGCGGGCGACAGCCGTATCGACCGCGGCGCCGGTGCGCTCGGGCGCGTTCGGGAAGATCGCGATCACCGCAGACAACAGGTCGCGGAACGCGGCCTGACGGTACGCGCGAGCCTTGGCGGTATCGCCGGCCATCCATGCGTGGAACGCCGAGTCGCGGTTGGCGCGAGCCGAGTCGAGGTACGCAATGGCAACGGGATTATCGGTCGTGCGGAGTGTGTCGACCACTCGTCTGAACCAGCCTTCGCAGGTGGTTCCGCCCTCGCGGGTCGCCGCGACGTTGTCGGCAATGACTTGCGCGTTCTGCGCGAGCACCAGCTCGTTCGTCGAGCCCGCGCTCGTCGGATCCTGATTGCAGGCCGCGGCAAACATCAGCGCGGCGACTGCGACGGTCATGCGTCTGTGCATCACGATACTCCGGAAGAAGTCTGGTCTTGTGACGCTGAAGCTTAGATGACGTTAAGACTCGGGAGGAGGGGGCTCAGGCAACGGCACCGAGGGAATCGGGGCAACATGAGGGCCAACCGGTGCGAGTCGTAGCGCGGCGAGCCCCGCGATGGCCATGAACAGACCCGCGAACAGAAAGGACGTGACGGGGCTCACGTCGTACACGGTCCCGATCAGCGGCGGCCCTGCCGTGCGACCCAGCGCGCCGATCGCCTGCGCCGCGCCGAGCACGGTCCCCTGCTCGTTGGGGTCTGCATAGACGGAGACCAGGCCGGTTGCTGCCGGGGCGAAGACGCTGTTGGACACTGCGAGCACGAAGGTCCAAGCGTACAGCTGCGCCGAATTCGAGAGAAACGGAACGATCGCGATCGAGATCGCCATGCCGAACGTTCCGGCAGTGACGAGGGCGCGCTCCCCAGTGCGCCGGACGATCTTCCCGAAGAAGTATCCCTGCACGGAGGCCGCCGTGATCCCGATGATCGTGAACAAGATCGCCAACTCGCGTTCTCTCCAGCCCAACGCGGCTGCCGCGCGCAACGGCAGGGCGACTGTGTAACCGGCAAAGCCGAGCGGGACCAGCGCCCAGACAACCATCAAGGGGCGCAGCAGTGGCCGCGCGATCGCCTGTCCGATGTGTCCCAGGTCGAACACTGGACGGCGGACGCGGAGCTCGCGACCCAATGATTCCGGCAGGATGAAATACGCGGACAGAAAATTCGCGACGGACAACCCTACCGCGACGAGGCCAGGAGCGGCAGGCCCGCCCCAATGCGCCGCAAACCCGCCGATGGCCGGACCCAGGCTGAACCCGATCCCGAACGCGGCGCCGATCATCCCCATGCCCCGCGAGCGCTCGGCCGGCGTCGTGATGTCGGCGACGTACGCTTGCGCCGCCGAAATGTTGCCCCCCGCGAACCCGGAGACCACGCGGGAGAGGAAGAGCACCCAGTACGACCCCGCGAAGGCGAACAACGTGTAGCCCACGGCGTTCACCACCATCGTCGTCAGCAGCACCGGCCGGCGCCCGATACGGTCCGACAGCTTGCCAAGCAGTGCGGTGGCAACGAACTGCATGAGCGAGAAGACGCCCACGACCGCGCCATAGCCCAGTCCTGCCGCACCGAACCGCTGGGCATAAAACGGCAGGATCGGCAGCACGATCCCGAAGCCGATCAAATCGATCAGGACGGTGAAGAAGATGACGCCGATCCGGGAGCGAGATGCGGAGGGGGCGGGCATGCGCCGAGGAATATAGTGAGAGTCCCGCGTTGCAACGGATCGAGCAGGTTCTTGCGGGCTGGTGAACTGCGCGACAGCTTCACAATCCCAACACCCGTCCGGCCAACGAACACTTCAGTGGGGTGTACGATGCACAAACACGTCCTGCGATTTGCTCTCGCAACCGGCGTGATCGTCGCGGCTGCTTGCATGTACGACGCGCCCGTCACACCGACCGGCAACACGCTTACCGCAGCAACGACGTCCAACAGTCCCGCCCTGCAAGTCACCCCATCCGCTGACAGCAAGTCATACCTGATCAACTTCACCGGCACACAACTCCCGTCCGACCTGGCGGCGCAGATAACCGCGGCGGGCGGGACGGTGACGTCGAGCTTTGATCGGATAGGCGTCGCGCTCGCGAGGTCCGCGGATCCCGCCTTCGCGAACCGAGCCGCAAAGGTCAGCGGCGTGGCGAGCGTCGATGAGGACGTCGAGGTACAATGGGTGAAGCCCGAGCGGGTGGTGAATGCGGGAGAGGTTGTGGATGAAGGCGTCGTCGCACCGGCCGCCACGTTCGGCTCACAAGAGACGTTCCGCCGCGAGCAATGGGCACCCGATGCCGTTCACGCACCCGAAGCCTGGGATGTCGGTCAGCGCGGCGCGGGCGCTCGCGTCGCGATCTTGGACGGCGGCATCCGCAGCACCCACCTCGATATCGCGCCCAATCTGGACGTCGCGCATTCGGTCTCGTTCGTTCCCGGGCAGCCATTCAACTTCGATCAGGCGCGCGACACACTTGGTGTCTGCAATCGGAACGACACCTTCTGGCACGGTACGCATGTCGCCGGCATCGTCGCAGCGCCCGGGCAGAATGTCGGGACCGTGGGGATTGCGCCAAATGCCACGATTATCGGCGTGAAGGTCTTGCACTGCGGCAGCGGCTCGTTCGGGGCGGTAATCGCCGGGATTTACTACGCCGCGACTCCGATTGCTGAGGGCGGCGGCGGTGCGGACATCATCAACATGAGTCTCGGGGCACAGTTCCCACGGCAAGGCAACTTCGGGACGGCGCGCCTCGCGGTCGTGCTCGGCAAGGCCACGACGTACGCGTATCAGCGCGGCGTGACAGTAGTCGCGGCGCTTGGCAATGAGGCGACGGATCTCGACCACACAGCGAACACGATCTTCGTCCCCGCGATGTCGCCCCACGTCATCGCGGTGTCAGCCACCGGTCCGCTCGGGTTCGCGCTCGGCGCGAGGAATTTCGACCGCCCGGCCTCGTACACCAACTTTGGTCAGTCCGCCGTTGAGTTCGCGGGTCCCGGGGGCGACTTCGCGCTTCCGGGCAACGCTCTTTGTACGTTACCGCGGCTACCCGCCGGCACCGTCACGGTCCCCTGCTGGGTGTTCGACATGGTGATGGCGCCGTGTCGTGGTAGTGGCGGCAGCAACGGGACGTTCTGCTGGGCCGCCGGCACGAGCATGGCGACGCCCGCCGTATCCGGAGTGGCCGCGCTGATCATCGGCAAGTTCGGGCGCGTCGGTCCCGCTGAGATCGAAAGACGGCTGCGGCAGTCGGCGGATGATCTCGGAAAGCCGGGCAACGACGACTTCTATGGAAGAGGACGAATCAACGCTCTCAGAGCGATTCAGTAACAGACGCGCTCGACGCACACCCGGCCCGCCACTCGGCGGGCCGGTTTGGTTTCATGCCACGAGCGTTCGCCGCGCCACCTGCCGCGCGTCGATGATCGTCCGCCCCGCCGTCGCGCCGAGAATCAGGGCGCCACCGATCAGCGTCGCCGGACCCGGTGTCTCCCCGTGCACGATCCACGCCCAGATCGGATTCAACACCGGCTCTATAAGAAGGAAGAGCCCTACCTCGAGCGCCCGCAGCTGCGGCACGGCACGCGCCAGAAAGAGATACGGAATCCCCAGCTGGCAGACGCCGAGGAACACGACCACCGCCCAGTCGACGGGCCGGCCGGCGATCAGCGGGCCCGCCATCAACAACGCAATGATGCTCGCGGTCAGGTTGCCTGCGACCGCCGCGGCCGCGACCGACGCGCCGCGCGACGCCAGCCAGCGGTAACCGATTACCGTGAACGCCCACGTCACCGCGCAGATCGATGCGAGGGCGTTGCCGAGCGCGGGATTGGGCGCGGTCGCGGACACGCGATCGGTGCCAAGAAAAAACAATCCCAATCCCACCGCCATCACCGCCATCTGCGCCATGTCGCGCCGGTTGGCGTGCTCGCCGAGCAGCACGGGCGCGAGCAGCAGAATGAACAGCGGGCTCGTCGACTGCAGGAAGATCGCGCTCGCCGCCGTCGTATGCTTGTTGGCCTGCACGTAGAGCAGCGTCGTGGCGGCATAGGCGAACCCGACCACGATGGTGCGCCAGGTCCAGCCGCGGCGCGCTTCGGGGAGCAGGACGAAAATGGTGAGCAGCGCGAGGGCGGCCCGACATGCCGCCAGCTGCCACGCGCTGAAGCTGCAGAACTTGATCGCCGCGCCGCCGCTCGAAAACAACACGGCCGCGCAGATGACCTTGGATCGGGGACTCATGAACCCTCGCCGGGGAGCGAGGAATATAGACGCGAGCGGGAAACGTGGTACCTTCTTGGCGATGAGATCGTCGGTTCTGATCGTCGCAGTCTTCCTGGCCGCCTGCTCGAGCTCCAATGCAGCCCGCAGCGAGTCGCCCACACCCAGCCACGATGCCGACCTCATCACCGCGGACGAGCTCACCCGCACGACGGGCTCCACCCTGTTCGACGCCGTGCGCCAGCTGCGGCCCAACTGGGAAATGCGCGCCCGGCCCACCGCCATGATGCGGCAGAACCAGGGCCAGCTGATCGTCTATGTGGACGGCACGCGCTATGGCGGATTCGACAGTCTCCGGCTGCTCAAGTGGAGGAGCGTCTCGTCGGTGCGCTACTACTCGCCCGGCAGCGCCGAAGCGCAGTTCGGTTCGGGACACCTCCTCGGTGCGATCGAAGTCAAGACGCTACCCCATTAAGCTCACGTGGAAGTCCAAATCTTCGGCGTCAGAAAGAGCGCCGCTACGCGTGCCGCGCTCCGCTTCTTTGCCGAGCGGCGTATCAAAGTCCACTTCGTCGATTTGAACGAGCGCGCCGCGGCAGTGGGTGAGCTGCGGCGCTTTGCGCAGAAATTCGGCGTCAGCGCGCTCGTCGACCGCGATTCCCGCCGCTTCGGCGACCTCGGCCTCGGCGCCGCGCGGCTCAGCGACGAGCGCTGGCTGGAGAAGCTCAGCCTCGAGCCTCTGCTGTTGCGCATGCCGCTCGTCCGCTACCAGCAACAACTCACCATTGGACCCGCTCCGGAGACGTGGAACGCCTGGTACACCGCCTCGCAGTCCTGACCGCCGCGCTACTCCTGACCGCCTGCGCCACAGGAGGCGCTCGCGTGGCCGCTGACGATGCGCGCGCCATCGATTCCCTGTTCGCGGCGTACGCGGGCCCGTCGCGTCCCGGCGCGAGCGTCATCGTGCTCCGCGACGGGCACGTCGTGGCGCGCCGCGCCTACGGCATGGCCGACCTCGAGCGCAGGACGCCGGCGGCTCCCGAAACCGATTACCGGTTGGCGTCGGTATCCAAGCAGTTCACCGCGATGTGCATCATGCTCCTCGCGAAAAACGGCAAGCTGCAATTCGATCAGCCGGCCCGCAGCATTCTCCCCGAGCTACCCCCGGCCGCCGCGCCGGTCACGATCCGCCATCTGCTCAATCACACCTCGGGCCTGGTGGACTACGAGGACCTGATTCCCGAGACGCGCACGGCGCAGCTCGACGACACCGACGTGCTTACCATGCTCGCGGCGAAGGATTCGGTCTACTTCCCTGCCGGCACGGCCTATCGCTACAGCAACTCGGGGTACGTGCTCCTGGGCATGATCGTGGCGCGAGTATCAGGGATGTCATTTCCCCAGTTTCTGCAAGCGAGGATCTTTGGACCGTTGGGGATGACCGCCAGCGTCGCGCATGTCGAAGGACGGGACACCGTACCGCAGCGCGCGTACGGCTATTCGCCGCGCGGCGGCGGCTTCGAACAGACTGATCAAAGTGTGACCAGCGCGACGCTGGGCGACGGCGGGATTTACACCAACATCGACGACATGGCGCGCTGGGATCGCGCGCTGTCGGACACCACACTCGTCGACGCGGCGCTGCTGGCACTCGCCGCGACGCCGCCCGCGCTCCCGCAGGGCGCCGCGACGGAGTACGGTTTCGGCTGGTTCATCGACAGCTATCGGGGCGAACCACGCTGGCGTCACACGGGAGAGACGAGCGGCTTTCGCAACGCGATTCAGCGCTTCCCTGCGCGCCGCTTTACCGTGATCGTGCTGACCAATCGTTCGAGTGGCGAGCCCGGCGCCATCGCCGAACGGATTGCGGACTACTATCTGTTTCGCTAGCGCTCGATCCGGTAGCCGAACGTCCGCACGGTGACGATGTGCCGCGGATGCGCGGGATCGTGCTCCAGCTTGCGGCGCAGCATCGCCACGTGCGTATCCACCGTCCGGCTCATCACGTCTTCCGCGTAGCCCCACACTTCCCGCAACAGCTCGAGCCGGCTCGCGACCCGCCCGCCGCGCTTGAGCAGGGCGACCAGCAACGCGTATTCCTTGGGCCGGAGCTCCGCCGTGCGCCCCGCCCGCCGCACCTGATGCGTGGCGAAATCCACGGTCACGTCGCCGAAGCCGTGGAGCGCCGCGTCGCCCGATCCCGGCCGCCTGATCCACTCGAGAAATTCCGCCGCGCGCTTGACGGTGCCGATCACGCGATCGTCGTCGAACGGCTTCAGCAGATAATCGAAGGCCTGAATCTCAAAGGCGTGGACGGCGTGCTCGTCATACGCGGTCACGAACACAATCGCGGGCGGGCGCTCGTCCGACGCCGCCGCGGCGACGGCAAAGCCGTCGAGGTCGGGCATCTGGATGTCGAGAAAGACGAGGTCCGGCGCGCCGCGTTTCAGCAGCTCGACGGCATCACGCCCGCTGGCGCACTCGTCGATACGCGTGACTGCCGGGATCTGCTGGAGCACGCCGCGCAACCGCCGCCGCGCCGGGGCTTCGTCGTCAACGATGATCGCGCGCATGATCGGTGAACGGAATCTCGATCGTCGCCACCGCACCCGCGTTGGGAGCGGGTGCGTTGACCAGATCGAAGCGGTGGCTCGGCCCGTACAGCTCCGATAACCGCGCCCGGGTGTTCGTGAGGCCGAGGCCGGCGCCCTCATTCGTCAGACCCGCGCCCGCGGCGAGACCGGGGCCGTTGTCGCGCACCTCGAGATGCAGCTGATCGCCGCTGCGAGTCGCGGCGATTTCCACCTCCGCCACGCCGCCTTTGGGGGCGGCACCGTGCCGGATCGCGTTCTCGACGAGTGGCTGCAACAGCAGTGTGGGCACGACTGCCGATGCGGCCCGCGGATCCACGCGAAACGTGACCCGCAGGTGATCGCCAAAGCGCGCTTCCTGAATCGCCACGTAGTGGTCCAGCAGCTCGAGCTCCTCCTCCAGTGTGACGAGGGGACCGCGCTCACGGTTAAACGACTGGCGCAGGAGCTCCGACAACCGCGTGATCATCCGATTGGCTTGCTTGGGATCCTCGAGCACGAAGGCCGAGATCGTGTGGAGCGTATTGAAGAGGAAATGGGGCTGGAGCTGGCCGACCAGCGCGTCGAGCCGCGCCTGCACGAGCTGGGTCTCGAGCCGGGAGGCGCGCCAGGCGTGATAGAACCCGGCCAGCATCGCGTACACCAGCAGGTTGAAGGTCCAGTACATCTGCACCGCGTCGGTGGCGCCGGTCCACACGGTATGGGGCGTGATATAGAGACCGAGCGCTCCCTTCACTGCGCCTTCGAACGCCGCGCAGGCAATGCCGATCAGGAGCGCCGCCGGGAGGTGAGCCGCGATGATGGCGAGCGGGCGGCGGATGCGCACGGCCCAGGCGGCGAATGCCCACACCGGGGCGGTAAACAACGCCCAGCTCCACCATCCGCTGAGCTGCCACGCGATGATCCAGCGCCAGGGCCGCGCGCTGCCCTGCACGATCTGATAGTGCATTTGAATCGCGAACAGCAGCGCCACCGCCGTCCACGCGCCGAACACCAGCAAAGCCCGTTTCATGAGCCTCATTGTAGCATGCTACGAAGGTCACATTGGCGGGAGCGGTCAGAAGTATGTGAATTCCGGGCTGAGAGCCCGGCTCGGCCAGCACTGCGGCCTGTAAGGGCGCACATTCAGCCGTAACAAGTCTCACGCGGAGTCTCTATGCGAAGCCTGCTCATCGGACTCACCCTGCTCCTCACGACTACATCCGATCGAGCTGCCGATCGACAGGCACTGCTCGTTGCCGATAGCACGCTCGCGCTCGAGGGCGCGTCGTTCACCGACAGCGCCTCGTATCTGCATCCCGGTTCGCCACTGGTTCGCGGCGCGAGCTACATCAGCACATTCCTCACGAACGCCAGAATCGCACGCGGTCTCCAGCGCGAGCCTGTCTTCGCTGATGTGTCTGCCGACGGCTCGCTGGGCTACACGTGGGGGTGGACGCACTTCGAAGCGACGCGGGGCAAGTACCTGGCCTGTTGGCGCAAGACGGCGAACGGCTGGCGACTGGCCGCGTTCGCCGGCACGGTGCCGGTACCAGATTCCGCGCCCGTACATCTCGTGGGCCGGCGTGACTCGACTCCTCCCGTGCGCGCCCACGCGAATCCGCGCGAACTGCTGAAGGCCGATTCCGCATTCGCGGCGACGTCGCGGGCGCAGGGTGCGAAACAGGCCTTTCTCACGTACGCTGCCGACAATGCGGTGTCATTCGGAGCGGGCGTGAAGATGAATGAAGGCCGTGAGGCGATCGGCGCGGCGTTTGACAACTTGCCCGCCGGCGCGGTCCTCGAGTGGCGTCCCGTGGCCGTCGAGATCGCGAAGTCCGGCGATCTGGGCTGTACCGTCGGCGAGGCGACGATCAGCTCACTGCATCACTACAGCAAGTACCTGACGATCTGGAAACGACAGCCGGACAAGACGTGGAAGTTCGTCGCGGATGGCGGCAACCTGCGGCCGGCCCCGGCGTTGGTGCACTAGACCGGTCAGCGGTACCCGGCGGCCTGCAGGCTGAACAGCTCGGCGTACAGCCCGCCACGCGCGACCAATTCTTCGTGCGTGCCGTCATCCACCAGTTCGCCGCCCTGCAACACGAGAATACGATCGGCCATTCGCACCGTTGAGAAGCGGTGCGAAATCAGCACGGCCATCCGCCCCTTCGTCAGCTCGGCAAACCTCAGGAACACCTCGTACTCGGCGCGCGCGTCGAGTGCGGCAGTCGGCTCATCGAGAATCAACACTTGCGCCTCCCGCATGTACGCGCGCGCGAGTGCCACCTTCTGCCACTCTCCGCCCGACAAGTCGACGCCGTTGTCGAAGCGCCTGCCGAGCATCTGATCGAATCCCTGCGGGACGCGCTGCGCCACCGAATCGGCCAGGCTGCGCCGCGCCGCCTCGCGAATGCGGGCGTCGTCGCCAAGTGCCTCGACCTGACTCACACCGATATTCTCGCGCAGCAGAAAATCGTAGCGCACGAAATCCTGGAAGATGATGCCGGTGTTCTTGCGGAGACTCTCGAGATCGTACTCGCGCAGGTCAACGCCATCGAGCAGGATCCGGCCTTCGTCGGGATCGTACAGGCGCGCGAGCAACTTCACGAGCGTCGTCTTACCGGCGCCGTTCTCGCCCACGAGAGCGATGCGCTCGTGCGGCTCGAAGCTGAATGTCAGATGGCGCACGGCCCAGCGCTGCGAACCGGGATAGCGGAACCCCACGTTCTCGAACCGAAATCCCGTCGCGATCGGCCGGGGTACCGGCCGCGCGCCCGGCTTGGATACCACCGTGGGCCGCACATCGAAGAAGGTGAACAGATCGCTGAGATAGAGACTCTGCTCATAGATCTGTGACAGCGCGAGCAGCACACGCTGGATCAAGTCGCGGCTTTGGCGGAACGAGCCGGCCAGGAACGTCAGCGTACCGATCGTGAACGCGCCCAGCACGGTGCGATAGATGATGACGGCATACGCTCCGTAGTACCCGAGCGTTCCAATCGTCACCAGCAGCGTCGAAACGATGTTGCGCCGCACCGCCAGCTTCTTGTTCTCCTCGTAGAACTTGTCCGACAATTCCGAATAGCGGCCCACCAGGAAGCTGGAAAGGCCAAACAGCTTTACTTCCTTCGCCGACTCGTCGGAGGCGCCCATGTAGCGCAGGTAATCGAGCGAGCGCCGCTCAGGCGTCCACTGGAACAGCAGCGAGTAACCCAACGAAGCGAAATGCGCCTCACCGAGGAACGCGGGGACTACCGCGATGGTGAGCAGCAACAGCAGCCAGGGCAGCTGGACGAGCAGCACGCTCGCGAGCGAGACGAGCGTGATGAGGTCCTGTGCCGTCCCAAGCAGTAACGTGAAGAGCCCGATGCGGCCCGTCGTCTGCCGCCGCGCCCGCTCCAGGTGATCGTAGATCTCGGCGTTTTCGAACTGCGCCAAGTCGAGCGTTGCGGCATGCTCCATCAGCCGCACGCTGAGGCGGTTGCCGAAGAGGTCGCCGAGCAGGCTCTCGAGCAGCGAGGACAAGCGCGCCAACCCTTCGCCCACGACGGCAATGCCGAGCTCAATCGCAACAAGGGCGGCGAGATAGCGCCAGTCTGCCGCGCGGCCGGCATGCACCGCCGCGACGCCCGCGATGACCGCATCGATGATGAGCTTCCCGATCCAGAGGACCGCGACCGGAATGAACGACCGGACCACCCGCAGCAGCAGGATCGCGAGTGTGTAGCCCCGGTGCGTTTGAAACACGAGCTGCACCAGGGGCGGCACATGCTTCAGCGCCGCGAGCCGCTCCCCCCAGGTGGGGGGCGGCCCGTCATCACGCCGTGTTCTGCGACGGGGTCGGGGCCGGGGGGGGGGAGGCATATTCATTAACTTCGCACCAGGGGAAGCGTCAGCATATACGACCAATGCGCCATTTCCTTACTGTAGCCGCCGCGCTCAGCGTGGCCTCGCCGCTTGCCGCGCAGGCTCCGGGGTTCACGCCCCGCGACTCGGCCCTGCACGCCTTGAACCGGCTGGCCTACGGGCCGCGCCCCGGCGAAGTCGATAGCGTCGCAAAAATCGGCGTCATGCGCTGGATCGACCAGCAACTCGATCCCGATCGCATCGACGACGCGGCCATGCAGCAGCGCGAACGCGAGTTCAAGATCCTCAGTTACGACCGCGAAGACCTTGCGCAGCGCTTTCGTGATGTGCAACGCGAACGGCAACGCCTGCAGCGGGAGTCCTCACCCCCTGACTCCCTCTCCGCCTCGCGGAGAGGGGGAACGGGGGGGGGGGGGAGGTCGGAATTCCGCGAGCTCGGCGGCGAGCTCCAGCAGCTCGCGATCG
>DAIQBJ010000065.1:0-12152 GCA_036781225.1 Gemmatimonadales bacterium | reverse complement strand
TGCAGATGCATGGCGAGGCTGCCAGGCGCCGCCCACATCACAGCAGCTTCCCCATCGTGATCGGCCGTTCGCGCTCCTCGTAACCGTGCGGCGGCGCCATGCTGATCTCCTCTTCCGCTACTGTTTATGACAGCAATGGCGGGCGTAGGGTTACGCATTCCTGGACGGTCCGTTGCTGCCTGCCCCTTTGGAGAGAGCCGCATCACGGGTGTTGCCTTCAGCACGTCGCCCATTGCGTCCCTCCGCGGGCTATGCTACGTCAAGCTCTCGCCGAGCCGCGCGACGTCGCTTTGTAAAGGGAACCTGACGAAGGCGCACGTCGCAACGGGAATCGGCGTGAAATATGACGGCTCGCGGGCGGCTGTCGGAAACGTTGCCAGTTTATGGGGGGGAACGTTTACAACGTTGCGCGCATACGCGTTTAACGCGCGTGGCACAATCGATGCGACACTTCACTTCGAATGAGCGCCGGTTGGGGGGCCGCCGGCGAATCGGAGAAGCGAATGCTGCTCTTGCATAGGCTCGTGAGTACTGCGAAACGCTTCGTGTCGCTGCTCCTTTCCGTAACGCTCGCGGTCGGTGCCGCGCTGACCATGCTGAGCATCGCAAACGCGCAATCGCTTACCCAATCGCTTACCAAAGACGGACCAATCCTCCTCGCTAAAGGCGGCGGCGGTGGTGGCGGTGGCGGCGGTGCAGGCGGAGCTGGCGGCGGCGCGGGTGGAGCTGGAGGCGCGGGTGGCGCTGGTGGCGCGGCAGGTGGTGCGGCCGGAGGCGCGGGTGGTGCTGCAGGCGGCGCGGCGGGCGGTGCTGGCGGCGCGGCGGGCGGTGCTGCAGGTGGCGCGGCGGGTGGTGCTGCAGGTGGCGCGGCGGGCGGTGCTGCAGGTGGCGCGGCGGGCGGTGCTGGCGGCGCGGGCAGCAGTGGGTCGGCCGGTGGCGCTGGTGGTGGGACCGCCGGTGGCGGAGGCGGCGGCGACGGAGCATCGCCCGCGACGACGACGTACACGCCGACACTGGATGTGATTCTCGCGAAGGCGCTCGAGGATCTTGCGCGCGGCGATTTCGCGTCCGCGCTAGCCGGCGCGGAGACGGTGGTCCGATCGAACGGATCGGCGTCTCAGCATTCGTCCGCATACATGATTGCGGGTGATGCGGCGTTTGCGTTGCGCGACTATATGCGGGCTTCTGCCCACTACACGGCGTTCCTCTCCAGCTATCGCACGTTTCCCGACGCGCCCCGCGCCGCGATGGCGCGCGGCTGGGCCAAATTCCGCATGGGTGATGCCGGCCACGCGCACTGGACGTGGTCGTACCTCGTCGACCAATTCCCTCAAGATTCGCGGGCTCCGCTCGCGCTGATTCTGGCCGCGGGCACGGCAGAGCACGCCGGCGACCGCGTGTCCGCGCAGGCGGCGTTGGATCGCCTGCTTGCCGAGTACCCAGGCAGCCGGTATGTCGGCACGTTGCGTCTGCAACGCTCGCTGCTCGCGCTCGACCGCGGCGACGAGAACGCGGCGGTACGCGAGCTGAGTGACGTGATTCATATGCACGGGACCGCTGCGATCAATGACCACGCGGCCATAGCGTCGGCGTTCGCGACACCGGGCGCCGAGGCGGCGCTGGAGTCAGCATTTGCGCGCGCGCCCGTCGCCAGCGGAGACTCGCTCGAGCGCTTCGCTTCCGGCGTCGTGGATACGCAGAAGACGCAGGCCACCGCGCGGCTGTTGCACGGTGTTGTGCTCGTTGCTGCGGCCGAGGGTGGCTGGACCGATTCGCTCGTCGACTCGTTGGCCAACCGTCTCGTCGACCAGTTCCCTTCCTATGGGCCGGCGCCCGCGTTGCTGACCCGCGTCGCTGCGGCGGCGGCGTCGGCAGGGAAGTGGGAGATCGCCACTCGGGACTACGAGAAGGTTGTCGCTCGCTACGGGGACGCGCCGGCGAGCAGCCGCGCGCGCCTGCAGCTGGCCGATGCGTTCGTCCGCGCGGGTTCGTTGCCGCAAGCGTCCGATCAGCTGCGCCGTGCCGCGATCGCAGGCGGCGATGAATCCCCACGCGCGTGGCTGCGTCTGGCCGAAGTCAGCCAGATGATGGGCGATCGCCGCGAAGCACTCGCCGCCTATCAGCGGGTTCCGCTCGCGCTGCCGCGCACGCCGGAGAGCTTGCTGTCACACGCACGATTGCTGCAGGACGCCGGGCTCGCCGATGCCGCGCGCCCATTGCTGCAGAAGGCGGCGCAGGGCTCGACCGGCGAGACGGCGAGCGAAGCCGCGTATGAGCTCGGGCGCCTCGCGGCCGAGCGCCGTCAGCACACCGCGGCGCTCGAGTGGTTCAACACTGCGGTCGGCGCCGCACCGGATTCGGGCTGGGCCATGCGGGCTCTTCTGGGTACCGGCGATTCGCTCGTTGCGCTGAACCGCAAATCGGAAGCGCTCGCCGCGTACACGAAGCTGGTCGGCGCGGTCCCTGCCGATGCCTGGCGTCATGGCTCGGCCCACGCGGCAGATCGTCAGCTCGCCGGCGAGGCGGCGTATCGCGGCGGCGCGCTGCTCGGCACCGAGGGTCGGCATGGCGACGCGCTCAACATGTTCGTCATCTCGGCGATGTTCACCAAAGGCTCGCCGGCCGAGCGCCGCGCCCTGATCGGCGCGATGCGGTGCTACGTTGCCATCGGCGATCGCAACACCGCCCAGGGGCTCTACCGGCAGCTGCAGTCGAGCGGCGCCGAAGAGTCCGTGCTAGCCGAGGCGCGCCGGGCGCTCGACATCGTCCCGACCGAATCGGCGCTGCCGCGGGGTACACGCTAGCCTAGGCGCTGAGGACACGTTCCCGCGGGAATGTTTTTCGTTATCAGCTAGCGGAGCGCTTGCGCGAGCCGCGCAATGTCGTCGCCGCCGCGCTCGCCGATCGGCGCGATCGCCAGCTCCGTCACGCCGGCTTCGGCATAGACGGCGCACTGTGCGAGGCACTCGTCCGGCGTGCCGGCGATCGCATACTGCACGAGCAATTCGTCATCGATCGCGTCATCGGGCGGCGCGCCGCGCGTCAGGCGGGTCATCGCGCGCGCGAAGTCCTCCGGCCGGCCGGACTCGCTCATCGCCGCGCGCGTCGCAGCCGATGCGCTCTGCGCGTACGCCATCAGCATCGCGGCCACGCTGCGCTTCGCAATCCGCCGCGCTTCCGCGCCGTCCTCACGGACGGCGCACGGCACGTATTGAACGATCTCGCGCGGCGCCTGCCGGTTCGCCCGCTTCGCGGCCTCCTGGATGATCGCGACCGCGCGCCGCGTGAACGCCGGCGGCACGAGGTTGGAGACGATCACGCCGTCGGCGATGTCACCGCACAGGCGCAGCGCCTGCTCGCCCATCGCGGCGGTCAGGATCGGCACGTCCGCGCGCCGCGGCGTGAAGTCCAGCCGCACGCCATCGGCAGAAAACGCCTTCCCCGTGTAGGTGACGGTCTCGCCGCGCAGCAGCCCGCGTGTAATCGTCACCGCATCGCGCACGGCGGCAATCGGACGGTCGATCGGCGCGTGCGTCTTCTTGATGCGCGACGGCATCCCCGCGCCGATACCCAACACCGCGCGGCCCTCGGCCAGCTCGTCGAAGGTCGCGATCTCCATCGCCATGAGCGTGGGGTGACGCTGATGGGGATTGAGGACGCCGAGGCCGATCCGTATCGAGCGCGTCGCCACGGCGCACGCCGCCGCCCCCGGCCAGGCCCCACGGCCGAATGGATTTTCGGCGAACCAGACCGTGGAGAAGCCGGCACGCTCGGCAGCGACGGCCTGCTCGACGCACTGCTGTGGCGTCAGCCCGCCGTGGCAGCGGAGTGCGAGAGACGGGCGCATTTCAGACGCCGCCCGGACGCGGTGTGTCGCGGCCTTCGGAGAAGTGCGCGTGGACCGTCTTCCACGCGCCGTGCTCTTTCACCAGCACCATCGTCGAGCGTGAGATGAACGACTTGTCCTGATGCCCGACGTCGGGCGTCCCCGTCTCCGCGCGCCACTTCGACGTCGTCTTGCGATGGCACGTCACCACCGCCATGTCGCCCCGCACGATCACCTTCACGTCGAACGGCTCCCACCAGCCGCTCTCCTTGTGCTGGGCGTAGTACTGCCAGAGCCGGCTCCAGTGCTCGAGCCCCACGTAGGTGTGGCCATTCATGTTGAAGAAGACGTTGCTGGGATCGTCGCTCCAGATCGGCTTCAGGGCCTGCCAGTCGAAGGCGGCGTTGGCGCGCAGGTAGCCGTCGTGAGCGGCGAGGATCGCCTTGTGGTCGGCGTCGGAGCCGCCATCGAAGTGGATAGGATTGGACATGGCGCTGCAAGGCTATCAGGTCAGTCCGCCATCCACCGACAACACCTGTCCGGTGATGTATGCGGCGGCGTCGGAGCACAGAAACGCCACCAGCGGCGCGATCTCCTCGGGGCGCGCGGCGCGACCGAGCGGAATGGCGCCCAACAGCTCGCTGCGCACGACAGGATCGAGATCCGCGGTGAGCGCGGTGTCGACGAGACCAGCGGACACGCAGTTGACGGTCACGCCGTTGGCGCCCACCTCGCGCGCAAGCGCCTTGGCCAGGCCGATCAGCGCGCTCTTGGCCGCCGCATAGTTGGCCTGGCCCCGCCGCCCGAGCAGCGCGGAGGGCGAGACGATATAGATGATGCGGCCCCAGCCACCGGCGAGCATGGCCGGCAGCGCCGCGCGAGAGGCGAAGAACGCGCCGTCGAGATGCACTGCCAACACGTCATCGAAATCGGCGTCGGACATCTGAAGCAGCAGGCGGTCGACGGTGAATCCCGCGGCGTGGACGACAACGTCGAACGGGCCACAGCGCTCGAGCAATGCGGCGACGTCCTGGCGCGACGCTGCGTCGGAGCGTTCCACTGAAATCGCGAGGCCGTCGGCACGCACCGCGTCGGACGCGACACGCGCCGACGCCTGATCGCGCGCGTAGGTGGCGGTCACGTGCAGCCCGCTGCGCGCGAGGGCGCGGGCCACGGCCAGCCCAACACCTCGGCTGCCGCCCGTTACGAGCGCGCGGCGCACGCTGGTCATCGGCATCGGGGTGACTATACTTGGCGCATGCTCGACTCGCGCCTACTGAAGGACGTTTCGGCAGCGCCCGCGGCCGCCGCGCCCCGCTGGTACTGGCATCCGTATAACCGAGCCCTACTCTATCGGCTCGCAGGCACGCTCGGCTGGCTGCCACGCGGCGGCCGGCTGGTGCTGGCCCGGGCGCTGGGCGGGCTCGCGCCGTGGTGGCTCCCCGCCGAGCGTGCCGCAGTGCGGCTGACGCTGGAAGCCGTCACCGGCGCGACGGGCGCGCGGCTCGACGCGCTGACGAAGCGCCTGTTCGGCGAGTTCGCGATGTGCTTCACCGATCTGCTGACGACGAACCGGCAGCCCCCGTCGCGCCTTTCGCCCTACGTGGAGCAGATGAGTGGTACGGAGCACGTCTCGGCGCTCACCGGCGGTCTCGTCACGGTGACCGCGCATGTCGGCAACTGGGAGATGGCGGGACGACTTCTGGCCACGAGCGGACAGCGGACGACTCACATCGTCGCCTCGCCCGACGAGCTGCCCGAGCTGGAGCGTTGGGTGCGCCGCGATGGCGACGGTCTGCGGTTTGTCCCTCGGGCGCACGCCGGCATCGGGGTCGAGCTGGTGGCGGCACTTCGTCGGGGCGACGTTGTCGCGCTCCAGGGCGATCGCGGCATCGGTACGCGCGGTGACGTCATGGTGCCCTTCTTTGGCCGCCTCGCGCCGTTTCCGATTGGACCGTTCGTGCTTGCGCGGGCGGCGGGCGTGCCGGTCGTGCCCGCATTCTGCCTGCTCGGACGCAGCCACCGGTACCACGTCCGTATCGCCGCTCCGATGTCCGTCGAGCGCGGTGAAGAGGAAGCGGCGGTCCGTACCTGGGTCGCCCTGCTGGAGGACGTGGTGCGCGAGCATCCGACTCAGTGGTTCAACTTCTTCGACGTGTGGCACCCGTACACGGTTCCGGGCGCATGAATTCCGACGGCGTGACGCGATTGCCGACGCTCGAAGCCGCGACCGATGCCGCGAGCGTGGCGGCACCGTTCCTACCGCCGTCGCTGTCGGATGTGTTCGATCCACATTCGGTGCTGTCGCAGATGCTCTTCGACGAGTACGTCTTTCGGCTTACTGTCCAGGTCGTGCGGGAGGCGCGTCTGGATGTGGCGCCGCGCCAGTGGATGACCGTCGACGAGCGCATGGCGAAGGCGGGCCTCGAGCCCCAGCGCAGTGCCGTCCCCGTGGAATGGATGCTGCGCCATCTCGCGGCCCGCGGCCTCTGCGAGCACAAGGACGGCAGCTTCGTGACCGACGGCGGGCTGCCGAGCCTCGACGCGGTCGAGGTGATGGAGGCCCAGAAGGCCCATGACGTCCGTTGTCTACCGTCGTACGCCGTCGCAGACGCCGCCGCGCGCGACTATCCGGCGTTCCTGCGCGGCGAGCGGACGGGCGAGGGAATCCTGCTCGCGCCGGCGCGGCTGCCGCTGTGGACTCAATACTTTTCGAACGACAACACACTCTACGCGTTGAACAATCGCGTCGGCGCGGCCGCGATCGAGACCTGGATGGATGCCGGTCCGGCGACGATCCTCGAGTTAGGCGGTGGCCTCGGCAGCGGCACCGCTGCGGTGCTCGAGCGTCTCAGCGCGGGTGGCCGCCTCGACGCCGTCGAGGCATATCGATTCACCGAGCTCGTTCCGCCGTTCCTCCGTCGCGCGGAACGCCTGGGCAGTCGCTTCCCGGGTGTCCCGCTCACGTTCACCGGCCTCGACATGGATCGGCCGTTCGGCGAACAGGGTGTGGCGCCCTCGAGTGTTTCGATCGTGTATGCGGTCAACACGCTGCATGTGGCCTATGATCTGGCCTTCACGCTCGGCGAGATCCGGCGCGCGCTGCGGGCAGGCGGTCAGCTCATCATCAGCGAATGCGTGCGACCTCTGGCGGGGCAAACCGTCTATCCCGAATTCATCTTCAACCTCATGGAGCGGTTTCGCGCGCCGCGGCTGCACGCCGAATATCGTCCGAACGGCGGGTTCCTCACACCCGAGCAGTGGACCGCGGCGCTGCGTGCCGCTGGGTTCACGGACGTGCGGATCTTTCCGGACGTCGCGCGGATCCGGGACGTGGTGCGGGACTTCGACGTCGCCGCGATCGGCGCGATATCGCCTAGCTAGCGCGCCAGCACCCGCTCGATCTCGTCCAGATGCTCGCGGCGATGCTCCGCGCGCCGCAGGTTGATCGGGCCGCCGGCCGCCGCGTTCTTCGCGAGCAATTCGTCCGACAAGGCCGCGACCGCCTGGTCGATGGCGCGCGCGGTCACCACTGCGAGCGTGGCGGCCCGGCGCGGCGTCAGCGCCAGCTGCGCCGGCTTCGCGGCCTCGTTGATCCACTCGACGGCGATCGGATCTTCGGCGGGAATCTTCACGCCGCGTTTGAGGAGGTCGATGAACGTGAGGATCCGCTGATCCCAGAACGCGAGGTGTGCGAGCACGCCCGCGACCGTCCAGCCGGCCGGCATCGGTCGACTCAACGCCGCGTCGTCGAGCTTGTCGACGAGGTCTTCGAGTCGGCGACGTTCACGATCGTTTTCGGCAATGTACGCGCGGTCCGCTGCCATGCGTGGCCTCCCGCTTAGAGTTTACGGTAGCCGCATATCCTGAGCCGCCGCCGGGTACACTGACCGGCATGTGGCTGAGCTCAACGTCATTCGTCGACAGCGACACGCCCGGCGTCATCGCGTTCGCGCGCGCCGCCGCGGGCGGCGAGGCCAATCCCGTGCGCCGCGCCGTCGCGCTCTACTATGCGACGCGCGACAGCGTGGCCTATACGCCGTACTGCGATTATCGATCGCCCGAGACGTTCCGCGCGAGCGCGGTGCTGGCGAAGGGCGCGGGGTTCTGTGTCGGCAAGGCCGCGCTGCTCGCGGCCGCGGCGCGTGCGGCGGACATTCCGGCGCGGCTGCGGTTCGCCGACGTGCGCAACCATCTCTGCACGCCCCGGCTGCGCGAGCTGGTGGGCGGCGACGTGTTCTATTACCACGGCTACGTCGAGCTGGAGCTCGAGGGCCGATGGGTGAAGGCGACACCCGCGTTCGACAAGACGCTCTGCGATCGTTTCGGCGTCCTGCCGCTGGAGTTCGACGGCCGTACGGATTCGATCTTCCAGGCGTACGACCGCGCCGGCCGCCGCCACATGGAGTACCTGCTCGATCGCGGCGCCCACGCCGACGTGCCGGTCGCCGACATCATGGCGATCTTTGCGCGCGAGTATCCGCGACTGGTCGAGCGCGGTGCGGGTGAATCGGCGACGCGATTCAGGGAGGAGGCGCACTAGATCGACTCGATCATGCCTTCGTAGAGTCGATAGGTCTTGTAGCGAGTCGCGCCGAACATCTCGCCGATCTGCTGCATGAGGGTGTTGTCGTCGAGGACCCAGGAAATCTCGGCGGCGGTGAAGCCCGCGCGCAACGCCGCGCGCACGGACCGGACGAACAGAGCAGCGTCGAGCCCGCGCTTGCGATACGCGGGCTTGATCCCCATCGCGATCACGCGCACCATGCGCGGGCGGCGAATGCCCACCAGATACGGAAGGGCGAGCAACAGCCGGGGACTCAGCAATCGCCCGTGCAACAGACCGAGGGCTTCATTGTAGTCGGGCAGGGCGAGGAGGAACGCCACCGGCTCCTCGCGGGTTTCGGCGAGCAGCACGAGATCCGCGGTGAGGAGCGGCGTGAGCCGCCGCGCCATGAAATCCACCTCTGCGGCCGTCATCGGAACGTGGCCCCAGTTGTCCTCCCAGGCGGCGTTGTAGACGTCCTGCACCTTGCCCAGGTCGCGAGCCAGCGAACGCCTGTCGATGGCGCGGATCCGGACGCCGGGCACCCGCTCGAACGTCCGCGCGGCCACGCGCTCGAAGCGGGTCAGCAGGGCGTCGTCGAGAGAGAAGCGGTACGCCCACAGATCCTTGCACCGCGTGAGGCGGGCGCGCTCGCACAGCTCGGCGTAATACGGCGGGTTGTACGTCATCATCAGCACCGGGGGCGTGTCGAAGCCGTCGACGAGGAGTCCGCATTCCTCGTTGATCGACGGGTTCATCGGTCCCAGCATCCGGATCATCCCCGCGCCGCGCGCCCACGCGCGCACGGTCGCGAACAGCAGGTCGCTCACCGCCGGGTCGTCGGCTGACTCGAAGAAGCCGAAGAACGCGGTGCGCTCGTTGTGGCGCATGTTGTGGTGGTCATCCACGATTCCCGCGATGCGGCCGACGTCGCGGCCGTCGCGAACGGCGACCCACAGTGCCATTCGCGCGTGGGTGAAGAACGGGTTGGCGTCGCCGAGGACCTTCTTTCGGTCGCTCAGCATCGGCGCCACCCAGCAGGAATCGCCACGATAGAGATTGTCGGCAACGCTGAGGAAGCGGGAGATCCCTGCACGGTCCCGAAGCAGCTCGACGACGCGGAGCTCGGCGGACACGCGGCTCGTCGTCAGGGGATGACGCCGAACTCCCGGCCGACTCGCGCGCACGCCTCGAGCGCTCGCGAGAGATGAGCCTCGGTGTGCGTGGCCATGCAGCTCGTGCGGAGCAGCGCGCGGCCCCTGGGCGTCGCTGGGGAGACGACGGGATTGAGGAAGACGCCTTCTTCCTCGAGACGACGCGCCATGGCGAAAACGCGGAGATCGTCGCCCACGACGATCGGCACCACCGGGGTCTGGGAGTCACCGGTGCGAAAGCCAAGGGACGATAACCCCTCTCTGAGGAAGCGGGCGTTGCGCCAGAGCTGCTCGCGCCGTTCCGGCTCGGCTTGGAGAATATCGAGCGCCGCCGCCGCCGCGGCCGCCGAGGCCGGCGGCAGCGCCGCAGAGAAGATCAGGCTGCGGGCAGTGTGTCGTATGTGGTCGATGACGTCGCTGTCGCCCGCGACGAAACCACCGGTCGATGCGAGCGACTTCGAAAACGTCCCGACGATGAGGTCAACGTCGTCCTCGAGATCAAAATGCTCGGCGGTCCCGCGTCCGCCGCGTCCCAGGACACCGATGCCGTGCGCGTCGTCGACCAGGACGCCCGCGTGGAAGTGGCGCGCAACGTCGACGATCTGCGGCAGCGGTGCGATGTCACCTTCCATGGAAAAGACCCCGTCCACTGCCACGAGCCGCCCGCGATCACCGGGGTCCGCGGCCAACAGCCGCCGCAGATCGTCCGGATCGTTGTGCGCGAACTTCCGGATCTTCGCGAAGGAGAGTCGGGCGCCGTCGATGATGCACGCGTGGTCCTGCTTGTCGAGGTAGGCGATGTCGCCGCGGTCGAGGAGGCAGGATATCGTGCCCAGATTGACCTGGAAGCCCGTTGAGAACGTCACCACCGACGGCTTGCCGATGAAGCGAGCAAGCTTGTCCTCGAGCACCTCGTGCAGGCGCAGCGTGCCATTGAGCAGCCGGCTCCCGGCGCAGCCGGTCCCAAAGCGGCGCAGGGCGTCGATGCCCGCCTCCTTCACCTTCGGGTGGCTGGTCAGTCCCAAGTAGTTGTTCGATCCGAGCATGATCAGGGTCCGGCCGGCGACGCGCACTGTGGGATCCTGCGCCGATTCGATGGCGCGGTAGTAGCAGTAGGCATCGGCGGCCCTGAGCAGAGCGACTCGCTCGGTCATGACCCGGCACTTGTCGAATACGCCGGCGCGGACATCGACGTCGCGGGGCATTGCGTCGATCGCAGATGGCGAATTGGGCTCTGGGGCAAAAGTCATACGGGGGTCCGCACCTGGCGGTTAAGATTACAGTAGTTACAATGTCGGAGCGCAGCTATTGGACGTTGGTCTGAACGGCTATTGGACGTTGGTCCGAATATGCGACGCGCAGCGCGGAGGCCTATAAGTGCCCATGCCGACGCCTCGGAAACACGTACGACTGTTCCGCAGCGACGCCCTGGAGCGGCTTTCTCGCGTTCACCCCGCGACGCCTGTGCTGCTCTGGGCGCCGGTGGTGGCGTGGCTCCTCTGGCGCTCGGTGGTGGTTGAACGGCTCGAGGTCGTCACAGTCATCGCTCTCGGCGCCGCCGGTCTGATCGCGTGGAGTTTCGCCGAATACGTGCTACATCGCTTTGTTTTTCACCTTGCGTCGACGTCGCCCGGCGCCAGCCGCCTGCAGTTCGTGATGCACGGCATTCATCACCACGACCCGAACGACTCGACGCGATGGCTGATGCCGCCCATCCCTGCCATCGCCGGCGGCGTCGTGCTGTTCGCGCTCGCTCGGATCTTCCTCGGAGGAACGTTGGTGCAGCCATTCTTCGCGTGCTTTCTCATCGGATATCTCGTCTACGACTACACGCATTTCGCCGTCCACCACGCCGGAGTGCGGACACGGCTCGGGCGGTACTTGAGGCGCCGGCATCTGTTACACCACTTCGCGACCCCGGAGGCTCGCTGGGGGGTGACGTCGCCGCTTTGGGATTGGATCTTCGGGACCACGGGCGCCGGCGGCGCAGTTCTTATCGGGGTGATCGCATTGCTTGCGAGTCCCGCCGTCGCCGCCGGCTGGGAACAGCTCTTTCAGAAGCACGGCGTGCTCGTCGAGCGCAGAGCCGTGGCAGGATCGTCCATCCCCGAGCTCCGGGCGACCGCGACGAGTCCGCTCGAGCCCTCGGCGATCTTCGAGACTCTGTGGCGCCACGCGGAATACCCCGCGTTCATCCCACACCTGAAACGACTGGACCTTCTGTCGGATACCGGGGACGAACGGATCGCGTACGAACAAATCGCTATGCCGCTGGCCAGAGACCGCGATTACACCGTGCGAATTCGCAGGCGCGTCGACCGCAAGGCCCAGCGCTACGAGATGACCTTCACGAGCGCCAACGAAGCGGGACCCCCCACCGATAGCCGGCACGTGCGCGTGACGAGCATCAAGGGCAGCTGGACCGTCGAGCCTGGGACCGAGGGCAAGGGCTCGGTTGTCCGCTACGACGTGCGGGGCGAGCCAGGCGGTGCGATTCCCGCGTGGGTGGCTCGCCTGGCGCAGCGGGAAGCGATCGTCGATCTCATCCGCGCGGTGCTCGAGCGAACAGAGCGAACCGGCGACCGGCACTGACGGCGGTGGCGGCGGGCCGGTGACGCGGTTCCTG
>DAIQBJ010000064.1:0-12206 GCA_036781225.1 Gemmatimonadales bacterium | reverse complement strand
AGAGGATCGTGGAGAGGAGGAGGGTGCGCGCCTGATCGCGTTGTTTTCTCGCTTCGTTCATCGCGGCGCGCAGCCGTTCAGCCAATCCCGGGGGAGCCACCATTCAAGCGTAGCGCGGCCTGCGATTCTTGCGCCGCGCCGCATTCATCTTGCGCTTCTTCCGCTCGCTGGGCTTTTCGTAGTGGCGATGCTTCCGCAGGTCCGCCAGGATCCCGGCCTTCTCGCACTTTTTCTTGAATCGTTTGAGCGCCCGCTCAAAACTTTCGTCATCGTGGATGATGACTTCCGGCATAGACTCGAGTTTCCTAAGTGGTTAGAGACACACGAACTTAGCGTCGCGGTCCTGTCCGCACAAGGCTAACCGGGTGGCCAATGCATCGGTCTTCCACCGAGGACGTGCAAGTGCAGGTGAAAGACGGTCTGCCCACCATCGGGATTCGTATTCAGGACGACCCGATACCCCTTCGTCGCGATGCCGGCCTCCTGCGCGATATCGCGCGCAAAGGCGAGCAGCTTGCCGAGCGCGGCAGCATCCTTGGCATCGTTGAGCGAGCTCACGTGCGTTGTCGGAATGACGAGCAGATGGGTCGGCGCCTGGGGGTTCAGGTCTTTGAATGCCAGCATTCCATCCGCGCGCTTCACGACGGTCGCGGGGATCTCCCCGGCCGCGATCTTGCAGAACACGCAGCTGCCCGCGGGGCTCACTCCTCTCCTCCACGCCGCCGCCTGGGCCGGGGCTCATGCTCCTCCTCCAGCCCCAACGCCCGCCGCACCGTGTCCCAGAAGTTGCTGCCGCCGGGCTCCTCGGGCACCGGGTCTTCGATCTCGCCGAGCTGTTCGAGCAGCGTGCGCTGCTCGGCCGTGAGCTTGTTGGGGGTCCAGACGTGTACGCGCACGTGGAGGTCGCCGTGGCCGGCCTCGCCGAGGCGCGGCAGCCCTTTGTTCCGCAGGCGATACGCCATGCCGGTCTGCGTGCCCGGCTCCACCCGGAGCTTGGCCTGGCCGTACGGGGTTGGAACCTGCAGGTCAGCACCGAGGGCGGCCTGCGTGAACGTGATCCCGAGGTCGTAGACGAGATCGTCGCCGTGGCGCTCGAACCGCGGGTCTTCCTTGATGTCGAGCACCGCGATCAAGTCGCCCGGCGGACCGTTGCGCGGGCCGGGAACGCCCTGGCCACGCAGCGTGAGGTAGTGGTGATCGGCGACGCCGGCGGGGACGTCGATTTGAATCGTCTTCTCGCCCTTCACGCGCCCGTCACCGCCACAGCGCTCGCACGGATTGCGAACGACCGTGCCCTCACCACCGCAGGTCGGACAGGGCGACACGGTGAGGAACTGACCGAACAGGGATTGCGCCTGACGCCGGACCTCGCCGCTCCCGCCGCACGTGCCGCACTGCACGGGCTGCGTGCCCTGCGCGGCGCCCGTGCCGCCGCACACCGTACATGTCTCGAGGCTCTTGATCCGGACCGTCTTCGTAGTGCCGGTCGCGACTTCGGCGAGCGTGAGCTTCAGTCCGACTTTGATGTCGTGACCGCGGCGCCGCTCGCGGCGCTGCCCGCCACCGAACAGACTGTCGAACCCGCTGAATGCGCCACCGCCTCCCCCGCCCCCCCCAAGGCCGAAGTCGCGCATGAACACCATCAGCGCTTCCGACAGATCGAAGTGCGCGGAGCTGAAACCACCCGCCCCGCCCTGGCCGCGCACGCCCGCCATGCCGTAGCGATCGTAGGCGGCGCGCTTCTCCGGATCGCGCAGCACCTCGTAGGCCTCCGAGACCAGCTTGAACTTCTCCTCGGCCGCCTTGTCGCCGTTGTTGCGGTCGGGATGGCACTCCATCGCCAGCTTGCGGTAGGCTTTCTTGATGTCGGCTTCGCTCGCGTCGCGCTGGACGCCGAGGACGACGTAGAAGTCCTGCTTCATGCTATTCGAGCAACTCCCCGACCAGCCGGGACGTGTGATTGACCAGCGCGGCGATCTTGTCGTACGGCATGCGCGTCGGCCCCATGACGCCGATCACGCCGCTGAGCGGGCCGAAGCGATAGGTGGACGTGACGAGCGTGAACGACGCGAGCCGCGCGTCGGCGTGCTCCTGGCCGATCGTGATCGTCAACCCTTCGCCGCCGCGCGCGGCGATCGCGGCGCGCAGCAGATCGCGCCGCTCGGTCACCTCGAGCAGGCCCTGCAGCTGCTCGCGCGTCGCGAACTCGGGCTGCCCCGCGAGGGGTTGGGTGCTGCCGAGGTGTACGCCCCCCCCTCCCCCGACGCCGCTCGCGCCACGCGCGGGGGTGACCGGCACATCGAACAGCTCGTCCGCTTCCTGGACGAAAATGTTCAACAGCTCCGACGAGCCCGGCTCCGCCGACCCCGCGTCGCGCAGCCGGTCGGCGAGCGTGCCACGGATCTCTTTCAGTGTCAGCCCGGCGAGCCGTTCGTTGAGGACCACGGTCACCTTTTGGACCGCGTCGGCCGCGAGCTCCGCGGGGACCTCCACGAAGATTGTCCGCACCGCGCCGCTGCGCAGCGCGAGCACCAGCAACAGGCGCTCGCTCGAGACCTGCAACAGGTCGAGCCGGTCGAGCACCGCTTCCTCAATAGTGGGACTCACCGCAACGCCCAGCTCGTTCGTCAGGACGCCGAGCACCTGCGCCGCGCGCGACAGAATCGCTTCGATCGCTGCCCGCTGCCCTTCCAACTCGCCGCGGATGTGCTGCGCCTGCGCGGGGGCGACGGCGGGCGTCCGCATCAGAAAATCGACGTAGACCCGGTAAGCGAGGTCGGTCGGAATACGCCCCGCCGAGGTGTGGGGGTGGTACAGATACCCTTTGTCCTCGAGGTCGCTCATGGTGTTGCGGATCGTGGCCGGTGACAGCCCCAGCTGATACCGCGTCGCGATCGTCCGGCTGCCCGCCGGCTCGGCGGTCTGGACGTACGTCTCGATCACGGCCTCGAGCACCTGGCGCTCGCGGTCGGTCAGAGGGGCGGTCACGGCTGGGACTCGGTGTGCATGGTGAATTCGTTGACCAAGGAATCTAATCGCAACCAGCCTTCCGGTGTGCATTTCACCCTTCCGGACCGCTCGTAGAGCCAGCCCGCCGCCTCAGCGGCGCGGAACTGCGCGGAGAGGCGCGGTAGGTGCTGTGCCGAGATTCCTTCGATCGTCCGCAGGCCGAGATAGAGCCGCTCGGTTACCTGTTGCGCCTCAGTGAGCGTCTCCTCCGACTCCTGGGCCGATCGTCCCTCGACGACGGTGCGGCGGTAAGCCTCCCAGGCGCGCAGATTCCAGCGGCGCGTGCGGCCGTCGAACGAGTGCGCGGCAGGCCCCAATCCCACGTACGGCTTCCCGGACCAGTAGGCCGAGTTGTGCTGTGAGCGACAGCCGTCGCGCGAGGCGTTGGAGACTTCGTAGAACTCGAAGCCAGCGGCGTGCAGTCGCCGGTGGGCGGCCAAGTACTCTTCGGCGTAGCGCTCGTCGCTGGGGGTATGAGTCGCGCCGCGCGAGATCCACCGGTCGAGCGGCGTGCGAGGCTCGATCGTGAGTCCGTACAGAGAAAGGTGCGTGGTGCGTAGTGCGTGGGCCATCTCCAGGTCCCGTTCCCAGTCACGATTCAATTCCTCCGTCAACCCGAAGATGAGGTCGAGCGAAATGTTCTCGATCCCGGCGCCGCGCAACGCCTGCACCGCCGCCCCGATGCGCGCAGCGTCGTGGGAGCGGTGCATCCATTTCAGGACGCTATCGTCGAACGACTGGGCGCCGAGGCTCACGCGATTGATGCCGGCGGTGCGCCAGGCTCTGGCGTGCTCGGGGCTGACGTCTTCGGGGTTGGCTTCGAGCGTGATTTCGACGACGGTGCGTGGTTCGTGGTGCGTGGTGCGTGGGAGCAATTTGGCAAGCAGCATCGCGATTGCCGCAGGCGGTAGCAATGACGGCGTCCCGCCGCCGAAGTAGATCGTCTCGAGCTCGCCCAGCTGGGCGTGCGCAGCTTCCGTGAGGATGACGTCAACAAATTCGCGAGCAGGAATACGTCTGCGCACCGCAATGGAGAAATCGCAGTAGGAGCAGCGGCGCTGGCAGAAGGGAACGTGGACGTAGAGATGCACGACTGCAATGTAGCGCCCGAGGCATCAACAGCGCGGTTGTGACCTCAACACAGCCCGAACACCATCCCCGGCGTTTGTCTCACCAAGCCGCGCAGCTCGAGCTCGGTCAACGCACCCAACACGTCCGCGGGTCTGGTCTGCGCCGCCGCCACCAACGCGTCGACGTGCTGCGGTTCCGTCGTCATGCGATTCCAGAGCGTCAGCTGCAGTCCCGTCAGATCGATGGGTGGCACGCGCGGCGCCGGAGTCGACAGCGCAACCCCCAGCTCCCGCAGCCCCCCCGTGGGGAGACCGAGCTCTTCGAGAATGTCGGCGGCGCACAAGGCCGGCTTCGCTCCCTGCTGAATCAGCGTATTGCACCCCACCGACGTGCGACTCGTGATCGGACCGGGGACCGCAAGAACGGATCGCCCCTGGTCGGCCCCGTCGGTTGCGGTGCGCAGCGCACCCGAATCGTGTTTGGCCTCGATGACGACGACCGCGCGGGCAAGCCCGGAGATCAAGCGGTTGCGACGCGGGAACGAACCCGTGTGCGGCTTCTCCCACGGGGGATGCTCGGTCACGAGGCAACCGTCCGACACCATGCGATCGTACAGCGCGCGATTCGCCGCCGGATAGACGACGCCAAAACCGTTCCCGAGGACACCGATCGACCGGCCGCCTGCATCGAGCGCGGCGGTGTGCGCGATGGCGTCGATCCCGCGCGCCATGCCGCTGACGACCACCGCGCTGGGCGCGACGGCGCTCGCGAGAATGCGCGCCGCTTCTGCGCCGTACGCGCTGTGATCTCGGCTTCCGACCATCGCGACGCTCGTCCGCGCGAGCAGCGACACGTCGCCCCACACGTACAGCACCGGCGGAGGGTCGCGGATCTCTTCGAGCTGCGGCGGGAATGCGGGATCGCCCGAGATCAGCACGCGCGCACCGAGCTGCGCCAGCTGCTCGAGCACGCGCTCGCCGTCATGCCGCGAAGCCTCGGTGACGGCGGTGGCGGCGGCGCGGCCGATCCCCTCGAGCGTCGCGAGCCGCGAGGGCGGCGCCGCGAGTGCCGCCTGTGCGCTCCCGAAGGTGGAGATGATGAGCCGCAGGCGTTGCGGGCCCACGCTCGGGACCAGCGACAGCGCAATGGTCGCTACGACTTCAGCGTCTTCCATAACTGCTCCAACAGCTCCGGAATGCCCTGGCGAGTGACGGCGGAGATCTTGAGAACGGGGGCACCTGCTTCGGTGCGCAAGGGCAGGTGTTTGGTGTCAGGCGTCAGGTCGGCCTTGGTGAGGACGACCACGTGTGGCTTGCCGGCGAGCTCGGTGGAGTACGAGGCCGCTTCCTTCCTTAATAAGTCGTACGTCGATTGTGGATCGGGGCTATCGACCGGAATCAGCACCGCGACTGCGCGCGTGCGCTCGACGTGCTGCAGAAAGCGCAGGCCGAGCCCCTTCCCTGCGTGCGCGCCTTCGATGATCCCGGGAATGTCGGCGACCACGAACGAGCGATGGTCCGACAGACCGACGACACCGAGGTGCGGCTCGAGCGTCGTGAATGGATAGTCGGCGATCTTGGGGCGTGCGGCCGAGATTACCGAGAGCAGCGTGCTCTTGCCGGCGTTCGGCTCGCCGAGCAGGCCGACGTCGGCGATGAGCTTGAGGACGAGCTCGAGGCGGCGCTCCTCACCTTGCTCGCCGGGCTCCCATTCACGCGGCGACTGGTGGGTCGGCGTCGCGAAGTGTTGGTTGCCGCGCCCACCGCGACCGCCCTTCGCGACGAGCAAGGTCTGATCGGGCGTGATCAACTCGCCGAGGATTTCGCCCGTGTCGGCGTCGCGGACCTCAGTTCCCGGTGGGATGGGGAGGTAGACGTCCTCCGCCGATTTCCCCGTCATGTTCTTCCCTTTACCGTGCTGACCGCGTTCCGCCACCCACCGTGTTTGATAGCGATAATCCAGAAGGGTACCGAGGTTCGGATCGACCTTGACGTAGACACTCCCGCCCTGGCCACCATCCCCGCCGTCCGGGCCGCCTTTGGGCACGAATTTCTCCCGGCGGAACGAACTCGCACCCGAACCTCCGGTGCCGGCGGCAACTTGGACGACGGCGCGGTCGATGAACATCTAATGCGGATTGCGGAATGCGGAGTGCGGAATGGCACGGGGAGTTCGGCGCGCAGTGCGAATCGAGGCAACAATGATAGCGACAAGCTGCCGAGCCTCCTCGCGCAACCTTGTCACCCGGTCCGTGTCCGCCCATCCGCGGGCGATGATGAGATCCATCCAGAATTGTGATTCATCCGCTTCCTCTTCCACGATCCCGAGCTTGGCAACGAACTCTCGCTTGGAGCGTGCTCGACAAGCCGCTCGATAATTTGCGCCGACTGACGTTCCCGATCGCAGGAGTTGATTTCCAATCGAGTCCGCGCTCCGACCACGTGGCAGGTCCTCAACAAGACCGACCACTTCGAGTGCGAATGCCTTCGTGCGATCCCTTAGGTTGAACGAAGGCACGACCTGGCCCCGAAATTCCGCATTCCGAAATCCGCACTCCGCATTAGAGATTTCGTTCCCGCACATCGGCCCACATCTCCCAAAGGTTCAATGCCTTCTCCCTCGTGAGATCCTCTTCGACCACCGCGATTACGTCATCGATTTCTTCCGGCGTCGATCCAGTATTGAGGGCTCCGCGAAGATGGGCATGTAGCTGACGAGGCGCGTTTTGCATCGCAATGGCTGCAAGAGTGCAAAGCTCACGCTTCTTGGAATCGAGGCCCGGTCTTCCGAGGATCTTCCCGTATGCGTCGACGACCACCAATGGTTCGATCGCGGGATGTAATGCGCGCAGATTGAGCATGAGTTTGTGATACGTTCGCCCATACACTTCACTACAGGCCTGGACACCCCGTTTGGTCCAACGTGCCCAGTCCGGATGTGCGATTGGCTCGCTTGGCGCCGATGTCGGTCCTGCGATACCCCGCCACACACCGAACGCAACAAGCGCGAGCGGATACCCAACATTCAGGAAACTTTGCAGTAGCAATTCCTCAACCCATGAAGCCGGCACATCCACGGCTCGCGCCGTGATCATGCGGTCACGAAGCTTGCCCTCGTCGCCGCTGGCTGTCGCCACTGCGATGCGCACCAAAGCCACGGACTGCTGATCGAGACTCACAGTAACACTCCGCAATCCGCAATCCGCAATCGATTCATCGCGATAGCCCCCCAATTACACGCATCTCTCCCACCGTCTCCCCGCGCGAATTCGTGATCGGCCGCGTGAGCAGCGACTCGGGCTGCGGCTTGAGGCCGAGCTCCGCCAGCACCGCCGCAATAGCCAGCGCCGACGCCAGGCTGTGGCCGTCCTCCACCTTCAGCGTCACGCCCAGCTCCTCACGCGTCAGCAGCGCGCTGTAGATGCCCTCGGCGCCCACCTTCGCCACCACGCGACCCGGGTGCGCGCGCATCACCTCCGTGCACGGGCGGCCCTCGCCCGCGACGAGCTCGGGGTGCAGCATCATCGCCTCGAGGATCGGCCCCGCGAGCCGGGTGTACGCCAGCGCCATGTTGGCGAGCGGCAGCTCGAAACACGCCACACCACAACCGTCCACCGCGACACCGATCTCCTTGACCGGCACGTCCGTGTATGCGCTGATGGACTCGAGACAGCGTTGCTGCACCGGATGCTCGATGCGCGCGTAGAACTCCGTCGGCCAGCCGTGGTGCTTCGCCAGCGCCAGCATGCCCGTGTGCTTGCCGGAACAATTCGAATAGACGGCGGTGAGTCGCACGCCGCGTTTCTCGTAGTCCTTCGCGACGGCATCCGACAGCGGCCGGTGCGGGCCGCACATCAGATCGCGCTCAGAGCAGCCGATGCGCTGCAGGAACTCGCGCACGAGCGCGACCTGCGCCGGCTCGCTCGAGTGCGACGCGCACGCCAGCGCGAGATCCTGGCGCGTGAGTCCAAAGCGCGGGGCGACGCCGTCTGCGACGAGCGGCCAGGCCTGAAATGGTTTCGCGGCGGAACGCCAGAACGTGCGGTACGCGGGATCGCCCGCCTGGGCAACGAGCTGCCCATTGGCATCGACGACGGCCACGTGGACCTTGTGGCGGGACTCCAACACCGACCCCCGGTACAGCTCGACGAACAACCTGGAGCTCCTTTCCACCGGCGAGCGCAATGCGGAATTCGGAATGCGGAATGTAAAGGCAACCCTCCCAATCGGCACGACCCGTCCCTGATATTCCGCATTCCGCATTTCGCATTCCGCGTTGCGGTTGTATCATCCACCCGCCATGCGCACCGTGCTCGTCGGGCTGCTCCTGTTGCCGGCCACCATCGCTGCACAGGAAGCGAGCCCCTACCTCCCCCTCGGCCACTGGTCCATGCCCTACGTCGAGCATCTCATCGCGGCGGGACGCATGGCCGATCCCTCGCCCCTCAGTCGCCCGCTCAAGGTGGACGACATGCTGCGCGCGCTCGCGGCCGTCGACAGCACCGGCGTCACGGGCTCCGAGTGGGCCGTCGTCCGGAAAATTCGCGCCGAGCTCACGCGCACCATGCGCGGGCCGACGGCGCGCCTCGACATCGATGCCGGGATCGCGGGCAGCTCGCATGCGCGGCGCGATCCGCTGCGCGAGGCGGGCGTGGGACACGCGACGTTCAACGGCGGCGCGGCGCTGACGCTCTACTTTGGCCCCGTCGTCGTCGCGACGCATCCCTACTTCGACACGCGCTTGAAGTGGGATCCCGACTACTACGGGAAGAAGGATCGCCTCATCGCGGGACGCTTCGCCGAGGCGTACGGCAGCGCGCAGTGGCGCTACGGCGAGATCTTCTTTGGGAGCCTCGACCGCAATTGGGGACCGCGCTTCACCGAAGGCTTGCTCGTCTCACCGAGTCCCTACAGCTACGATCAGCTCGACTTCAAGATCGGCACCGAAGGCATCTACCTCGAGGGCATCCTGACGCAGCTCGACAACATCGCCGACACGAGCGGCACGGCGAACACCCGTCACTTCGTCGCGCATCGGCTCGTCATCAGGCCGCCGGGACACACGACGTTCGCACTGTGGGAAGGCACCATCACCGCCGGCGTGGGCCGCGACCTCGAGCCGTGGTTCGCCAACATCTTCACCCTCGGCATCGTCCAGCAGTACGACCAGGGATCGCAGGCCAACAATCTGCTCGGGTTCGACGTCACGACCCGCGTCAAGCGCACGCAGCTGTTCGGGTCGGTGCTGCTCGACGACATCCAGGTCGATAAATCAAAGGCCAGCGACAAAGAGCCGCCGTCCTACGGCTTCACCCTCGGCGCGCAGGGCGGGCTTTCCCGGTTCGGCTGGACCGCGTTCTACACGCAGGTCGCGAATCTCACCTATCGCACACCCAATCCGGCGGAAGCGGTCATGCGGCGCAACGTCGGGCTCGGCCGTAACTTCTCCGACTACGATCAGCTCACATTGCGCGGCAGCATGATCGCGGGGCCGAGCGTGCTGCTCGAACCCGAAATCACCGTGCTGCGCCAGGGCCAGGGAGATTTCCGCTTGCCGTATCCGACCGTCGCGCAGTACGCCTCGACGCCGACGCTGTTCGCGCAGCCCGTTACGCGCACCGTGCGCCTCGCCCTCGGCGGCCAGACCGTGCTCGGCCGCTGGACGCTGTCCGGCAACGGCGGGGTGCACTTGATCCACAACGGACCGGAGTCGACGCGCTGGGTGGGGACGATTGCGGTGAGCTGGCGAACGAAAAAGGAAGGGCACGTTCCCTAGTGCCCGACAGCCGCCTCCTCACCCGCGACCGCCTCGAGGCTCTGCTCGGCAAGATGGCGACGACCCGCATCGTCGTCGTCGGCGACGCGATGCTCGACGTGTATCTCGTCGGCGACGCCGACCGCGTGTCGCCCGAGGCGCCGGTGCCCGTCGTCACCGTGCACGCGAGCCGTCACGCGCTGGGCGGCGCGGCGAACGTGGCGGCGAACGTGGCGGCGATCGGCGCCGAATGCCGGCTCGTCGCCGTGCTGGGCGCCGACGCGCGGGGCGAGTCGGTCAAAGCCGAGCTGGAAGACGACAAGCTCGGCACGCAGTACCTCGTGACCGACACCACGCGGCCGACGACGTCCAAGACGCGCGTCGTGGCGCGCGGCCAGCAGATGCTCCGCATCGATGAAGAGATCGAGCATCCCATCTCCGCGCGCATCATGGAGCAGCTCGGCGCCGCGCTGGAGCGCGCGATGCGCGATGCCGATGCGCTGCTGATCGAGGACTACAACAAGGGCACGCTGGTGCCGCAGGTGATCGAGCGTGGTCTGAGCATCGCCAAGAAGCGCGGCGTCCCGGTGGTAGTCGATCCCAAGTTCAAGAATTTCTTTGCCTACCGCGGCGCCACGATTTTCAAGCCCAATCGTCGCGAATTGGAGCAGGCGATGGGCGCCGCGCTGGACCTCGCCCATCCCGATGCCCTGCCGGACGCCCTGGCGAAGCTCGCGGTCGACAACCTGCTGCTGACGCTAGGCGCCGAGGGGATGATGCTCATCACGAAGGACGGTGAGGTGGTGCGCGTCCCCTCCATGGCGCGGGAGGTGTTCGATGTGTCGGGCGCCGGCGATACCGTGACGGCGTGGGTGGGCACCGCGCTCGCCGCGGGCGCGAGCGTGCGCGAGGCGGCGCACATCGCCAACTTCGCGGCAGGGATCGAGGTGGGCAAAGCGGGCGTCGCCACCGTCTCGCCACCGGAAGTGCTCTCGATGCATGAGGCGTACTACGATCAGCTGGGGAAGTTGAGGAGAGAGGGACTGCTATAAAGACAGAATGTCCAATGTCCAATGATCAATGTCCAATGATCGAGCCACGATCATTGGTCATTGGACATTGATCATTTGGTCTTTGCCGCCCGTTGCGTCGTGCAGTTCTGATGCTCGTGGACAGAATGGCCAATAACTCATCACACTCCCGCAGCACCGGATCCACCGACTCCGCGGGCAAGAGCATCATTTTCCTAATGAACTTGAGCCACGTGGACGTCTCTCGAAGTTCCTTGAGGCAGATACCAAGTTTATGAATGAAGTCGCGCCGAGACTCCGCGGATTGAACTTCCCCATAATTCGCGAACGTCGACGTGCTGCTGCGGGCTAGTTGGAGTGCCACGTGCTGCCCGAGCGGTGTACGGGGTAGGCTGTTTCCCATCTGGCACGTAGTTGTCCCGAAACGCACCAGCCGATCCTCCAGGCCATAGCTCGTCACGCTGCCACTGTTGCGCCGGCGACGCTTCGCGCGCCAACCAATCTTCCGCAGAGCGATACACAATCACGCAGCACCGATCATTGGCCATTGATCATTGGCCATTGATCATTGGCCATTGATCATTGGACGTTGATCATTGGACATTGATCATTGGACATTCGCGGGCGCAGCCCGCGCCGCCCTCTAGCCGGCCTTCAGGGCCTGCTCCATAATCTTCTCGCCACAGTGCCGGCTCACTCACATCCAACGGAGGATGGGCTTATGCGCACGAGAGCGCTGCTGGGCGTGACCTTGCTACTGTTGTCCTCGGCCGGTTGCTACCACGCGATCATCGAAACCGGTGCGGCGGCAGGCAACGAGATGATCTTGCAGCCTTGGGCCAGTGGGTGGATCTATGGCCTGGTCCCTCCCAAACCCATCAGTGCGGCAAGCAAGTGCAAAAGTGGGGTCGCGCGAGTCGAGACGGTGCATAGTTTCCTAAATCAGGTCGTCGGCATTCTGACGTTAGGCATCTACACGCCGATGGATATCCGGGTGACTTGCGCCGCTTCGCGCGCCGAGATTCCCGACGCCGGCCCACGTCGCTTTGCCATGCAGGCCGGATCTGCGCAGTCGGATTACGAAGCGGTGTTCTCCGCCGCAGCCACGGCAGCAGTGACGAGTCGGACTCCGGCGTACGTTGTCTTCTCGTACAACGCTTCACCAGCTAACTGGTAGTATCGACAACCTTGCCAATGATCAATGTCCAATGTTCGATGATCATTGGACATTGATCATTGGACATTGGACGTTCTACATTGGTCATTCGCCGGCCTTCAGGCCGGCGCGGGCCCTTAGCTCAGCGGTTAGAGCAGCGGACTCATAATCCGTAGGTCCCAGGT
>DAIQBJ010000063.1:0-12331 GCA_036781225.1 Gemmatimonadales bacterium | reverse complement strand
CCGCAGTCTGACGTCATCTTTCCAGCGACGATGTTGATCGACTACGTGCGCGTTTATAGAAAGGCGACGCCGTGAGATCGACGTGTCATGCGCTTGGATTGGGTTGCCGCGGTACGTGAGTCTCCGGTGTGTGGAGCCGAGCCATGACGGCCAATGAGTTCCGCAAGCTGGCATTGAGCCTGCCGGAGACCACGGAGGCGGCGCACATGGCGCACCCGGACTTCCGGGTGGCCGGGAAGATCTTCGCCACGATGGGCTACCCGCGCGCCGGGTGGGCGATGGTCGGCCTGACGCCTGATCAGCAGGAGTTGTTCGTCCGCACCCAGCCGAAGTCGTTTGTGCCGGTCAAGGGGAAGTGGGGCGAGAAGGGAGCGACGAACGTGGTGCTGCGCCATGCGGCAAGAGCCGCCGTGCGGGAGGCGCTGATCAATGCCTGGCGCAACAAGGCGCCGCGGCGACTGCAGACCCAGCCTTGAGCTGTAGATTGCTGGGCGTGAATCGTTCAATTGTTTTCTGCCTGATTACGGCGGCGCTCCTCGCGCGTCCGCTGGCGGCGCAGACGGACAAGAAGCTCAGCGTCAATGACCAGCGGGCGCGCGACATCTTCGAGCAGCTCATCAACATCAACACGACCGGGTCGAGCGGCAGCACCACGATCGCCGCGCGGGCGATGGCCGACCGGCTGATTCAGGCGGGCTTTCCCACCGCCGATGTTCAGGTGATCGGTCCCGCCAATTCGAAAAATTACAACCTCGTCGCCCGCCTGCGCGCTACGGGAACACGCCGGCAGAAGCCGATCGTCCTGCTCGCGCATCTCGACGTCGTCGAGGCGCGGCGCGAGGACTGGTCGCTCGATCCCTTCACCTTCACCGAGAAGGACGGCTTCTTCTACGGCCGCGGCACGATGGATATCAAGGATGGTGACGCGATCCTCGTCGCCACGCTCGTGCGCCTCAAGCAGGAAGGGTATAAGCCGAATCGGGATGTGATTGTAGCGCTGACCACGGGCGAAGAAGGCGGCAGCGACTACAACGGTGTCGAGTGGTTGCTGCAAAACCAGCGCGACCTGGTCGACGGCGCATTCGTCATCAACATGGACTCCGGCGATCCTGTGATCCTGAACGGCAAGCGGGTGATGCGTTCGGTGCAGGCGAGCGAGAAGGTGTACGTCACCTTCAAGCTTGAGGTGCACAACCCCGGCGGCCACAGCTCGCTGCCGACGAAGGACAACGCGATCTACCGGCTCGCTGCCGCGCTGGGGCGGGTCGCGGCCTACGAATTTCCCGCGCAGCTGAACGAGATCACGCGCGCCACGTTCGAGCGGTGGGCGGCGCTGCAGCAGGGGGGGGGCCAGCTCGCGCTGGATATGGCGGCCGTGGCGCGTCCGACGCCCGATTCCGCCGCGCTGCGCCGGCTCTCCGATGCCAGCCCGCTTTACAACGCGCAGCTGCGAACAACCTGCGTCGCTACGGAGCTGACGGGGGGCCACGCCGAGAACGCGCTGCCGCAGCTGGCGGCGGCCACGGTGAACTGCCGCGTCATGCCAGGGACGCCCCAGGGCGAGGTGCAGAGCACGCTCGTCCGAGTCGTCAACGATACCGCGGTCAAGATCAGCGTCGTTACACCTGCAACTCCCAGCCCGCCGTCGCCGCTGACCCCTGAGGTCATGGGGGCAATCGAGCGAGTCACTAAGCGGATGTGGAACATCCCCGTAGTGCCGGTCATGGAAACCGGCGCCACCGACGGGCTGTTCTTCCGCAATGCGGGTGTGCCTGTGTACGGCGTGTCGGGCGTCTTTGTCGATATCAACGACATCCGGGCGCACGGCCGCGACGAGCGCATTGGCGTGCAGGACTATTACGACGGCGCCGAGTACATCTACCAACTGGTGAAGGAGCTCTCATCGACAGCTCGGTAAAACGCCGCGGCCTGGATGGCGTCGTTGCAGCTCAGACGCGTCTGAGTCACGTCGACGGGCTGGCGGGTCAGCTCATCATCGGCGGGTACGAGCTGAACGAGCTGGCGGGTCGCGTGACCTTCGAGGAGGCTGCGCATCTGCTGTGGTGCGGCGCGCTCCCGAGTCGCGAGGAATCGGCCACGCTGCGCCAGGAGATCGCTGCCCTGCGGGCGCTCCCCGAAGAAACCATGCGGGTCGTGCGAGCTGCCGCGGGCGCCCCGCCGATCGACGCGCTGCGGATGGCGTGTGCGACGCTGTCGCTCGATCTGGACAATCCCGATGACATCTCGCCGGCGGCCGATATGCAGGGAGCGAAGATGCTGACGGCGCGGTTTCCTACCGTCATCGCGGCGCATGCGCGGCTCAGCGCAGGCAAGCAGCCAATTGCCCCGCGCGCCGATTTGTCGCACGCCGCCAACTTCCTCTACATGGTCCACGGGAAGGAGCCGGACCCGATCGCGGCGCGCGCGGTCGACACCTATTGGGTGACGGTGATCGATCACGGCATGAACGCCTCGACCTTCACGGCGCGCGTGATCGCCAGCACCCGGTCGGATATGGTGAGCGCGGTCACGGGCGCGATCGGCGCCCTCAAGGGTCCGCTGCACGGCGGCGCACCGGGACCTGTGCTCGACATGCTGAAGGACATCAAGTCGGCGGAGCGTGCCGAGGCCTGGGTGCGCAACGAGCTGCAGGCGGGGCGGCGTATCATGGGCTTCGGCCATCGCGTCTATAAGGTCCGCGATCCGCGCGCCGCAGTCCTCAGCAACGCAGCGGATGAATTGAGCGCCGCGGCCCTCGAGAACCGGCAGCTGTACGACCTGGCGCGATCGGTTGAGCAGACGGCGCTGAAAGTGCTCGACGAGGTGAAACCGGGCCGGAATCTGCGGACGAACGTGGAGTTCTTCACCGCGCTCGTGCTGCAGGCTCTTGGCCTCGAGCCCAAGTCGTTCGTGGCCACGTTTGCATGCGGGCGAATCGCCGGCTGGTGCGCGCACGTAATAGAACAGCATGCCGAAGACCACCTCATTCGCCCGCAGTCGGAGTACGTAGGCCCGCGCGGCCTGAAGCTCAAGGGAGGCTCCGCATGATCACTCGCATCACTGCTCTATTCCTGCTCGTGTGCGCCAGCCGCCTGTCGGCGCAGGCCGCAGACTCGATTAAGGCCCTGGAAACGAGTCGGGGGCAGGCGCTGCTCCAGGCTGACACGGTTGCCTTATCGCGGATGCTGGCGACTGAGTTCGTCGAGATTTCTCGGTTGGGCGCCGTGCGTTCGCGTGCCGATAACATCCGCGATATCGCCAGCGGCACGCTCAAGCTGACGGCGGTGAAGTACGACAGCCTGGACGTGCGAATCTACGGGGAGGGCGATGTGGCCGTCTTGCGTGGCATCGCCGACAACACGGGCACGTTTCGCGGCTTTCCTTTCAGCGGCAAGGTCCGATATACGCGAATCTTCGTGAAACGGGATGGCCGCTGGCAGGCCGTGGAGATGCAACAAACGGCGCTGCAATAGACTTGGCGCACCGCGTTCTCGTCGCCGCGGAGCTGCAGAACCTCCTCGAGCCCTCGCAGTTGACAGGCCTCGACGTCACGTGGATCAGTACCGCTGAACCCACCCCCAAAGGGGACTGGGTGGCCATCGTCCCCCTGCTGAGCCGTTGGCTGGGTGGCACCGAATTCAAGAATCTCCCCGAGCTGCGCATCGTCGCGAATATGGCCGTCGGGTACAACAACATCGATCTGGTCGCCGCCGAGATGCGCCGGGTGCTCGTGACCAACACGCCGGGCGTGCTCACCGAAGCGACCGCTGATCTCACCTGGGCCCTGATCCTGGCGACCGCCCGGCGACTGGTCGAAGGCGTCGATCTCATCCGCAACGGGCAGTGGACCGGTTGGCATCCCGAGCAGCTGCTGGGCCTGGAGCTGAACGGACGCACGCTCGGCTTGCTCGGCGCCGGTCGCATCGGGCAAGCGGTTGGGCGTCGCGCGCTACCGTTTGGCTTGCGGCTGCTCTATGCCGCTCGCAGCGCAAAGCCCGAGTTCGAGCGGGACAGCGGCGCCACACGCGTCGACGTCAAGCGGTTGCTCGCCGCGAGCGACATCGTGAGCCTGCACGTACCGGCGACTCCGGAGACGAAAGGCATCATCAACGCCGAATCACTGGCAGTCATGAAGGCGGGAGCCATTCTGATCAATACGTCGCGTGGCGACCTGGTCCGGGAGGAAGCGCTCGCCGCAGCACTCGAGCGGGGCCACCTGGGCGCCGCAGGTCTGGATGTCTACGCCGACGAGCCGGCAATCCACCCACGCCTGCGCGCGGCGCCGAGGACGGTTTTGCTGCCGCATATCGGCAGCGCTACGGAGGAAACACGTCGCAAGATGGCCGGCATCGCCCTAGCCAACGTGCAGGCGGTATTACAAGGCAAACCGCCGCTCACGCCGGTGTACTAGCGCACGCTGCGCGCCTTCAAAAGCTCCACCATTTCGTGCCGGTGGAAGAACTCGGCCCAGCCGAGTGCATCGCTGTCGTGCTTGGTGTCGCGGATGGTGGAATCGGCTCCACGCGCGAGCAAGATCCGCATGATCTCCCCGTGATCAGCGAGGACGGCAAGGTGCGGCGGCGTCACTTCCGAATCCCAGTGTGCCCAGCGCACATTCGGATCCGCACCGTGATCCAGCAGCCATTGGACACCGGCCACGTCGCCACGCTTGGTCGCCAGATGCAAGACTCCGCTCCGCAGCAGCTCAGGACTGTCGCCTGCCAATCGCGTCGCCGCTTCCCAATCGCCGAGCGCCAGGCTGGCGAGCAGATCCATCGTGCCCGCACGTGTCGCGCGCTTGCCGCGGTCGGCGCTGCGCAGCTCGGCGGCAGTCAACGCGCGGATCGCCTGCATCACCGGGCGATCGATGTCGGGAGTACTCGCATACATCGCCGGCGGGAACCCGAAGCCGTCCGCGACCAGAGGATCGGCGCCAAGCTCAACGAGCAGCGCGACCATCTGCGGGCGATGGTGACCGACCGCGAAATGCAGCGGAGTTTGGTGATTCTCATTGCGGCTGAGCCGGCTCATCAGCGCCGCGGGATTGGTCGCGACGATGCGGCGCACCTCGTCGCCCGCATTGCAGGCGATGGCGGAGAAGATGTGATGGTGGGCCCCGCGGCTCAGGAGAAAATCGACAACCGCGCGGTGCTCGGCATCATCGGCCCCCTCCCAGCAGCTGGCCCAGCCGATTACCTCGATGTCGTGATCATCGCCGTGGCCCACGACGTCCCCGCCCGCGTCGGCCAAGCGCTGGACGACGTCCAGTTTGCCGGCTGCCGCCGCCCAGTGCATCGGGTAGGTATTGTCGCCCTGTTCGCGCAGGTTCGGATCGAGGCCGCGCCGTAACAGCAGGTCCACCGCCGCGAGCTGGCCTTCGCGCGCCGCGGCATGCAGCAGGGTCCATTCATACGGTGCCTCGCGGGCCTGCAGCCTGTCGGGGGAGCGATCGAGCAGCGCGGTCAACGTGGCGATGGCGCCGCGACGGGCGGCGTCGAACAATTGCCCCTCGATGCTGAGCGCATCGACATGGGCCTTGAGGGCCCGCCAGCTCGGGAACCCCTGCTGCCGCGCGACATCGCGCTGCGCGTCGGCGAGTTGGGCCTGCGGATTGGTCTTGCGGAGCTCGGCGAGGTGACGCTTGGCTTGCTTGCGCAGCCACACGAGATCGGGGGTGGGCTTCATGACACGAACCTTCCTTCCTTGGGCCGCCCAGTGTCCGCGTGGTGGGGCGAGGAAGTCAGGTTATGTCGTCGTATCTCGACGGGTGGGCTAGAAACCCTTTACGCGGACCGTGGGCCGCCCTGGCGGCGCTCACTTGAATGTAACACCGCGAAGCGGATAAGTTTCAGCCCCGAGATGCCTCGGCCAAAAGCGGAAGACCGCACGATTCTCCTCGACGCCCGCGCGATGTCGCGGGCGTTGCAGCGTATGGCAGTGGAAATCCTCGAGCTGGCGCACGGCACCGACGATCTCGTGCTCATCGGCATTCAGCGCCGCGGTGTCGAGCTGGCCGATCGCATCGCCAAACTCATCAACGAACAGGAAGGCGCCGCTGTCCCGCGCGGCGCGCTCGACATCACGCTCTACCGCGACGATCTCGGCACCGTCGGCCCGAAGCCGGTCATCGGGGAAACGCATCTGCCGGGCGATCTCACGGACAAACACGCCGTCATCGTCGACGACGTGCTCTATACCGGCCGCACCGTGCGCGCCGCCCTCGACGAGCTCGCCGATTTCGGGCGTCCCAAGCGCATCTCGCTCTGTGTCTTGGTGGACCGCGGCGGCCGTGAGCTGCCGATTCAGGCGGACATCGTGGGGAAGGCAATCAAGACCGGAGCCGGTGATCGTGTGGAGGTTCAGGTCCAGGAGCTGGACGGCCGCGATCAGGTGGACGTCGTCCGATGACCTCGATCCTCGGCAAAGACCTCACCGGTCTCGAGCACATGACGCCGGAGCAGATCCGGCTCATTCTCGACACCGCGGAGCCGTTCAAGGAAGTCTCGGAGCGGCCGATCAAAAAGGTGCCGGCGCTGCGCGGCAAGACGATCGTGAACCTCTTCTTCGAGGCCTCGACCCGGACACGTATCTCGTTCGAGTTCGCGGAGAAACGACTGTCCGCCGATACGGTGAACGTCGCCGCGAGCGGGTCATCGGTCTCGAAGGGAGAGACGCTGGTGGACACGGCGCGCAACCTCGAGGCGATGCGGATCGACATGGTGGTGATCCGCCATCCCTCGTCCGGGGCCGCCGAGTTCCTCGGCGATCGGATCGCGTCGAACGTCATCAACGCCGGAGACGGCAAGCACGAGCATCCCACCCAGGCGCTGCTCGATCTCCTCACGATTCGTGACAAGCATGGCAAGATCGAGGGCCTCAAGGTCTGTCTCGTGGGCGACGTGCTGCATTCGCGCGTTGCCCGGTCGAATCTGTGGGGACTCACCAAGCTCGGCGCGGAGGTCGCCGTCTGCGGTCCCTGGACGCTCATGCCGCGCGGCATCGAGGAGCTCGGCGTCACGGTATTCGGCAGGATCGAAGAGGCGATCGAATGGGCCGATGTGCTCAACGTGCTGCGCTTGCAGCTCGAGCGCATGGAGAAGGGCTTCATTCCCAGCCTGCGCGAGTACTACCGCGTCTTCGGCGTGACGCCGGAGCGGCTGGAGCGTTCGCCTCGCTCCATCACGATCATGCATCCGGGACCGATGAACCGCGGCGTCGAGATCGACTCGCGCGTGGCCGATGGGCCCCACAGCGTCATCCTCGACCAGGTGACGAACGGCGTCGCCGTGCGCATGGCCGTGCTCTATCTGCTGGCGGGCGGTCGCGCCGAGCTCGCCGACGCGGCCAAGGGCGGAGGCAGCGAATGAACGCGTCCGTGCCGCTCCTGCTGCAAGGAGGCCGGGTGATCGACCCGAGCCGCGACCTGGACGATGCGCTCGATGTGCTGATTCAGGACGGCAAGATCTCGGCGGTCGGCCGTGGGCTCGGAGCGCCGGACGGTGCTGCGGTGCGCAACGTCACCGGCAAGGTCGTCGCGCCTGGATTGGTGGATCTGCACGTGCATCTGCGCGAACCGGGCAACGAAGACGAAGAGACCGTGGCCAGCGGCGCGCGCGCGGCGGCGGCCGGTGGCTTTACGGCCATCTGCGCCATGCCGAACACCGATCCGGTCACGGACAACCAGGCGGCCGTGGGTTTCATCGTCCGGCAATCAGGGCGCGCAGGCCTCGCGCGTGTGCACCCGATCGGCGCGGTCTCGATCGGTCAGAAAGGCGAGCGGCTCGCCGAATTCGGAGAGATGGTGAGCGCCGGCGCCGTGGCGGTCTCGGACGACGGCAAGCCCGTCGTCGCGAGTCACCTGATGCGCACGGCGCTCGAGTACGCGCGCACGTTCGGCATTCCGGTCGCCGATCATTGCGAGGATCCATCGCTCGCGTCGGGTGGCGTGATGCATGAGGGTCTCGTCGCGACGCGTCTCGGCCTCAAGGGCATCCCGTCGGCGGCCGAGGAGATCATGGTAGCGCGCGATGTGTTGCTCTCCGAATTGACCGGCGGGCATGTCCATCTCTGCCACATGTCGGCTCGCGGCTCGGTCGCGATCATTCGCGAGGCGAAGGATCGAGGCATCAGAGTCACCGCTGAAGTGACGCCGCATCATCTGACGCTGACTGACTACGCCTGTGAGGAGTACGACACGCATGCCAAGATGAACCCACCGCTCCGTGAGGCTGCCGACGTGGCGGCGTTGCGCGGCGCGCTGAAGGACGGCGTGATCGATTGTATCGCGTCCGACCATGCGCCGCACGCCTACGATGAAAAGGAAGCCGCCTTTGACGACGCGCCGTTCGGTATCGTCGGGCTCGAGACTGCCTTCGCCGTCGCGCACACGGAGCTCGTGGTGGGTGGTGTGTTCACGCTGCCGGATCTGATCCGGCGCATGAGCACCGAGCCGGCGCGAGTCTTCCACCTACCGGGCGGTACCCTCGCGCCGGGAGCGGTCGCCGACGTGGTCGTTCTGGATGCGGCCGCCAAGTGGACCGTCGACCCCAACGCGTTCCACTCGAAGAGCCACAACACGCCGTTTACCGGCCGCGCGCTGACCGGCCGCGCGATCCTGACCATCGTCGCGGGCACGATCGTCCACGAGCTATGACCGCGAGCGCGGTAGCCCGGCGCATGGCGCTGTGCTGCCGTCAGCTCGCGGCACACGGCCTGATAGCGGGGCGAGACGGCAATCTCTCGGTTCGTCTCGGGCCGCAACGAGTCCTCGTCACCCCGAGCGGCCGGATCAAGGCGCTGCTGACCGCGGCCGACATGGTGGAGGTCGATCTGGCAGGGAAGCCCCGGTCCCGCGGTCGCCGCAAGCCTACCAGCGAGTTGGACTTACACTTACGCATTTTGCGGCACCGGCCCGATATCCAGGCCGTGGTGCACGCGCATCCCCCCACCGCAACCGGCTTTGCTGTTGCGGGACAAGAGATTCCGTCCAATTTGTTGCCGGAGCTTATCTTCGTGGTTGGACCGGTCCCGCTGGTGCCCTACGGGAAGTCAGGCACGCCGGAGCTGGGAGATCGGGTTGTGCCGTTCCTCGAAGACACGCGGTGTCACGCGCTGCTGCTCGCCCACCACGGTGCCGTGACGATGGGAAAAACTCTCGATGAGGCCTGGATCCGGATGGAGTCACTGGAGCACTCAGCGCGGATCATCGCCGCCGCGCAACGAATCGGACAACCGAAACCGCTGAGCTTCGATGGTTAAGGGAAGCGCGGGGGGGGCGGGGGGGGGACCCTCGAAGAGCGCAGCGACCATCCAGCGGCTGCTGGAAGAGCGCCGCCAATACGAGGCGTGGCTCGCGCGCATCAACGCGACGCCCGACTCGGCGCCCGAGCACGTGCGGACGCGGGTGAAGGCCGACTACGAAGCACGACTCAGGGCGGTCACTGAGGAGTTGAAGTCGCACGCCGAAGCCGCACGCCAGCTGATGACCCAGCACAAAGAGCAACTGCTCGAGCTGCAAAAGAAGGAAAAGGCCGCCGCGGAGCGCTTGGCCGAAACCGAGTTGCGCCATGAAGTCGGCGAGTACGACGAAGCGCAATGGTCCCAGGTGCACAAGGATGCGCTGGCCGACCTCGGCGCCGCGCGCGACGAGCTGCTCGACGTGGAGCGTGACATTACCAGACTCGAGGAGCTCGATGCGCTCGTGAGGGCGAGGCCCGGGCCGCCGCTGAAGACACCGCAAGCCGCCCCGCCGCCCCCGCCGCCCGCGCCGCCTGCGCCGCCCGCGCCGCCCACGGCGCCGAAGCGCAAGACGCCGATCGACGAGCTGGCATTTCTGAAGTCGGTTACCGAAGACGAGAAGAACGCGCCCTCACCGCGGCGCGCCAGTGGCGAGCGGTATCAGGTCGATCAGGAAGTGACACCGGACGCTCCACTCGATGCGGACGCCGAGGTCGAAAAGACCCTCAAGTGCCGCGACTGCGGTACGATGAATCTGGCAACGGAGTGGTACTGCGAGAATTGCGGCGGGGAATTGGCCGCGATGTGATGTGTGACGGTAAGGGCGCAGCATGCTGCGCCTACATGTTCCGGTTACGCCGTCGCCTTCTCCCGTAACCGTTTGACTAACGCCGCGAGGCGCGACTTCTGCCGGGCGGCATTGTTTTTGTGGATCAGGCCTTTGCGCGCGGCGCGATCGAGCACGCGGGCGGCAAGCGCATACGCTGCGGCGGCGGCATCGGCAGTCGCGGAGGCGCGCACGCGCTTCAGCGCGGTACGCAGGGAGGAGCGCTGCGCCCGGTTGCGCCCGGTGCGGGCGCGTGCCTGACGCATCGCTTTTTTCGCGGATTTGATCTTCGGCATGACGCGGAACCTAGGCGGTAAGTTGCGTCGGGTCAAGGCGCTACGTTATCTTAGGCCGTGCGGCTCGAGGATACCCTCCTTCAGATCCCCGTGCTCTTGTTCTCGGTCGTGGCGCATGAATATGCCCACGCCGAAGCTGCGTACCGGCAGGGTGACACCACCGCCTACATGCTCGGGCGGCTGACACTGAATCCGCTGAAGCACATTGATCCGTTCATGACGATCATCCTGCCGGCAGTGCTGATTCTCAGCAACGCACCGTTTGTTTTCGGCGCGGCGAAACCCGTGCCCGTCAATCCGCGCAACTATCGGAGTTATGTCCGGGGCGACATCATCGTCTCGCTCGCGGGAATCGCGACGAACCTCGCGTTGTTCATTGTGAGCGCCATCGTGTACGTGCTTGTCGGACTGCTCGGCCAGGCGTTCTCGTCAGCGGTCCCGACGTTGGCGCTGCTGCAGCATATGATGTTTTGGGGGATGTATCTCAATGTGGTACTGGCCTGCTTCAATCTGATTCCTATTCCGCCGCTCGACGGCAGTCATGTGCTCAAACAGATCCTGCCGCCGGCCGCGGGCATGCGATACCGCCAGCTCTACGCCTTCGGGATTATCCCCATTCTCCTCGTAGTGTGGCTCCTTCCCGGAGTCATCAACGTCTTCATGTGGCCGGGGATGCAGCTGCTGGATGTCGCACTCAGAGTCGTCTCCCCGTTCCGCTTGGGCTCGTGACGACTCCCATCACCCGAGACGCGGGCGGTGGCGGCTTCGTCGTGGAGCTGGAGAAGTTCTCCGGACCGCTCGATCTGCTGCTGCATCTGATACGCGAGGACGAGGTCGATATCACCGACCTCCCCATCGCGAAGATCGCGGATCAGTTCCTCTCCGTCATCAACGAGCTGGGGCTCAATCAGGCGGCGGACTACCTCGAAATGGCGGCCCGGCTGCTCCGCATCAAGGCGCAGATGCTGTTGCCGCGGCGCCTGGGGGACGACGAGTGGGAAGATCCGCGCGCGGAGCTGGTGCGGCGTCTGCTCGAATACCAGCAGATTCGCGAGCTGGTCGACTGGCTCGGGCGGGCGGCCGAGCACAAAGCGGAGCGGTTTGGTCGCGGCTACGAAGCGCCTCCGGCCGATGCTCCTCCCGCGCCGCTGCAGATCGATCTGAACGATCTGCTGAGCGCCGCGGAGCGGGTGATCTCGCTGATTCCCGAGCCGATGCTGCACCGCGTGGTCCCGCGGCCGCTCGATGTCGAAGGGGCAACCGCCCGCATCCAGGCGCTGCTCGAAAAGCACGAGACCTTCGGATGGTCCGACGCCGTAGGGGGAGGCCCCCAGGCGACGCTCGTCGATGTGCTCTCGACGTTCATCGCACTGCTCGAGTTGGCCAAGCGCAGCGCGCTCACGCTCTCCCAGCCCGAGCCCTTCGGTCCCATGGTGATCAAGCGTGCAACCGCTCGCGAAGCTGCTTGAAGCCGCGCTGTTCGCGGCGTCGCGCCCGCTGACGCTGGAGGAGCTCATTTCGCTCGAGCCCGAAGCGGGGGAGAGTGCCATCCGCGCGGCACTCGAGGAAGTCAGGAGCTCCTACGGCGACGCGCATGGCGTCGAGCTGGTCGAGATCGCGGAGGGGTGGCAGTTCCTGACGCGGCGCGAGTACGCGGAAACGATCGAGCGCGCGCAGTTCGCGCTGCGGCCCCGGCGGCTGTCGCCCGCGGCGCTCGAAACACTCGCCATCATCGCGTATCGGCAGCCGGTGGGCCGGCTCGAGGTGGATGAAATTCGCGGGGTCGATTCGGGCGCCGTCATGGATAAGCTCGTGGAGCGCGGCCTGATCGAGGTGGTGACGCGCGGCGAGGGTCTCGGCCGGCCGCTGCTCTACGGTACCACGCCCCCGTTTCTGGAGATTCTCGGACTGAAGGATCTGGAGGACCTGCCGCGGCTCGAGGAGTTGTCGGTGGCCCTCCGGCGCCCCACGC
>DAIQBJ010000062.1:0-12350 GCA_036781225.1 Gemmatimonadales bacterium | reverse complement strand
GAGATCTATCAGTACGACCAGTCGATGGGCATCACGATGATGGGCGGCTTCATGAGCTGGCTGTGGGTGATCCAGGCCTTCCTCATCGCGGTCCTGTTCCTCACCGGGAACTACTATCTCTGGATCGGAATGGGTCGCATCCCCGGCGCGGAACGCTATCGACCGTATACGAAGTGGCTGCTCCTGATCCTCGTGCTCGGCGCGTTGGTCTGGGGGACGCCGCATACGATGATCGCCGACTCGCGGGAGCTGGCCGCGATGGGCGGGTCACACCACCCGCTACTCGGGGCGCTCGGCGTCATGAGCGCGAAGAACACCGCCGTCAATCTGATGATCCTGGCAACGTTCCTCTCGTTCCTCCTGTACCGCCGCGCGAACATCCGACCCGTCGTGCCATGGGCGCCGACCGGTACGAGAATTCAGGCCGGGATGTTCGCGATCGCCGCCGCCGTCGTGCTGTTCTTCGGCATCCGCGGCTATTTCGTCGAAGCCATCGTGCGCATCGGCTATTCGGTCTATCAAGTCGGCGCCGTGCTTGCCTGCATCGTCTTCGTCACGATCATCGACGTGCTCATGGCACGCGGCGCCCAATCCCTCGGCGCCATCCAGTGGGGCAAGATGCCGCCACGCTCGCAGTACGCGCTGTTCATTCTCGCCGTCACGTTCACGTGGCTGATGGGCCTGATGGGATTCGCGCGCAGCGGCATCCGCCAGCACTGGCATGTGTGGCAAGTGATGCAGGATACGACACCGTACGCCGCGACGCCGGCCCTGGGCTATGCCGCGATCATGATCAGCACCTGCGTGTTGATCTTCCTGTCGCTCGTGGGCTTCATCTTCTGGCTTGGCGGGCTCGCCGAGAAATCGACGTTCGTCCCGTCCACGGTGGAGGCGCCGCATGTGGGCCACTAACCTGCGAATCATCGGCATCGTGGTCGGCACGCTGGCGCTGTACACCCTCATCGCGAACAAGATTCCGCAGGTGCAGTCCGAGGTTCCCCACGCGCTGAGCCTCGGCGCGAACGTCACGCCGGAGCAGCTCGTCAGTGCCGGCGACCAGCTGTATCACGGCGCTGGCGGGTGCACCGCGTGCCACGGTCTCGGCACCCGCGCGCCCAACCTGCTCACCGACGAAAAAGGGCAGGGACCCATCGGCGCACGCTGCGGCAAGCGGGAGCCCGGCAAAGACTGCAAGGCCTATATCTATGAGTCGCTCACGAGCCCGCGCGCCTACGTCGTCTCTGGCTATGAGCCAATCATGCCGGAGATGGGACGGACTCTTTCACCGCAACAGCTGTGGGCGTTGGTTGCGTTTCTCGAGTCGAACGGCGGAACGGTCGACGTAACCGCCTCGGATATCCCGCCCGCATCCGGCTCTGCCGCCCCTGCCGCCACTGGGGGCGGGGGCGGGGCGCCAGGGATCGCTGGAGGATCGACCGATCCGATGACTATCATCCGCGGCGCCGGGTGCACCGGTTGTCACAAGATGAACGGCGAGGGCGGCGCCATCGGACCCGACCTGACGCACGTCGGCTCGCGGTTATCGACCAACCTGATTCGCGAGTCGATCCTGCTGCCCGACGCCAAGACGGCGAAGGGGTACGAGAAGTTCAAAGGCGTGATGCCCAAGATGTTCGGCAATCAGCTGACCGCCGCGCAGCTCGAGTCGCTCGTCGAATTCCTGTCGAGTCACAAATGAGATCGTACCTGCGCCACCCGTTCTGGCAAGCCGTCGGGCTGATGGTGATCGCGTACATCCTCATTGCGTTCATCATCCCGGTGCTGCCCGGCAGCGCCGTCGTACCCAAGAGCGTCGTCCTGCAGTACATGGCGACCGTGCTGGTGGGCGTGTTGATCTGGGTGAGCGACGACGAGGCGCGCTGGACCACGTTCAAGGAGCCAATGCACGATGTGCTCGTGCAGCCGCGGCTCAAGGTGATCCGCACCGCCGTGCTCGCCGCAGTCACGCTGATGGTTGGCTGCATCACCTACAGCCAGGTCAAAGCAAGCGTCGCGGCGCCGCCCAACCTCCGCTCGATCCATCCGGCGCCGCCGTCACAGATCACATTCCGCGGCAAGACGATCACGCTGGTCGGACTCGAGAACCCGCTGCGCCGCCCGGGGGGGGGTGACATGGCGGCACACCTCGCCGTCGGCCACCGGGTCTACTATGAGAATTGCGTGCCCTGCCACGGCGATCATCTCGACGGCCAGGGCCATTATGCGTCCGGCTTGAATCCGCTGCCGGCCAACTTCCAGGACAACGGCACGATCGCCCAGCTCACGGAGAGCTTCGTGTTTTGGCGCATCGCGAAGGGCGGCCCCGGGCTGCCGCGCGAAGGAACGCCGTGGAACTCGGCGATGCCGGCGTGGGAAGATTTCTTGACCGAAGACGAAATCTGGTCGGTGGTGCTGTTTCTGTACGAACAGACTGGTTGGAAGCCGAGGACCTGGGAAGTGAGTGCGGAGGCAAGCAAGTGATCCACTCGCTTCTGTTGCTGGCGCTGGTCGCCACTCAGGATACGTCGGCCGGCAAACAGGTCTACACGAAATGGTGCGCCGGCTGCCACGGCGACAACGGCGCCGGAGACGGGCCGGCCGCCCGGCACATGATTCCGCCGCCGCGCGACTTCACGGGCGCCGTCTATCAGATCCGCTCGACCGCGAGCGGCCAGCTCCCGATCGACGCCGATCTGCTCCGCTCTATAGATGAAGGGCTCCCGGGGACCGCCATGCCCGGATGGAAAACGAGGTTGTCCGATCGGCAGCGGCGCGACGTACTGGCGTACATCAAGACGTTCTCGACGTTCTTCGCCGATACGACGCAGCGCCCGCAAGTGCTCCAATTCGGCAAGGAGCCGGGCGGCGGCACGGGTGCGGAAGCATTGCGGGTGGGGCGGCAGTTTTACGACTCGATCGGCTGTCGCAAATGCCACGGCGATCAGGGCCGGGGCGACGGGCCATCGGCCCCCACGCTCAAAGACGACGCCGGCCATCCCATTTTCGCCGCGAACCTGCACGAGAATTGGCGCTTCAACGGCGGTCCGACGACGAGCGACATCTATCACCGGCTGCGCACCGGCCTCGACGGCACGCCGATGCCGTCATTCAGCGATCTGATCGATCAGAAGTTCCTCACCGAAACGGAGCTGTGGCGCGTGGCCGAGTACGTCCGCAGCCTCTCGCCCAGCGAGCCGCCGGTGGTGCGTGACGTGATTCACGCCCCGCTCGTTACGCGGGTGCTGCCGAGCGCGCCGGATGATTCCGCCTGGAATGCCGTCGATCCCTACTGGTTCCCACTGGTCGGCCAGGTGATTCACAAGAGCCGGTGGTTCGCGCCGGCCGTCACCGGTGTCTGGGTGAAGGCCGTGCATACCAGGGATTCGATCGCACTGCGAGTGACCTGGGACGATCGCACGGCGAGTCCCGACTCTGCCTGGCTGGGGCACATCGGACGCGTGCTTGCCACGGTGCAGAGCGATGACTCCACTCGCGAGCAGCCGGCGCTCTGGCCTGATCAGATGGTGGTGCAGTTTCCCGTGACGATTCCCACCGGGATGGAACGCCCGTACTTCCTGATGGGCAGTCCGAGCGGCCCCGTGTATCAATGGCGCTGGACCAGCACATCGCGCGATGCCGCCGTCGCGGGGCTGGCGCGAGGCATTGAGCGGTTCGATTCGCTGCCGCGCGGCGCGGTAGGAGCGCGGGCGGTCTACGACCACGGGCAGTGGCGCGTCGTCTTCACCCGCGCACTTGCTTCGCCCGATACGGCTAGCCAGCTTCCGTTCCGGAGCGGCCGTGCAATCCCCGTGGCATTCTTCGCGTCGGATGGGTCTAACGGAGAGCACGGTACACGCACGGCCGTCAGCACGTGGTATTTCCTCGCCCTCGACGAACCGGTGCCGGCCCGGGTGTTCATCTCGCCGGTGCTCGCCATGGTCCTGACGCTCGGGTTGGGCATGCTGGTCGTATGGCGGGCGCAGCAGAAGACTTCATACCGGAGGCAGCAATGAAAGGCAGAATCTTGAGCGTGGTGGGCGGAATGTTTCTGCTCACCGTGTGCAGCAAGGGAGATCAGGGCAACGCCGCCGCGGCGCCCGCGGCCCCCCCCTCCCTCGCCCCGGCTCCAGCTGCGGCCCCCGCTGCAGCGACAAGCGCGGCGTCAGCGGATGGCGGAACGATCGCCGGGAAGATCAAGTTCACCGGAACGCCGCCGAAGGTTCCCACGATCGATATGAGTGAAGAGGCGGCGTGCAAGGCGAAGTACCCCGCGCCGCCGAAGGAGGAGACCGTGGTCGCGGGTGCGGCCAACGCACTCGCCAATGTGTTCGTCTATGTCAGTGCCGGCCTGCCCGCCAACGCGAAGTATCAGGCGCCGTCCACGCCCGTCGTGCTCGATCAGAACGGCTGCCGCTATCATCCGCACGTCTTCGGGATCATGGCGGGACAGAACCTCGAGATCAAAAACTCCGATCCCCTCCTGCACAACATAAAGGCGATCGCGAAGAAGAATCGCGGTTTCAACGTCAGCCAGCCCAACGCCGGCATGACGCGCGACGTGACCTTCTCGGCGCCGGAGGTGATGGTCAACCTCGAGTGCAACGTGCACGGCTGGATGCACGCCTACGCCGGTGTGCGGTCTGATCCCTTCTTTGCCGTGAGCGGTGCGGACGGCAGCTTCTCGATCAAGGGCCTGCCGCCGGGGACGTACACCGTGGAAGCGTGGCACGAGAGGTTCGGCACCCAGACCGCGACCGTGACGATCGCGGGAACCGAGAGCAAGACGGCCAACTTCACCTTCACCGCGAAGTAGCGAAAGGAGAACACACCCCATGCGGTGGTGGCTGCCCGACGCAGGATCGACGTTCGCCGGTCCGATCGACACGATGTTTCTGGTGATTCTCATCATCACGGGAATCGCGCTCGTGCTCGTGGAGGTCGGAGTGGTGACGTTCGTCATTCGCTACCGCGCCCGGCCGGGACGGAAAGCGTTCTACACTCACGGCTCGACGCGCGCCGAAGTCATCTGGACGGCGATCCCCGCCGTTACGATGGTCGCCCTCGGGCTGGTGAGCAATCACTACTGGGTGCTGATCAAGGACAAGAAGAGCGTGCCCCCAAACGCCTATCACATCGGCGTGCACGCCAAGCAGTTCGAGTGGCAAATCACCTACCCGGGACCCGATGGAAAGCTCGGAACGTCGGACGACTTCACGGTCCGCAATCAGCTGCACGTGCCGGTGAATGAGCCGGTGGCGGCCGAGCTGAGCTCGGAGGACGTGATCCACTCGTTCTTCGTGCCCGAGTGGCGCTTGAAACAGGATGCCGTGCCCGGCATGCACATCATCGCCTGGTTCCAGGCGACCAAAACCGGCGAGTTCGAGCTCGGCTGCGCCGAGCTGTGCGGGATGGGGCACTACAAGATGCGAGCGCGGGTGTTCGTCCATACGCCCGAGGAGTTCAAGGCCTGGTTGACACAACAAGCCACCGGAGGGGGAGGGGGGGGGGGCTCTGAATGACCTCAGTCGCGCATAAGACACCAGCGACGCACGACGCTCATCATGATGCGCCCATGAGCTTCTGGCGCAAATACATCTTCTCCACCGATCACAAGATCATCGGCATTCAGTTCCTGTTCGTCAGCCTGTTCTTCCTGCTGGTGGGCGGCCTGTTGGCGATGCAGATCCGCTGGCAGCTCGGCTTTCCGGGAAAACCAATGCCGGGCGGTGGAATCCTGCCGGAGTCGATGGCGTCGGGCGGCGTGATCCTCCCCGAGTACTACGTCCAGCTCGTGTCGATGCACGGCACGTTCATGGTGTTCTTCGCCATCATGCCGCTGCTCGTCGGCGTGTACGCCAACTTCCTGATCCCGCTGAAGCTCGGCGCGCATGACATGGCGTTCCCGCGCATCAACATGGCGTCGTTCTGGCTGGCGCTGCTCGCGGGATTGATCATGACTGCGAGCTTCTTCGTGCCGAACGGGCCGATTCGCTCGGGCTGGACCAACTACGCGCCGCTGGCGGCGCGACCCGATCTGTCGGGCGTCACGGTCGGGCAGATGCTGTGGTGTATTTCGATCGTGGTGTTGGGACTCTCGTCCGTGATGGGATCGTTGAACTACATCACGACGGTGATCAACCACCGGGCGCCGGGCATGACGTGGTTCCGCATGCCGCTCTCCGTCTGGGCGCTCTTCATCACGGCGATCCTGGGCGTGCTCGCGCTGCCGGTGCTCCAGGGCGCCGCGATCATGCTGCTGTTCGACAACGTCCTGGGCACACACTTCTTCGATCCGGTGGCGGGCGGCCAAGCGCTGCTGTGGCAACACCTCTTCTGGTTCTTCGGCCATCCCGAGGTCTACATCCTGATCCTGCCGGCGATGGGCATGGTGTCCGACATCATCGCCAACGGCAGCCGCAAGCCGATCTTCGGCTATCACTCGATGGTGTTCGCCATCATCGGCATCGCGTTCCTCGGCTGGATCGTGTGGGGCCACCACATGTTCATGAGCGGCATGAACCCGACCCTCGGGTCGACGTTCATGGTGTCGACGCTGCTGATCGCGGTGCCGTCGGCCGTGAAGGTGTTCAATTGGCTCGGCACCATGTGGCGCGGGAACCTGCACTTCCACGTGCCGATGCTCAACGCAATCGGGTTCGTGTCGATGTTCACGATCGGCGGCCTGTCGGGCATCTTCATGGCCGCGACGCCGGTGGACATTCCGATCCACGACACCCAGTTCATCGTGGCGCACATTCACTACGTGCTGTTCGGCGGGTCGCTGTTCGCGCTGTTCGCGGCGATTCCCTACTGGTATCCCAAGATGTTCGGCCGGATGATGCACGAGGGGATCGGCAAGCTCCATTTCGGGCTCACGTTCCTCTTCTACAACCTGACGTTCTTCCCGATGCACATCATCGGGATGGGCGGGCAGATGCGGCGTATCTACGATCCCACGATCTACGATTTCCTGAAGCCGCAGCAGCCGCTCAACGTATTCATTTCCTACGCCGCGTTCGCGCTGTTCGCGGTCCAGGCGCTGTTCCTGTTCAACTTCCTGTGGAGCCTCAAATTCGGGAAAAAGGCGCCGCAGAATCCGTGGAACGACAACGGCATGGAGTGGTCGCTGTCGAATCCCGCGCCGCACGGCAACTGGGAGCGCACGCCGAACGTGTATCGCGGTCCGTACGAGTTCAGCTCGCCCGAAGCCGGCGACAAGGACTTCTTGCCGCAATTTATGAAGCTGCCCACTGACCGCGATCCGGTGCCGGCGCCCGTGCCGGCGGCCGGGCACTGACCGGGAGAGTGCGATGACGCACGGGACTCAAGTCCTAGATCAAATGCGGCCGCCATACCCGGCCGAGCCGGGGGCGGGGGTATACAGCAGCAAGCTGGGGATGTGGGTCTTCCTGGCCAGCGACGTGATGTTCTTCACGGCGTTGATCGGATCGTACATCGTCCTGCGCTTCGGCGCGCCGGGTGAGTGGGCCAAACCGGGCGCGGTGCTGAACGTGCCGCTCACGGCCGTGAACACCTTCCTGCTCATCTGTTCGTCGGTGTCGATGGTGAAAGCGTACGCGGCGATTCAGGACGGCAAGAAATACTTCTTGCGTCCCGTGCCGGGCAAGCTGCTCCGGGACGGCGGGCTCAAGTTCTGGCTGCTGGTCACTATGATCTGCGGCGCGGCGTTCGTCAGCGTACAAGTCGTCGAGTACATCAAGCTCGTGGGACATGGCTTCACGCCCGCCGGCTTTCGCGAAGGCTCGCTGCTCGCGGAGCACGCCGCCGCTGATCCCATCAAGTATGGCGTGACTGTTGCCGGCCTATACGGCTCGTCGTTCTTCACGATGACCGGCTTCCACGGCTTCCACGTGACCTGCGGCGTGATCAGTATGACGTACCTCTACTTCACCAAGGTGCTGCCGGAGAAGTACTCGCCGCAGGACTATCGCGGGATCGAAGTCATCGGCCTGTATTGGCACTTCGTCGACCTGGTGTGGATCATTCTCTTCACGATTGTCTACCTGATCTGAGGCGCTCATGACCACAGCTCACGCCACCGAGACGCACAAGCGGCCGAACTACGTCATGATCTGGCTGTATCTCTTCGTGCTCACGGTCGCCGAAGTCGCGCTCGCGTTCGAGCTGCCGGTGTCACGCAACATCAAACTGCTGTTACTCCTGATCCTCGCGGTCTGGAAGGCGCTGCTCGTCGCGCTGTTCTTCATGCATCTCAAGTTCGAACGCTGGCGGCTGCGCTTGATCTTCATCGTCCCGTTGCCGCTCGCCGCGATTCTCGTAACGGTGGCCATCATGGAGAAAGTATTCTAGCCAGGTCGCTGCTCGAGCTCACCAAGCCGCGCATCACGCAGCTGGTGCTCCTCACCGCCGCGGCGGGATTCTATCTGGGCGCGCGGGACCGGGTGGATCTGCTGTTGCTCGCCAACACGCTGATCGGTACCGCGCTCGTGGCGGGCGGTACGAACGCCTGGAACCAGATTCGCGAGCGCGACGTCGACGCCCGCATGGCGCGCACACGGCGGCGCCCGCTTCCGTCCGGTCGCCTCACGACCCGGGCCGCGATCTGGTTCGCGACGGCGATCACGGCCGGCGGTATCGCCTGGCTTGGCATAACCGTCAACCTGCTCACGGCCGTGCTCGCGGCCCTCACGTTCGCCAGCTACGTGCTCCTCTACACCCCGTTGAAACGGAAGACGTCGCTGAACACGCTCATCGGCGCGGTGCCCGGCGCGCTGCCGATCGTCGGCGGCTGGACCGCCGCCGGCGGCGGTCTCGGCGTGGCGGTCGCCGCGTTGTTCTGGATCCTGTTCTTGTGGCAGCTGCCGCACTTCCTCGCGCTCGCCTGGCTGTACCGCGACGATTACCGGGCCGGCGGCCTGAGGATGCTGAGCTTTGCGGATGAGGATGGCCGCGACACCGGCCGTATGGCGCTGCTGTACGCCGTCGCGCTCCTGCCCATCAGCCTCGTTCCCACGCTGGTGGGCGTGACCGGGACCTGGTACTTCTACGGCGCGATCGCGCTGGGACTCGCGTACGTGGCCGCCGGCACGGGACTCCTCGTGGGCGCCACGCCGGCACGCGCCTGGCGCCTCTTCTTTGTTTCCATTCTTTACCTGCCCGCCCTGTTGACACTCATGGTGCTCGACAAGGTGATGGCGTCGCGAGCCTCGTCATGATTCCGTTTCATCGCGTGCTCATCACGACCGGCATCGTGTTTTGCGTCGGCTTCGCCCTGTGGTCGCTCTGGCGTGGCCAGATGGTCCTGGGCATCGGGTTCGGCGTGCTGGGCGCGGGCCTCACCTACTATCTGCGTCATCTGCGACGCTTTATCGGACGATGAATCCGCACATCGATCTGATCTATTTCTTCAGCTCGCTGCTGATGGTGGTGCTTCCGCTAACGGTCTTTACCTGGCTGACCTATCTCGTGGTCAAGAGATATCGGCAGGACCAGAGCGCAGCGCGCAAGACCCCTCGTTAGATTGCCCCCATGGCCGCACCCGCTGAAAAACGCCAAGTCGTTCGCTACGCCTTTTACAAACTCGACCCAGCGTGGCGCAGGCTGACCGCCGAGCGCCAGGCGTCGGCGAAGCTCGAGTTCGGGGAGACGCTGGAGCGCTATCGGGGTCGCCTGCTCCTCCGGCCCTACGGTCTCGTCGGCATTCGCGGCGACACCGACTTCCTGCTGTGGCACGTCGCCGAAGACCTCGACGCCCTGGTCGAGCTGCAAACGGCCCTCAACCGCACGGACCTCGGCGCCTACCTCTCGATTCCCTACAGCTACCTGGCGATGACGCGCCGCTCGATTTACGAGTTCCCGGCGGATCCGAATCACGAGCAGCGTCTCGTGATCCAGCCAAGCGTGGCCAAGTACCTGTTTGTCTACCCGTTCATCAAGACGCGTCCGTGGTACGCGCTGCCCAAACCAGAACGGCAGCGCATGATGGACGAGCACGTGCGCATCGGGCGCAAGCACCCAACGATCCGTCTCAACACGACCTACTCGTATGGGCTGGATGACCAGGAATTCATCGTGGCCTTCGAGGGCGACAACCCCGGCGAGTTTCTGGATCTGGTCATGGAGCTGCGCGAAAGCGAAGCATCGTCCTACACGCTGCGGGACACGCCGACATTCACCTGTGTCCAGATGTCGCTGTGGGACCTGCTCGACACGCTGGGCGGGGCGGGATCGGCACAGGCCGTGTCGCGCCGGCCCGCGCGCGATGACGGCTTCACCCCCGTCGCGACGCTGGCCGAGTTGCCGCCGGGCACCGCGATGCGTGTCTATGCCGCCAACGAGGCTGTGGCCCTCTTCAATGTGAGCGGCACGGTATACGCGATCGCGAATCGCTGCACCCACGCGCGCGCCAGCCTGTCCGAAGGCACCGTCGATCCCGCGCGCTGTAGCGTCACCTGCCCATGGCACGAAGGAATCTTCTCGCTCGAAACCGGCCGCGTGTTGGGCGGCCCCCCGGTCCACGCGATCGCGACGTACCAGGTGAAACTGGACGGGGACACGATCCTCATCGCTCACGAGGGGGGGGCCCGGGAGCCTGCGGTTTCTTAAAGCGTGTCGTCGGGAGCGCACTGACGTCACGCCTGTCTGGTTCATGCGGCAGGCCGGACGCTACATGCCGGCGTACCGCAAACTCCGCCGGCGCCATTCCATCCTGGATCTGTGTCATCACCCCGACCTCGCCGCCGCGGTGACGCTCCAGCCGGTCGAGCGCCTCGGCGTCGACGCCGCGATCCTGTTCGCCGATATCCTGCTGCCGTTCGAGCCGCTGCGGCTCGGGCTGCGCTTCGTCGCGGGAGAAGGTCCCAGGATCGCACGGCCGATCGAAGACGTGGCGGATGTGGAGAGGCTGCCGTCGTTCAATCTCGAAGCCGAGCTCGGCTATGTCTTTGATGCGGTACGGCTCGCGCGCCGCGCGTTGCCCGCCGACGTGCCGCTGATCGGCTTTGCGGGCGCGCCCTTTACGCTGGCGAGTTACGCCATTGAAGGCGGCGCGAGCCGCACGTTCACCAAGACCAAACGATTCATGTACCAAGCACCCGACACCTGGCACCTGTTATTGACCAAGTTGGCCGAGCTCGTCGGTGGCTATCTCGCGGGACAGGCACGCGCCGGCGCACAGGCGCTGCAATTATTCGACAGTTGGGTCGGGTGCCTGTCACCGGACGATTACCGCACGTACGTCCAGCGGCACAGTATGCGGGCGTTGCAGCTCGCCGCCGCGGCAGGAGTGCCCCTCATTCATTTTGGCACCGGAACGGCGACGTTCCTCGAGGACTTCGCGGCGGCAGGCGGCGACGTGATCGGTGTGGACTGGCGGATTCCGCTGGACGCCGCCTGGACGCGCATCGACGGCAAAGCGATTCAGGGGAATCTCGAGCCGGCCGCACTGCTTGCGCCTGCCGCCGAGCGCGACCGCCAGGTCCGCGACATCCTCCAGCGCGCCGGGGGCCGACCCGGTCACATCTTCAACCTCGGCCACGGCGTCCTTCCGGAGACGGACGTCGCGGCGGTGCGCGCGGTCGTGGATCTGGTGCATGACGCGTGAGCAGATCGCCGTGCTCGTCATGGCGTACGGTGGACCCGGTAACCTCGCGGACGTCGAGCCCTACCTCAAGGACATCCGCGGGGGCCGGGTCACGCGTCCTCAGCTCGTCGAAGAAATCCGCGCGCGGTACGCGCGCATCGGCGGACGCTCGCCCATTCTCGAGCTGACTCGTGCCCAGGCCGCGGGCGTCGGGAAGGTGTTGGGCGACCAGTTCAAAGTGTACGTGGGAATGCGTCACTGGCATCCGTACATCCCCGACGTCGTAGACGAGATCGCGCGGGTGGGGCACCAGCGCGTCGTGGGCGTCGCGATGGCGCCGCACTACTCCAACATGTCCGTCGGAGCCTACGAGAAAAAGCTGCTGCAGGCCGCGGACGGCCGTTTGGACGTCACGCTCATTCGCTCGTGGTGGAGAGAGGGACAGTTTCTCGACGCTGTGGCGAGCCGCGTAACCGACGCGCTGCAGCGGTTCCCCCAGCAGGCGGCCGTTCAGGTCATTTTTACCGCCCACAGCCTGCCGGAGAAGATCCTGGCCTCGGCGGACCCGTACCCCGACGAGCTCAAAGCCAGCGCTGCCGACGTCGCCAGGCTCGCCCGCCTCCGGGAGTGGCGTTTCGCGTATCAAAGCGCGGGCGCCACCTCCGAGCCATGGCTCGGGCCCGACGTTGCGGAGGTGATCACCGAGATCGCGCGCGCCGGCAACATTGCGATCCTGCTCGTCCCCATTGGCTTCGTGTGCGATCACGTCGAAATCCTCTACGACATC